>JAICNY010000132.1 GCA_025930955.1 Thermoleophilia bacterium
CGCCGCCGCGGCCGCCGACCCCGCTGAGGCGGCAGAATGGGCGCGTGACCCGCGTCGCCCTCGTCCTCTCGGCCACCGCGGCGCTCGTCGCCGGCGCCGATCTCCTCCACAAGGCGCTCGCGGTCGATGCGGCAACGCCCGTGCACGAGCGCGGCTGGGGCTACCTGCTCCTCGCCGGAGTCGCGGCGGGGTGGGCGCTCGCGCTCGTCGCCGTCGGGTCGCCCGGGCTGGCGTTCGCGGGCGGCGTCCTGCTCGGCGGTGCGGCGGGGAACCTCCTCTCGCTCCCGGTCTGGGGCGGCGTCCCCAATCCGCTCGTCGCCGGACCGGTCGCGTTCACGGCCGCGGACGTCGCGGCCGCGCTCGGCGGGCTCGTCCTCGTGCCCGGCGCCGTCGGCTCGCTCGCGTGGCGCCGGCGGGAGAGCCTGCGCGAGCCGGTCGCCCTCCGGCTCCGCTAGCCGCCGGTCGGGGCGACGTACTCGAACGCGCCGGCATCCGGGTCGGCATCGCGCGGGATACGGCGCATGTCGAAGCGGGTCTTCCAGCGGGGGACGCCGCGGCCGATCACGTTCACGGAGGCCGCCGTCGGCCGCCCGAGCGCGTTCAGGTTCGCGGGCCCGAGGAGGTCGCCCTTCGAGCAGGTCTCGCCGCGCTCGACGAGGTTCCCGGCCGTGAGGCGGGCGCCCCGGCAGAAGTAGTGCGGCGTGCGGGCAAGCCGGATGATGTTGTTGGCGATCACCGGCCGGTCCGCCACCCGCATGAACGCGTAGGTCGGCTTGACGCGGATCGAGTTCGCGAAGCCGCGCCAGTGCGGTCGGCCGGAGAGGATCGTGTTGTGCGCGATCACGACGCGCTTCGGGTGCTTGACGGAGCCGCCGAGGTTGATCCCGACCCGCGCGACGAGGCCGGGAGCCCGCCGGTCGGTGCGCAGGAAGAGGTTGTTGCGGATGCGGACGTCGTTCACGGACCCGAAGAGCGCGATCTGCCCCGCGCCCGGCGGCTCGTACACGCCGAAGCGGTTCCGCTCGATCGTCAGGTAGCGACCCTTGTGGAGCTCGATCATCTCCTGGTGGTTGCAGCGGGCGTTGTCCGTTCCGCAGGGCCCGACGAGCGACCGGTCGAACCGGTTGTCGCGGATGACGAGGTCGTGGCCGAAGTTCCCCCGGATGAAGTCGCACCCGTAGCAGTTGCGGAAGCGGTTCTTGAGGATCCGGATCAGGCTGCTGCGCCCTGTCAGGTAGCAGACGGTCAGGTCGCCGCAGCGCGAGAAGCGGCTCTTCCGGATCGTGATCCCGTAGGAGTCCAGCAGGGCGACGTTCGCCTTGATCCCGGTCGTCCCGCCCGTCACGACGACGCGGTCGAGCTTCACGTACCGGACGTTCGAGCCCGCGACGCCGGCGGGCGCTCCGCGCGGCGTCATGCGCACCTGGACGATCGTCACGTTGCGCGCGCTGTTCAGCCGGATCAGGCCGACGGACGCGTTCCGGGTGCCGCGGATCGTCAGGCGCGCCGAGCCGCGCGGGCCGACGGTGAGGAGGTCGTAGCGCGCACCGCGCAGGACGATCCTGCCGCCGCTCCAGCGAAACCGGTCGACGGCAGCCTGGAATTCCGCGGAGCTACGGACGTACGCCGTCTCGGCGGCGGCTCGTTGCGGCTCGACGACGGCTCCCCCTGCCACCGCGGCGAGTGTGAGGGCCACGCCGCGCCAACCCCGGAACCGTCCCCTGGGACGGTCGGACCCCACGGCGCCACCCTAGACAACCGTGCGGACGGATTCAACCCGGAGTTACCCGGAGGCAGCGACGTGGTCGACCGTCCGCGCGGCCAGGCGGTCGAGCGCTGCGACCGAGAGCTCGAGGTGCTCGGGCTTCGTGTCCTCGAGCTTCGTGTGCGAGAGGCCGCGGAGGCTCTGGACGAAGAGCATCACGGTCGGGACGCCGGCGCGCGCGACCTCGGCCGCGTCGTGCAGCGGGCCGCTCGGGAGCCGGTGCGACGCCGCCGCGACCTCCCGAATCGCCTCGTCGGCGAAGCCGATCAGCGTCTCGTCGAAGAGGATCGGGTCGATCCGCCAGATCCTGCTCCACTCGACCTCGACGTCCTCCTCCTCCGCGAAGCGCTCGCTCGCCTCCTTCGCCTCCGAGAGCATTCGCGCGAGTGTCTCGCCCTCGAGGTGCCGCTGGTCGAGGAGCTGCTCGGCGGTCTCCACGACGGACGTGACGATCCCAGGCTTGCAGACGACGTTCCCCGACGTGCAGACCGCGCCCTCGCCCGCGCGCTTGGCGATCGGGCGGATCTCGAGCGCGAGCTTCGCGGCGCCCGCGAGCGCGTCGCGGCGCTTGTCCATCGGCGTCGAGCCGGCGTGCGCCGCCTGGCCGCGCCACGTCACGAGGTGGCGTTCGACTCCGAACGTGCCGAGGACGACGCCGAGCGGGAGGTCCATCGACTCGAGCACCGGCCCCTGCTCGATGTGGAGCTCGAGGTAGGCGGCCGCGCCCTCGAGCTCGGAGCGCGCGTCGAGGGCGCGGTCGAGGTCGACGCCGTGCTCCGCGAGCGCGTCGGGAAGCGCGGTCCCCTCCGCGTCGCGGCGCCCGCGGAGGTCGTCCTGGTCGTCCATCGTCCCGGAGGCGGCGCTCGAGCCGAAGAGCGAGCGCCCGAAGCGCGCGCCCTCCTCGTCCGCCCACTCGACGAGCCGGACGGTCGCAGCCGGCTCGCCGTCCTCCGCGAGCCGCCGCATCACCTCGACGCCGGCGACGACGTTCAGCGCGCCGTCGAGCCATCCGCCGTTCGGGACGGAGTCGATGTGACCGCCTAGGAGGACGGCCCGGTCGGTCTTCCCGCGCAGCGTCCACCACTGGTTCCCGGCCGGGTCGATCGTCTGCTCGAGCGGCAGGCCGTCGAGCTTTCCGCGGAGCCACTCGCGCGCGCGCTCCCACGTGTCAGTCCAGGCGACGCGCTGCGCTCCGTCGTCGTCTCCGGTCAGCTCGCGCAGCTCGCGGAGCTCGTCGACGGTGCGGCTCGGCTCGAGTGGCACGACCCGCAGCCTAACGCGGGCGTTCGAACGTCGGAGGCGTGTGGTAGATAGGCGCCGTCAACGACGCAGGGAGGGGGCTATGCCAAGCGTTACCGACGAAGCACGGCTCGACGACCTGAGCGTGGTGAACCTCGACGACCTGGCCGTCAAGTCGGACGCCGAGGTGGAGGAGATCGACCGCCGCTCGGCCGACTCGCCGTACTTCAACCGCGACCTCGCGCCGGCCGGCCCGTCGCGGCGCACGTGGTCGACCTGGAACATCACCGCGATGTGGATCGGCATGTCGGTCGTGATCACGACCTATCTGCTCGCGTCCACGCTCATGGCCTCCGGCATGAACTGGTGGCAGGCGCTCCTCACGATCACGCTCGGGAACCTGATCGTGCTCGTCCCGATGATCCTGAACGCTCACGCGGGGACGAGGTACGGGATCCCCTTCCCGGTCTTCGTCCGCGCGTCGTTCGGCGTTCGCGGAGCGAACATCGCGGCGATCGCGCGCGCCCTCGTGGCCTGCGGCTGGTTCGGGATCCAGACGTGGCTCGGCGGCCTCGCGCTGGACGCGCTCCTGACGCAGCTCTGGAGCGGATGGGCGGACATGGGGTGGCACCGAGGGTTCGCGTTCGCGATCTTCTGGGTGATCCAGGTAGCGATCATCATCCGCGGTATGGAGGCGATCAAGTACCTCGAGTCGTGGGCCTCGCCCGTGCTTCTCGGCGGCGGCTTCGCTCTCCTCATCTGGGCGTTCGTCGACGTCGGGAGCATCACGGAACCGTTCGGCGCGGCGGCGCAGGACGTGCTCGTCTCGGAGGGGCCGGGCTTCTGGACGCTCTTCTGGCCCGCGCTCGCGGCGAACGTCGGCTACTGGGCGACGCTCAGCCTGAACATCCCCGACTTCACCCGCTTCGCGCAGAGCCAGCGCTCGCAGGCGATCGGGCAGGCGATCGGCCTGCCGCTCGCGATGGCCGTCTTCTCGTTCATCGGGATCGCGGTCACGTCCGCGACGGTGCTGATCTACGGCGAGGCGATCTGGGACCCGATCGCGCTCATCGTGGAGATGGGCAATGCCGGGATCCTCATCCTGGCGATGATCGTGATCGTCCTCGCGCAGGTGACGACGAACATGGCCGCGAACGTCGTCGCGCCGTCAAACGACTTCTCCAACCTGTGGCCGCGCCGCATCACGTTCCGCATGGGCGGCGTGATCACGGCGATCATCGGGATCGCGATCTTCCCGTGGGAGATCTTCGAGCGGCAAGGCGCGTACATCTTCACGTGGCTCGTCGGGTACGGCAGCCTGCTCGGCGCGATCGCGGGGATCATGATCGTGGACTACTGGATCCTCAGGCGCGAGCGGCTCGACCTCGCCGCGCTCTACAGCCCCGACCCGCACGGCGAGTACTGGTACACCGCGGGGTTCAACTGGCGGGCGATCGTCGCGATGATCGTCGCGGTCGTGCCCGTCATCCCGGGCTTCATCGACGCCGCGACGACGGAGAACTTCGCCGGGTTCACCGACCCGTCGCTGCTCCAGCGCTTCTACACGTATGGCTTCGGCTTCACGTTCCTCGTCGCCGCGGTCGTCTACTGGGCGCTCATGTCGCTCGCGGCGCCGCGGACCGAGCCCGCCGCGGCCCACGGCGGGAAATAGCCCGCGCACGACACGCACGGTGGCCGCCGGAGGCAATACTTCCGGCGGCCACCGATGTCTTCGCGGAAGGGAGCGGCATGTCGATCCTGATCAAGGGCGGGCGGATCATCACGGCGGCCGACGACTACGTCGGCGACGTCTACGTCGAGGGTGAGCGGATCACGCTGATCGGCGCCTCGCTCGACGACGTGCAGGCGGACACGACGATCGACGCGAGCGGGAAGTACGTGCTGCCGGGCTGCGTCGACCCGCACACGCACCTCGACATGCCGTTCGGCGGCACCGTCACGATCGACGACGTCGAGTCCGGCCAGATCGCCGCGGCCTTCGGGGGGACGACGTGCCACGTCGACTTCGTGATCCAGCCGCAGGGCGCGACGTTCGCGGCGGCGCTCGACGAGTGGAAGGGAAAGGCGGCCGGCAAGCAGGTGATCGACATGGGCTACCACATGGCGGTCACAGACCTCCGCGAGGGCGGGACGCTCGAGGAGCTGGCGTCGCTCCCGGACCAGGGCGTCACCTCGTACAAGCTCTTCATGGCGTACAAGGGCGCGCTCATGGTCGACGACGAGACGCTCTTCCGCACGATGCAGGTCGCGGCCGAGACCGGGGCGCTCGTCATGGTCCACGCGGAGAACGGCGACGCGATCGACGTGCTCGTGAAGGAGGCGCTCGCGGCCGGCAACACGGAGCCGAAGTACCACGCGCTGACGCGTCCGCCCGAGACCGAGGGGGAGGCGACCAACCGGGCGATCCAGCTCGCGCGCGTGGCCGGCGCCTCGCTCTACGTCGTGCACGTCTCGTGCGAGGAGGCCGTGCACCCGATCGCGGTCGCGCGCGAGAAGGGCTGGGACGTCTGGGGCGAGACGTGCACGCAGTACCTCTTCGTCGACTACACGTTCCTCGAGCGGCCGGACTTCGAGGGCGCGAAGTACGTCTACACGCCGCCGCCGCGCGACAAGGCGAACCAGGAGGTGCTCTGGAACGCCGTCCGCACCGACGTACTCTCGGCGATCTCGACCGACCACTGCGCGTTCCTCTGGGACGGCCAGAAGACGCTCGGCAAGGACGACTTCTCGAAGATCCCGAACGGCGGGCCGGGGCTCGAGAACCGGCTCCACATGATCCACGAGTTCGGCGTGCGGGCGGGGCGGATCACCCTGAACCGGATGGTGGAGCTCCTCTGCACGAACCCGGCGAAGCTCTTCGGCCTCTACCCGCGGAAGGGGACGATCGCGGTCGGCTCGGACGCCGACCTCGTGGTGTTCGACCCGGAGCGGAGGCACACGATCAAGGCCTCCGAGCACCACTCGAAGATCGACTACAACCTCTACGAGGGCACCGAGGTGACCGGGACCCCCGAGACCGTGCTCCTGCGCGGGCACGTGCTCGTCGAGGACGGGCGGCTCGCCGCGAAGCCGGGGATCGGGCAGTTCGTGGAGCGCGCTCGCTTCGGCGACACGCTCGCGCCGGGCACCGAGTAGGCTGCGGCGACCGCGGGGGAAACGACCGGCCGCGCACGCGGCGGAAGGAGGGCTTCATGGGTGGGATCTCGCTCGGCGGCATCCTCGTTATCGTCGGGATCGTCGTCGCGCTCTTCTGGAGCCTGTGGATCGGGGTGATCATCGCCCTGATCGGGCTCATCGCGTTCGGCGGCTTCGCCCGCGGCCGCTGGTACTGAACAGCGATCCGCGTTAGCTGTAGACCTGCGCGTGAGCGGCGCCGACCCTCGGACCCGTCATCGTCGGGCCGTAGAGCGAGGGAGGCGGCCCGCAGGCCGCCTCCCGTCGTTCCGTACGCCCTCGCCGGGCGCCCCTACTTGCCGTTGTTGGCGGTGCCCGAGCCGTACTCCTTGAGCACGTAGAGCCCGCCGTTCCGGTCCGAGGCGTAGAGCCACGGCTTGCCGCGCTCCTTCCAGATGCCCCAGACGTCCTGGATCCCGCCGTTCATCATCTCGAACTCGTGGCCCGTCTCGTTCCACCGGGCCGTCTCGACCGGCTTGTACGGGTCCCGAACGTCGACGACGATGACGCCGTCCGAGTACCAGGAGAAGTACGCCTTGCCCTTCTCCACGACGACGTTGTGGACGGAGTACGTGCCGCGCGGATCGCACGACTCGTGGTGCGGGTCGGCGCTGCACGTCGTGTTGAAGGTCGACGCCAGCACCGGGTTCTCCGGGTCGGAGTAGTCCCAGATCCGGACGCCGCCCCACGGCGTGTCGGTGCGAACGTTGTTCGAGACGACGATCGCATCGGCGCCGAGCGCGGCCGCGTTCGCGAGCTTCTCCGCGAACGTGCACTCGCCGCGACGGACGATCGCGATGTCGCCCGCGTCGAATGCGCCGGCGTTCAGGATCGGGTCGACGTTGCAGGCCCGGCCGATCCAGACGGCCTCGCCGCTCTGCGGCCCCACGTCCGCGAACTTCGGCTGGTCGCCCGCGCCCTCGTTCGCCGCGTAGATGTTGCCGGCGAGCGGGCCGCTCGTCACCTGGACGGTGATGCCCGTGCCGTGGTGCGTCGTGCCGATGTCGATCGTCACCTGGTTGCCCGTCTGGCTGCCCTCGAAGTCGTCACCCGCGACGGTCGAGATCCCGAAGCCGGGGATCGTGTTCGTCGGGTTCTCCCCGAACGTGAAGTTCGAGAGCGGGCTGTCGCTCGTGATCGCGTCGAAGTCCTCCTCCGTCTCGACCACGGTGCGCCCGTCCTCCGAGGGCCAGACGGCGTGGCTGTTCACCTCTCCGTCGAGCGAGCCGTTCTCGACGTCGAGCGCCGTCGAGACGTACACCGGGTTCGCGGGGTCGGAGATGTCAAGCAGGATGAGGCCCGCGTCCCAGCTCGCGAGGTAGGCCTTCGTTCCGTCGGCCGTGACCGTCATGTCGTGCAGGAAGCGGTTCTGCGAGAACCCGAACGCCGGCGTGATGAGTCCGAACATGTAGCCGTTGATGTGGTTCACGAGCGTCGTCACGTCCGTCTCGTTGTACGGGTCGTCGCTGCAGTACGCCTCCTCACAGAGAAGCTCGGCGCCCCAGGCGCTCACGAACTGCGGGTTCGACGGGTCGGTGAGCTCCCAGATCTGGAAGCTGCCGAACCACGCGTGCGTCTGCATCGCGACGTAGTCGCGGTCCCCCTGGGTGAAGAGGTACAGGTTGTGCACGCCGAGGTTCGTGCCGCCGAACAGGTCGCGTAGGGTGGCGTTCGCCTCGTCCACGCGCGCGCTCGCGAGGTGGATCGGGCTGAGCGGGTTGCTCATGTCGTACACCTCGAACCCGCCCTCGGGGCCGCCGCACGACTCGTTCGAGTGGACGAGGATCGTGCCGCTGTTCATGTCGGCGACCTTGATGTCGTTGATGCGGCTGCCGGCTACCGACGGAAGCTGCCCGGCCGGCTCGACCTTGTTCGGGTTCGAGACGTCGAAGATGTGGACGCCCGATCCGTTCGCGCCGGTTCCGTCGCCGCACGGCTCGTTGAACGTCCCCAGATAGGCGTAGCCGTCGTGCGCCCACACGTCCGTTGTCGCATTCGGCATGAGCCGCTCGCCGCGCCCCGCGACCGCGAGGTTCTTCGTCACCTTCGCGGACGGACCGGAGCTGACGACGTCGCTCCCGGCGTCGAGCGCGCTCAGCGCGCCGCTCGGGTCCATCGAGCTTCCCATCGAGTCGCGATCCTGGAGGCCGTCGTCCGGCTCGACGGTTCGTGCCCCGGCGA
>JAICNY010000189.1 GCA_025930955.1 Thermoleophilia bacterium
CGGGCGCCGGCCGTCGAGTCGAGCAGCCCTCGCGGGAAGAGGACGCGCAGCTCGACGAACTGCTTCGGCGGGATGTCGAGCGCGCGCAGCACCGCGCGGTCGGGCTCGCGGCCCACGTCGCCGCGCACGTGGACCGGATGCCCCCAGACCCGGTACGCGTCGAGGTCGTCGGGCGGGCCCGGAAGCTCCATCGTCGCGGTCAGCCGCCCGAGCCGCTGCTCCCACTCGTCGCCCCAGACCTGCAGGTTCACGTCGACGACGTCGTCGTAGGCGACCGCGAGCCCTCGCAGCCTGTAGCCGATCGTGAACGTCCGCGAGGTGAACGCGGCGTAGTGCCAGACGATCCGGTGCCCTCCGTCGATCGGGACGTCGCCGAACGTGCCCGGCTCGCCGCTCGAGCCGAGCTCGGTCGGAGCGCCCGGCCGGTAGCGCTGCTCGCCCTCGGCGACGAAGACGTCCGAGATCGACTCGCCCTCGCGGAGCGGAATGTCCCGGTACCCGCCGGTGAAGACGCCGTCGAAGGAGAACGTGATCCGCTCCTCGATCGCGAGCGTCCCGTCCGGCTCGACCGTGACGTGGACGTCCGCGTCCGGGAGCGAGAACGACCGCTCCTGCGCCGCGGCAGGGCCGGCGAGGACGAGCGAGACCGCCGTGGCGGCCGCCGCGGCGACGAGCCGCCGTGCGCTCAGAAGCTGACCTGCGGCGCCTCGCGCGCCGCCGGCTCCTCGAGCTCGAAGTACTGCCGTTCCTCGAAGTTGAACATCCCCGCGACGATGTTCGTCGGCACGGTCTCGAGCGCCGTGTCGTACGTGAGCACGGCGTCGTTGTAGACCTGGCGGGAGACGGCGATCTTGTCTTCCGTCTCGTCGAGCTGCGCCTGGAGCTGCTGGAAGTTCTCCGTCGCGCGCAGCTCGGGGTAGTCCTCCGCGACCGCGAAGAGCTTTCCGATCGCCTGCGTGAGGAGGTTCTCCGCCTCGGCCTGCTCGCCGACGGTGCGGGCCTCCTGAGCCCGGGTGCGCGCGTTCGTCACCTCCTCGAACGTCGCCCGCTCGTGGCTCGCGTAGCCCTTGACGGTCTCGACGAGGTTCGGGATGAGGTCGTAGCGGCGGCGGAGCTGCACGTCCACCTGCGACCACGCGTTCTCCGCGCGGTTCCGCAGGGTGACGAGCCTGTTGTAGAGGAGGATCAGGATCAGCCCGAGGCCGAGCACGACGGCGACGAGCACGAGCACGATCACGAGGGTCACGCGCCGAAGCCTAAACCGCTCGTCGGCGGGGAGTCGCGTCCTGGGCGGACGCGCCCCGGGGACTGTCCCAGGGTCGCGTCCGCCGGGGACGTAGAGCACGTCGGGAGCGGCCACGTTGCGCACGGCCGGTCCCGAGGTCGTCCCTTCCGCTCCGGATGCGATTTCGCGACCCTTCCCGGCGTCCTCCGTGGCCATGACCCGGGGCCTGTCCCCCTGACACGGCGAAAACGGTCACGCCCGGCGGGCGACCCAGATCGTGTCCTCGCCGCCCGCGTACGGCTTGCGGTCGAACCAGCCGTACGTCGCGAGGACCTCGAACCCGGCCTGCTCGACAAGGGCGGTCCAGCGCTCGGGCGGGAGCCACGCGAGGCTCATCGTCGTCTCGCCGCCCGGCCCGCGCACGCCGAGCACGAGGCGCGAGCGCTCCTCGTCCCACTCGGCGCGCTCGAAGATGCCCGGCTCGCGCTCGATCCAGCGGCCGTGCGTCTCGGCGATGTCGTCCGCGCCCGGCGCGAAGACGTCGAACACGAAGCGCCCGCCCGGGACGAGCAGCGCGCGCGTCGCGCGAAGCGCCTCGAGCCGCGCCTCGTCCGTCTCCATGTGGAGGAACGAGCGGAACGGCGCGAGGACGAGCCCGACGCGCTCGGCGACCGGCGGCCGGCGCAGGTCGCCGAGGCGGAGGTCGACGAAGTCGGTCACCCCGGCGGCCTCCGCGTGCCGGCGGCAGACCTCGAGCATCCCGGGCGAGGAGTCGACCCCGATCACGCGCACGCCGGCGAGCGCGACCGGCACGGCGATCCGCCCGGTGCCGACGCCGAGCTCCACCAGGGGGCCGCCGGCCGCGAGCGCCTCCTCGACGTAGAAGCCCACGTCCTCGACGACGCTCCGGCTCCAGTCGTCGTAGAGCTCCGCGATCGCGTCGTAGGAGCTCGGAGGGACGGCCACGGGCCCGATGATACGCTCAGCCGGTGGACGCGCAGGAGCTGGAAACCGAGGCCGCAAGCGCCGTTGCGCGCGCCTCGACCCTCTCGGAGCTCGACGAGGCGCGCGTCCGCTTCCTCGGCCGGAAGAGCCCCCTGAAGCAGGCGCTTCGCGAGGTCCGCGACCGCGAGTCGGGCATGGCGCTGAACGCCGTCCGCGAGGCGATCGAGGCCGCCGTCGCCGCCCGCCAGGAGGAGCTCGAGCGCGCCGAGCTCGAGCGCCGGCTCGCGGAGGAGGTCGTCGACGTGACGCTCCCCGGCGAGGCGACGCCGCGGGGCCATCTCCACCTCATCACGCAGATCCGGCGCGAGGTCGAGGACGTCTTCCTCGGCCTCGGCTACCGCGTCGTCGACGGCCGGGAGGTCGAGACGACGCACTACAACTTCGACGCGCTCAACTTCCCACACTGGCACCCGGCGCGCTCACGCCTCGCGTCGCTCTTCCTGAACGGCGACGTCCTCCTGCGGACCGAGACCTCGCCCTCGCAGATCCGCGTGATGGAGGAGTCCCCGCCGCCGATCTACATGATCTCGCTCGGCCGGGTCTACCGCCGCGACACCCCGGACGCGACGCACAGCCCGGTCTTCCTCCAGGTCGAGGGGCTCGCGATCGACCGCGGGATCTCGCTCTCCGACCTCAAGGGGACGCTCCTGCACCTCATGCGGGCGCTGTTCGGCGAGGAGCGCGCGATGCGCTTCCGGACGCACTACTTCCCGTTCACGGAGCCCTCGATGGAGCCGGACGTCTCGTGCTTCAACTGCGACGGCTCCGGGTGCCGCGTCTGCCGCGAGTCGGGCTGGATCGAGATGGGCGGCTCCGGGATGGTCGATCCCGCGCTCTTCGAGTTCGTGGGGCTCGACGCGGAGGAGTGGAGCGGGTTCGCGTTCGGGCTCGGGCTCGAGCGGATCGCGCAGCTCCGGCACGGCGTGACGGACATCCGGCTCCTCTGGGAGAACGACCTCCGGTTCCTCCGTCAATTCTGATGCTGCGATGAAAGTCCCCGTCTCCTGGCTGCGCGAGTATGTCGAGCTCGACGTGCCGCTGCGCGAGCTCGCCGACCGGCTCGCGGTCTCGACGTGCGAGGTGGAGCGGATCACGACGCGCGGCGTGCCGGACGCCGACGGGAACCTCGGACGGTTCGTCGTCGGGCGCGTCGAGGAGGCGGGCAAGCATCCGAACGCCGACCGGCTCCAGCTCTGCCGCGTCGACGTGGGGGAGGGCGAGCCGCGCCAGATCGTCTGCGGCGCTTGGAACTTCGGGCGCGGCGCGACGGTCGCGGTGGCGCTTCCCGGGGCGGTGCTCCCGGACGGGCGGACGCTCGAGCGGGCGAAGCTCCGCGGGACCGTCTCCGACGGGATGATCCTCTCCGAGCGCGAGCTCGAGCTCGGCGACGACCACGCCGGGATCCTCGTGCTCGCGGACGGCCCCGAGGCCGGGACGCCGCTCGTGGACGTCCTCCCGCTCACCGAAGAGATCCTCGAGCTCGAGGTGACCGGGAACCGGCCCGACCTCCTCGCGGTCTACGGGATCGCGCGCGAGGTGGCGGCGCTCTATCCGGGGCGCGCCGAGCTTCGGCCGGTGCCGGGCCGGGAGCCCGAGCGGGCCGGGGACGAGCGCGTCGACGTGACGGTCGAGGACCTCGCCGCGGCGCCGCGCTACGTCGGGCGCCTCTTCCGCGACGTCGCGATCGGGCCCTCGCCGGCGTGGCTCCGCGCGCGGCTCACGGCCGCCGGGATGCGGGCGATCTCGAACGTCGTGGACGTGACGAACTACGTCATGCACGCGCTCGGGAACCCGCTGCACGCCTTCGACTTCGACACGCTGCGCGGCGGCCGGATCGTCGTCCGTCCCGCGCGGGACGGCGAGAAGCTGCGGACGCTCGACGGGGTCGACCGCCAGCTCGACCCCTCCGTGCTCGTGATCGCGGACGCGGAGCGGGCGGTCGCGCTCGCGGCGATCATGGGCGGCGAGGAGACGGAGGTCACGGAGGAGACGACGACCGTCCTCCTCGAGGCGGCGAACTTCGAGCCGGCCGGGATCCTCCGCACGTCGGAGAAGCTCGGTCGCCGGACGGAGGGGTCGAATCGGTGGGAGAAGGGCGTCGACCCGCACCTCGCGGGGCCGGCCGCGGTGTACGCGACCGAGCTGCTCGTCTCGCTGGCCGGTGCGCGCTGCGTCGGCGCGGCGGACGTGCACGCCGAGCTGCCCGAGCGCCAGGTCGTGCGCTTGCGGCCGGAGCGGGCCGACGCGCTGAACGGGCTCGCGGTCGCGCCGGACGACCAGCGCGCGCTCCTCGGGCGGCTGGGCTTCGAGGTCGACGGGGGCTGGTCGGTAACCGTCCCTACCTGGCGTGCGCGCGACGTGACGCGAGAGGCCGACGTCATCGAGGA
>JAICNY010000051.1 GCA_025930955.1 Thermoleophilia bacterium
CGCGCGGGCGCACGGGATCAATCCGGCGCGCGCGGTCGAGCTCGCGGCAGCCGCCGACTGGGACGGGCTGCTCGGGCTCTCCGCCGACCGTCCGGTACCCCGGCGCAGCCTCACGCGCCGCGTCGCCCGCCGCCTCCGCGACCTTCGCAGCCGGCGCGGGATCTCAGTCGCCGTGATCGGGCCGGACGGCGCTGGGAAGTCGACGCTCGTCCAGGCGCTCGCGCGCGACCTGCCGCTTCCCGTGCTCGTCCGGTACATGGGCCTGACCGGGCGCCGCATGCGGCGTGCCGAGGCGCTGCGCGTCCCGGGGCTCGTCTTCGCCGCCAGGACGGGCATCCTCTGGAGCCGCTGGCTCCGCGCTTTCGGCCACAGCGCGCGAGGCGGGATCGTCGTCTACGAGCGGCACACGCTCGACGCGTACGTCCCCTCCGGCGCGGCGCTCGGGCCGGCGGGGCGGCTCTCCCGGCGGCTCCTGCGCCGGGTCGTCCCTCTCCCCGACCTCGTCCTCCTTCTCGACGCGCCCGGGCGGACGCTGCACGAGCGGAGCGGCGAGTACGACGCGGACGTCCTCGAGCGCTGGCGGACCGCGTACGCGGCGCTCGAGCGGCGCGTCCCGCACCTCGTAAAGCTCGACACGGAGCGGCCGCCGGACGCCGTTCGGCGCGACGCGGAGAAGCACGTCTGGCGCCGCTACGGCGAGCTCCGCGGGCGGCGGGCGGGGGTGCGGTGATCGCGGTCGGGGTCGCGACGTGCGGCCGGCCCGACGCGCTGCGGACGTGCCTCGACGCCCTCGCCGGCCAGCGGCTCGCACCGGCGGAGGTGGTCGTCGTCGACCAGGCGCCCTCGGACGAGGCCCGCGCCGCGGTCTCGGAGGCCGGGCTCGTGAACGCGCGCTACGTGGAGCAGGAGCGGCTCGGGCTCTCGGCCTCGCGCAACCTCGCGCTCGGGCTCGCAACCGCGGACATCCTCGCCGTCACCGACGACGACTGCGCGCCCGATGCGGGCTGGCTCGAGGCCGTCGCCGCCGCGTTCGAGCGCCCGCCGCGCCCGGACGCCGTGACCGGGCCGATCCTCCCGCTCGGCGAGCAGCCGCCGGGGGGCTTCGCGATCTCGCTCCGCACGGCCGCACAGCCGGTCGACCACCGCGGCCGGATGCAGCCGTGGGGCGTGGGGAGCGGGGGGAACTTCGCCGCGCCCGTCGCCCTCCTGCGCCGCCACGGCGGTTGGGACACGCGGCTCGGCGCCGGCTCGCGCGGGCGGGCGGCCGAGGACGCCGACCTCTCGTACCGGCTCCTCGTCGCGGGCGCGGTCATCCGCTACGAGCCGGCCGCGGTCGTCCGCCATGCGTGGCAGACCCGCGACCGCCGCCTCGCGACCCGCTGGTCGTACGGCTACGGGGTCGGCGCGATGTGCGGGCTCGCTCTCGGCCGCCGCGATCCGTACGCCTTCCGGATGCTCGCCGGCTACGGCCGCCCGCACCTGGGGCCGCTCGCGCGCGCGGTCGTCCGCCGGGACGGGTTCGCGGCCGCCGAGCGCGCCCGCGCGCTCGCGAGCGTCGTCCCCGGCCTCGCGTACGGACTGCGCGCGGCGTCGAAGCCTCCGCGCGCGTAGGTCAGGCGGCGCCGGTCTCCGGCTCCGGCTCGATCTCCGGGGGAGCCGCCCGCCGCCGGCGCGGCCACCAGCTCTTCTCGCCGACGAGCGAGACGAGCGCCGGGATCAGCACCGCGCGGATGAGGAACGCGTCGAGCATCACGCCGACCGCCATCGTGAAGGCGAACTCGCGGAACTGGCGTAGCTCGATGAGCGCGAGCGTGGCGAAGGAGAGCGCGAGCGCGAGCCCGGCGACCCCGATCGCCCGTGACGCGCGGGGCGCCGCGGTCGCGATCGCATCCCGGAGCGGCATCCGCTCCGCTTCCTGCCAGATCCGCCCGACGACGAACACGTTGTAGTCCGACCCGAGCGAGAGCAGGAGCACCGCGACCGCGAACGGCACGTAGTACGTGAGCTCCCCGTAGCCGAGCACCTCCTGGAAGAGGAACGACGCGAGGCCGATCGACGCGGCGAGCGCGAGCCCGGAGGCGAGGACGAGGTAGAGCGGCGCCACGAGCGCGCGCAGGAAGAGCGCGAGCAGGAGGAAGTTCACGAGGAACGCCGCGATCCCGATCCGCAGGAGGTCGTGCGTGATCGTCTCGACGGTCTCCTGCGCGAGCGCGGTGTCGCCCGCGAAGCTCGCCCGGGCGTTCTCGAGCCCCGCGTCCGCGAGCAGCCCGGGCAGCCGCTCGTCGAGCCGCTCGATCGCGTCGATCGCCGGGCCGCCCACCGGCTCGTGGTCGAGGACGAGCAGAACCCGCGCGGCGCCGGCGTCGGTGGCGACGAGCAGCTCGGGGAGCCCCTCCTGCGCCTCCGTCGACGGGCCGAGGGCGCCGGCGACGCCTTCCTCGGCCGCGAGCGACTCCTCGAGCTCCCGGAGCGCCGTCAGGTCGCCCGGCAGGTCGAGGCCCTCGAGGAGGATCACGGTCGGCGAGAGGATCCCCTGCGCGAACCCGTCCGTCGCCGCGAGCTGGGCGCGGCGCGGCTCGGTCTCGGTCGAGAGGCCGGCGATCTGGGTGACGCCGAGGTTCGTCTCGACGAGGCCGCGACAGGCGAAGGCGAGCGCCGCGATCGCCGCGACCGCGAGCACGAGCGCCGCCGGCCGGGCGGTGGCGAAGTACGCGACACGGTTCGGCCCGCGCGGCCGCCGCTCCCGCGGGCGGGGCCGCGGCCAGAACGTCCGCTCGCCGAGGATCGCCATGAGCGCCGGCACGAGCGTGATCGCGACGGCGAGCGAGACGAGCACGGTGAGCGCCATCCCCGGCCCGAACGCGCGGAAGAACTCGAGCTGTCCGGCCATGAGCGAGGCCGTCCCGCCGGCGACGATCAGGCCGGCCGTGACGACGATCGGGAGGTAGCCGCCGGTCGCCTCGCGCGCCGCGTCGAGCCGCGGCCTTCCCTCGGCCAGCCGCTCCTGCATCCCGTGCAGGAAGAAGACCGCGTAGTCGGTGACGACGCCGAGCAGGAGGACGACGAGGATCGGCTCCGCGTCCCGCGGGATCGTCACGCCGATCCCCTGCCCGAACCACGCGACGCTCCGCAGGGCGACGATGTAGGCGATCCCCGCCGCCAGGAGCGTCACGACGGGCGCGACGAAGGAGCGGAAGTGGATCCCGAGGACGAGCGCGATCAGGAGGATCGTCGCGGCCGTGACCCACGGGAGGCCGCGCTCGATCGTCCGCCACTCCTCGACCCGCGCCGGGGCCGCGCCGGTCACCCCGACGAGCGCGTCGCCCGGCTCGGCGAAGCGCGTCGCCGCGAAGCGCTTCGTCACCTCCTCCTGCGTGAAGATCCCGGTCTCCCTCGGGTCGTAGAAGACGTACGTGACGATCGTCGTCCCGTTCTCGCGGGAGCCCGGGACGACGCCGCGCGCGTTCAGGAGCGGGAGCGCGAGCTGGATCTCGGGAAGCTCCGGGTCGCCGCCGCCCGCGACCGCGTCGGCCCGCTCGACCGCCCGCTCGAACGCCGGCTCGGAGAGCCCCTCCGGGTCGCGCTGCACCACGTGCGTGTGCGTGACGATCGGCGCCTCGAAGAGCTCGGCGAGCCGGAGCTCCGTCTCGAGCGCCTCCGCGTCCTTCGGGACGAGCCCGAGGAGCGACGTCTCCTCGCCCGCCTCCTCGAGGCTCGGCAGCGCGACGAGCACGAGCACGGCCGCCGCCACCCACGCGACGACGATCGGCCAGCGGAGAGCGACGATCGCCCGGGCGGCGGCGCGGGAGAAGGGGCTCACGCGTGCGGCCGGCTCAGAAGCTGCGGACGTCCGCGCAGGCGACGTACACGTCGGCGTTCTCGGCCGACTCGTGCACGTTCACCGCGTACTCGGTCGCGACGAGGTCGTCCACGGAGATCTCGACGGTCGTATCCGACTCGCCGTCCACCACGTCCTCGAGCGGGAACGCGGGCTCCGGGTTCAGGTCGTCGCAGCTTCCCTCGTGGATGTGCGCCGGGTGCGGCCCGCCGTCGCTTCCGTCGAGCTCGATCTCGACCTCGAGCGCGCCCTCGGACGTCGGCGAGAGCTGGACCTCGCCGCTGATGCCGGAGTCGTTCTGCTCCTCGAGCGTAAGCGTCAGCCCTTCGGGGAGCGTCGTCTCGACGTCGTCCAGCGCTTCCTCGAGCGTCTCCGCGGCCTCGCCGGTGTCGGTGAGCCCGGTGGTCGCCTCGGCCACCTCGTCTGCCGCATCGTCGCCGCCGCAGCCCGCCGCTGCGAGGAGCGCCACGGCGAGCGCCGCGATCGCCAGCATCGTCGTTCTGCGCACAGCGCCTCCCTTCGTCGCCTTCGGAACGTCTGGAGCCTCGCCGGATCGCAGGTCCCCGAAACGCGGATCGGCGCCCCGCGGGCGCCGATCCGCTTCGCGTGAGGCGCGCAAATGGTGTGCTCAGTGGCTGCCGCCGCCCTTCGGCTCGCCGACCTTGAGGATCCCGACCTGGCCGAGCTCGACCGAGGCGAAGGAGTGGCTCACGATCGGGTACGTGCCCGGATCGTCGATCTTGACGTCGAAGACGCCGCCGCCGCCCGCGGGCACCTCCACCGTCTGCGGGCCGATCTGGGGGTCGTGCATCGCGGCGTTCACCCAGGCCCGCTCGAAGACCGTGCCGACGACGTGGAAGTCCGTGTCGAGGCTCGGCCCGGCCGCGACGACCCAGAAGCGCACGGTGTCGCCCGGGTCGGCGGTGAGCGGGTGGTGCACGTACTGGCCCGCGTAGCCGTTCCAGGTCACCCAGTCCGGCGTCATCGCCCTCGCCTTGTCCATCGAGAGGTTGGCGGGCTCGTCGATGCCGGGCGAGTCGAGGTACCACTCGCTCGAGACAAGCACGTACTCCTCGTCGGCGGGAGGCAGGTCGGCCGGCTCGACGACGATCGCGCCGTACATCCCGTTTGCGATGTGCGCGAGAACCGGCTTCGTGCCGCAGTGGTACATGTAGACGCCCGGGTCGCCGGCGACGAACTCGAACGAGAAGCTCTCGCCCGGCATGACGTCCTTGAACGCCTCGTTCGGGGCGATCCGCGCCGCGTGGAAGTCCATCGAGTGCGGGATCGAGCCCTCGTTCGTGATGGTGAACTTGACGAGCTGGCCCTCGCGCACGTGGATGGCCGGGCCGAGCGCCGTCGCGCTCTCCTTGTCGTAGCCCCAGGCCCAGACGTTGTAGCTCACGCCGGGCGCGATCTCGACCGCCTTGTCGACGACGACGAGGTTCACCTCAGCGACGTCACCCTCGGGCGCCTCGGGGAGCGCCGCCGGGAAGGGCTCGCGCGCCGCGGCGAGCTCCTCGCCGTTCTCCGCGGTCTGCCCGGCGAAGCTTTGCGTCGCCGCCCCCGCGGCCGTTCCGGCGGTGCCGTCCTCGACGTGGTCCGTGTGCGTGGCGGCGCCCTCCTCGGCCGCGACGCGGGCCTTGTTCGCCTCGTCCGCGGCGCCGAGCGCCATGGTCGTGGTGAAGAGGGCTGCGACCCCCAGGAGCACCGTTGCGACGTACTTCATTCTCGCTCACCTCACTGGTCTGGTTTCTACAAGGAGGATCGGAGGAATTCGGACGCACGGCATCCGCGCCGCCGCGGAATCGCGCTACGGGGTTCCTACGGACGCGGCCCGGGAGCCTCCGTGGCACGCTCGTGACGTGATGGACGAACGGAAGCGGGCGCGTGTGCTCGACGAGCCCAGCCGGGCGCGCGTCTACGAGCTCCTCTCCGGCGCAGAGGACGGGCTCGACGCGCGCGAGCTGGCCGAGCGCTCGGGCCTGCACGCGAACACGGTCCGCTGGCATCTCGCCGCGCTCGCCGAGGCGCGGCTCGTCACGTCGCGGCCGGAGGCGACCGGCGGGCGGGGCCGCCCGCGGGTCGTCTACCGCGCGGAGGGCGACGCGCCCGGCGAGCCGGAGAACTACCGGCTCCTCGCCGGGCTTCTCGCGAGCTCGCTCGCCCGCTCGCCCGACGGCGGCGCGGAGGCCGAGGCGGCGGGCGTGGCCTGGGGCGCGTCGGTCACGTCACCCGCCGCGACGGCGGACGAGGCGGTCGCGGGCGTCGTCCGGCTGCTCGCCGACGAAGGCTTCCGGCCGGAGCTCGTGGGGGGCGAGCTCCGCATGCGCCGCTGCCCGTTCCACGACCTCGCGCTCACGCACGGGCAGGTCGTCTGCCGGCTCCATCTGGGGCTCCTCCGGGGCGCGCTCGAGGCGAGCGGGGCCGGCGTCGAGGTGTCGGCGCTCCGGCCGTGGGTGCGCCCGGACCTCTGCGTCGCCCGCCTCGACTCGGCGTAGCCCCGTCAGAATCGCCCGGTGCGCGTCGTCGCCGGCGTCTTCTTCTATCCGCGCGGCGGATCGGCCCAGGTCGTCCGCTCGCTCGCTCGCGCGTTGCCCGCCGCAGGGTGGGAGGCGACGATCGCCGCCGGCTCGCTCGGGCTGCCGGGCGAGCGCGGGCACGCGGCGACGTTCTACGCGGGCCTCGACGTGCACGCGGTCGACTACACGCCGGCGTTCACGC
Source organism: Thermoleophilia bacterium (assembly GCA_025930955.1). Taxonomy (GTDB): domain Bacteria; phylum Actinomycetota; class Thermoleophilia; order Gaiellales; family Gaiellaceae; genus JAICNY01. The sequence goes on from JAICNY010000051.1 coordinate 6,563, forward strand.
TCGCCGACCCGCTCGCCGCGCCGGTGCCGTTCCAGCCGTCCTACGAGGACCGGCCCGGAAGCCCCGACCGCGTGTTCGCGGCGGTGCCGGACGACGCGTACGAGCGGCTCGTGGAAACCTGGGCCGAGGCGCTCGCACGGGCGGGGGCGGCCGAGGCGGACGTCCTCCACCTCCACCACCTGACGCCGCTCCACGAGGCCGCGCGCCGCCACGTTCCCGGCGTGCCGGTCGTCGGCGAGCTGCACGGGACGGAGCTCGCCTTCCTCCGCGAGCTCGAGGCCGGAGCCCCGGCCGGGTGGCCGCACGCCGAGGCCTGGCGCGAGCGGATGCGCCGCTGGGCCCACGCCTGCGAGCGGCTCGTCGTCTCGGCCGCGGACGCGGTCGACGAGGCGGAGCGCCTGCTCGGGATCGACCCGGACCGCGTAGTCACGATCCCGAACGGGATCGACCCGGAGCGCTTCGACCGCCGCCCGCTCGGCGGCGCGGAGCGGCTTGCGTACTGGCGCCGGCGGCTCGTCGAGGAGCCGCGCGGGTGGGACGAGAGCGGCCTGCCGGGCTCGGTGCGCTATGCGGACGCCGACCTCGAGCCGTTCCGCGCCGGTGGGCCCGTCCTGCTCTACAGCGGGCGCTTCACCGCGGTCAAGCGCGTCCCGCTCCTCGTGCGCGCGCACGCGCGCGCGTCGCGGCGGCTCGCGCGCCCCGCGCCGCTCGTCCTCGTCGGCGGCCACCCGGGTGAGTGGGAGGGAGAGCACCCGCTCGCCGCCGTGCGCGCGGCTGGGTCGCGGGACGTGTTCCTCGCGGGCTGGCACGACCACGACGAGCTGCCCGCGGCGATGAACGCGGCCGACCTGCTCGTCCTGCCGTCCGTCGCGGACGCGTTCGGGCTCGTCCTCGTCGAGGCGATGGCGTGCGGGCTTCCGGTCATCGCGTGCGACGCGCACGGGCCGCGGACGATCGTCGAGGCCGGCGAGACCGGCTGGCTCGTCCCGCCCGACGACGAGGACGCGCTCGAGAACGCGATCGTCGACGCCGTGGAAGACGAGGAGGAGCGCCGCCGCCGCGGCGCCCTCGCCCACGAGCGAAGCCGGGCCCGGTACGCCTGGCCCGCGCTCGCCCGGCGCCTCGCGCGCGTGTACGCGAGCGTGGCCGGGGCTTAGGTCCGTTCGCGCGGCCTCCGATAGTTCGAGCGTGGCCGGGAGACTGCTCGCAGCGATCGTCCTCGCGCTCGCGGCCGCGCCGGCCGCCACGCCGCGTGGGAAGGCGCTGCGGTCGCCGGTCCGGATCCGGAACCTCACCCCGGGCCGCGGCTACCGCTGCGCCGTCCGCGCGACGAGCAGGGCCGGCCTGGGCCGCGCTGCTTCCTTCCGGCTCCGCCCGTAGGCGGCGGGGATCGCAGAGGGGATCTACCGCGTCTTTCCACGCCCCGCCGCACACGTCGCTACCCTGCTCCGGGTGGAAGCCGCCGCCCAGGTAGCCACGGGCGTGGTCCTCCTCTGGGCCGCGGGCTCGAAGCTGCGCGTCCGGCGGGAGCTTCCCGACGTCCTCGGCGCCTACGGCGTCCCGCCCGGCCTGCGCTCGCCGCTCGCGGCCGCGCTCGTCGCGGTCGAGGCGGCCCTCGGCGTCCTGCTCGTGGTCCGCGTCGCGCCCGAGCTCGCGGCGGCCGGCGCGCTCGCGCTCGCCGGGACGTTCGTCGCCGCGCCGCTCGTCGCGCGTCTGCGCGGGATCGAGCGGATCCGCTGCGGGTGCTTCGGCGTGAAGGAGCGGGCGACGAGCGTCGTCATCCTGCGCGGGGTCGCCTTCGCGGCCCTCGCCGCGCTCGCCGTCTTCGGCGGGCGGATCCAGGCGTCCGCGCCGTCGCGCGACACGCTCGTCCTCGTCGCGCTCGGCGTCCTCGCGCTCGCCGTCGTCGTGCTCGCCGTGCTCGTCCTCGCGCTCTATCGTCAGGTCGGCGTCCTCAGCCTGCGCCTCGGCCCGCGCGCCGCGCTCGAGGTGCCGGAGGAGGGACCGCCGCTCGAGACCCCCGCGCCGGCGCTCGCGGGCCTCGAGCGCCGCGGCGCGGAGCTCGTCGCCTTCGTCTCGGAGGGGTGCCGCATCTGCCGCGAGCTCACGCCGTCGTTCCGGGCCCTCGCGCGCGAGGGGCTCCTCGTCCGGATCGTCTCCGAGGAGGACGAGAACGCGGCCTTCCGCCGCTGGAACGTCCCGGGCAGCCCGTTCGTCGTCCATCTCGTGGACGGGGTGGTCGCGGCGAAGGGCCTCGTGAACACGCTAGAGCAGCTCGACGGGCTCGTCGCGGCCGGCACCGCGCGGAGGCGGAATGCGGCGGCCTGACGCCGTGCTCGACGACGCCGGCGGCGCGCTCGCCGCGAGCCTCGCCTCGGGCCTCACGCGCCGCTCGTTCCTCGGGCGCGTCGGCGCCGCGTTCCTCGGCCTCGTCGGCGGGTCGGCGGTCGCGGCGTCCGTGCGGCCGGACGACGCGGAGGCCTTCCACTTCTGCGGCCACATCTGGACGACCGGCTCGTGCCCGACCCCGTACACGCTCCCGCGGATCGACCGGCGCGGGTACCCGATCCGCCCGAAGGACGCGCGGCCGATCGACAACCTCGGGCGGCTCGTCGACGCGAACGGCTTCCCGATCCACGAGAACGGACAGCGGATGACCGGACCGGACGGCAACCCGCTCGCGCGCGGCCCGCGCACGCGCGTGTGCGAGGACTGGGTGCCGGAGCGGTTCGGGATCGACGCGGTCACGCAGGGCTCCTGGTACCGCTGCTGCGGCGGGCAGATCCGCAAGCTCGTCGACTGCTGCTCCCGCAGCCGGCGCCGGATCAACGGCGACGCCTCGCTCGTCGGCTACTGCTACACGGGCCGCCGCGTCTTCTGCGTCATGTACTACGACACGGGGCTGCCGTGCTGATCGAAGGCGTCGTCGCCGTGGCCGCCCTCGCCGCGGGGGTGTCGGGCGCCTGGTCGCCCTGAGGGCTTTCCATGATCGAGACGATCACTCCCGCCGTGTGCGGGAGCCGCAGACGGAGACGGATCGCAATCGCCCTCTTCACCGTGGCCGCGATCGGGTCGGCGGCGCTCGTCGGCGTCGCGCTCGGCACGCTCGGGCTCGTGCTCGGCGGGACGGCGGCGCTCGTCGCCGCGGCCGCGATCGCCGGGCTCGCCGCGCTCCGGGAGCTCGGCCTCGTGCGCGTCCCCCTCCCGCAGTCGCGCCGTCAGGTGCCGCAGTGGTGGCACGCGCGCCTGCCCCTGCCGGTGTGGTCGGCGGGGTACGGCGCGGGGCTCGGTGCGGGGTTCTTCACCTTCCAGCCCGTGGCGACCTTCTGGGTCGCGTGCGCGGCCGCCGTCGCGCTCGGGCGTCCGCTCGCCGCGGGGGCCGGCTTCGCCCTCTACGGGGTCGGCCGCGCGCTCATGGTCGCGCTGCCCGCGCGGCGCGACCCGGAGGTGACGGCGGCGGTGGAGAGGCTCGCGCGTCTCCGCCCGGCCCTCGCCCGCGTGAACGGCGTCGTCCTCGCCGGCTGCGCGGTCGCGCTCGCGCTCGCCCTCGCGCTGGCGCCGCCGGCGGGCGCAGGGGGGATGAAGCTCGGCCCGACCGGGCTCAACCTCGACCCGACCGCGAGCAAGAAGGTGTTCGCGCACACCTCCGGCTCGAAGGGCGACGCGCAGGTCGTCGTCCGAGCGCCCGGCGCGGCGCCCATCACGTTCCCCGGCTCGTCGCCCTCGCTCCACGGGGCGCTCCTCGCGTACGAGGACGGCCCGGACGTCCGGATCGTCCGCTGGCAGTCCGGCGACGAGGTCGCGCGGATGGAGAACGCCCAGAAGCCGCAGCTCCGCTGGCCCTGGCTCGCGTTCCGCCGGCCGATGGACGGCGGCCGGAAGTACCTCCGGCTCAAGAACCTGAAGACCGGCCAGTCCCGCCTCGTCGCGCGCGCCGGCCCGAAGAAGGACCTCGGCCGCCCGGCACTCCACCGCGGGCGGCTCGCCTGGCACACTGCCGGGCCGAAGGGCTCGCAGATCTTCCTCTACAACCTCGGCACCCGCCGCCGGCAGGTCGTCGCCCACACGAAGATCGCGCTCCTCGCGAACCCGGCGCTCGGCGGCGCGAGGATCGCGTGGACGGAGCAGCGGCGCACCGGCTCGAAGCTCTTCGTCAAGCGGATCGGCACGAAGCAGCGGCGTCAGGTCGCGCGGACGAAGCAGGGCAACCGCGTCTTCTGGACGACCGCGCTCGACAACGACTTCGCGTACGTGACGCGCTGGTTCGTCCCGGAGATGACGGCGCGGATCAACAAGATCCGGCTCTGACGGGCGGCCGGCGCGACCTACACTGACTGCGTGAGCCGCTTCCTCGAGCGCCTCGAGTCGGGGCCGGTCGTCGTCGGCGACGGGGGCACCGGCGCGCTCCTCGCCGCCCGCGTGCCGCGCCTGCGCGTCCCCGAGGAGGCGAACATCCGCGCGCCAGAGGCGGTGATCGGCGTCCACACGGCGTTCATCCGGGCGGGGGCGGAGCTCATCGAGACGAACACGTTCGGGGCGAACCGGCGCAAGCTCTCCGCGCTGCTCCTCGAGCACCGGCTGGACGAGATCGTCGAGCGCGGCGTGAAGCTCGCCCGCGAGGCGCGGGAGATCGCCGGCGCCGAGGTCTTCGTCGCAGGGTCGATCGGGCCGCTCGGCGACCTGGAGGGCACGCACGGCGCGGAGGACGCGTACGCCGTCTTCCTCGAGCAGGCGACGCTCCTCGAGGGCCGCGGGGTCGACCTCTTCATGGTCGAGACGTTCTTCGACCTCGAGGAGCTCGAGGCCGCGGTCGCCGCCGTGCGGTCGGTCTCGTCGCTGCCGATCGTCGCGCAGCTCACGTTCGACGAGGACGCGGAGACGCTCGCGGGCGTCGCGGCGCGCGAGGCGGCGGAGCGGCTCTCCTCGGCCGGGGTCGCCGCCGTCGGCGCGAACTGCGGGCTCGGCCCGGGCGCCGCGCTGGCCGCGCTCGCCGAGATGGCGCCGGCCGCGAACGGGCTCGCGCTCGCCGCGCAGCCGAACGTCGGCCTCCCGAGCCGCTCCGGCGGCCGGATCGTCTATCCGAACGCGACGCCGGACTACTTCGCGGAGTTCGCCGCCCGGGCCCGCTCGCTCGGCGCGCGGATCGTGGGCGGCTGCTGCGGCACGACGCCGGCGCAGATCGCCGCCATCCGCGCGGCGGTGGAGAGCGAGCGCGAGCCGCGCGTTCCGCTCGAGGTCGTGGAGCAGCGAGACGCAGCGGAGCTCGCCGCGATCCGTCCCGCGTTCGCCGACGAGCGCGGCACGCTCCTCCAGCGGAAGCTCGAGGCGAGGGAGTGGGTCGTCTCCGTGGAGCTCGACCCGCCGAAGGGGACGAACATGACGGCGCTCCTCGACGTCGCCGCGCGCCTCAAGGCGTCCGGGCGCGTCGACGAGGTCGACGTGAACGACAACCCGATGGCCCGCGCGCGGCTCTCCGCGCTCGTCGCGGCGGCGGCGATCGAGCGGACGGTCGGGCTCGAGACGATCCCGCACGTCACGCCCCGCGACGCCTCGATCATGGGGCTCCAGTCGCAGCTCCTCGGCGCGCACGCGGAGGGGATCCGGAACGTGCTCGCCGTGACCGGCGACCCGCCGCACGTCGGCGACTACCCGGGCTCGAACGGCGTCTACGACATCGACTCGATCGGCCTCACCGCCCTCCTCTCGCACCTGAACAGCGGGGAGGACTATTCCGGAAAGGCGATCGACGCGCCCACCGCGTTCTACGTCGGCGTGGCCGTGAACCCGTCCGCCGAGGACCTGGACGGCGAGCTCGAGCGCTTCCGGCGCAAGCTCGACGCGGGCGCCCGGTTCGCGATGACGCAGGCGCTCTTCGACATCGGGTACCTCGACCGGTTCCTCGAGAAGCTCGGCGGCGAGTCGCCGATTCCGCTCCTCGTGGGGGTCTGGCCCGTTCGGAGCTACCAGCTCGCGTACCGGCTGCACAACGAGGTTCCGGGGATCACGATCCCGGACGCCGTGCAGCAGCGGCTCGCCGACGCGGGCGCGGACGCGGCTCGCGTGGGGCTCGAGCTCGGCCGCGAGCTCATGGAGGCGTCGCGAGAGCGGGCGGCCGGGATCTACGTCATCCCGCCGTTCAAGGAGCCGGCGGCGGCGCTCGACCTCCTCGCATGAGCGCGGACGGCGTCGTGCGCTGCTCGTGGGCCGGCGGGGAACTGGCCGCCTACCACGACGAGGAGTGGGGCCGGCCGGTCACGGACGAGCGCGGGCTCTTCGAGCGGCTGTCGCTCGAGGCGTTCCAGTCGGGGCTCTCGTGGCTCACGATCCTGCGCAAGCGGGAGGGGTTCAGGGCGGCGTTCGCCGGGTTCGACGCGGAGGCGGTCGCGCGGTTCGGCGACGGGGACGTCGAACGGCTGCTCACGGACGCCGCGATCGTCCGGAACCGCGCGAAGATCGAGGCGACGCTCGCGAACGCGGCCGCGATCGTCGGTCTCCGGAAGGCGGGCGAGTCGTTCGCGGAGCTCGTGTGGTCGTTTCGCCCGCCGCCGGCGCCCGCGCCTCGGCGGCTCGACGAGCTTCCCGCCGAGACGCCCGAGTCGACGGCGCTCGCGAAGGAGCTGAAGCGGCGCGGCTTCCGCTTCGTCGGCCCGACGACCGCGTATGCGCTCATGCAGGCGGCCGGGCTCGTGAACGACCACCTCGCCGACTGCTTCGTGCGCGACGAGGTCGCCGCCGAGCAGGCCGCCGCGTCGCCCGGCTGAACCGGCGCACATCCGGCACGAACCCGGCACGGACACGGCACACGAGCCGCGATAGCGTTCGTCCTGGGAGGCTCGCTCCCCCGATGGGGGCGCTGGTCCGGGAGCCGCCGGCGGGGCGCGTCCCCCGGGTCGCGGGCTAGACTTCCGGGCGTGACCGAGCTCGGGACCATGCGCGTCAAGAGCGGCCTCGCGGAGATGCTGAAGGGCGGCGTGATCATGGACGTCACGACCGCCGAGCAGGCTCGAATCGCCGAGGAGGCGGGCGCCGTCGCCGTCATGGCGCTCGAGCGCGTCCCCGCCGACATCCGGCGCGAGGGTGGCGTCGCGCGCATGGCCGACCCGACGAAGATCCGCGAGATCCAGGAGGCCGTGACCATCCCGGTGATGGCGAAGGCGCGCATCGGCCACTTCGTCGAGGCGCAGGTGCTCGAGGCACTCGAGGTCGACTACGTCGACGAGAGCGAGGTCCTGACGCCGGCCGACGAGGAGCATCACATCGACAAGTGGGCGTTCAACGTCCCGTTCGTGTGCGGGTGCCGGGACATCGGCGAGGCGCTCCGCCGCATCTCCGAGGGCGCGGCGATGATCCGGACGAAGGGCGAGGCCGGGACGGGCGACATCGTGAACGCGGTCCGGCACATGCGCTCCGTGTTCGGCGCGATCCGCCGGCTGCAGACGCTCTCCGGCGACGAGCTCTACGCCGAGGCGAAGGAGCTCCGCGCGCCGCTCGAGCTCGTCAGGTGGGTGGCCGAGAACGGGCGCCTCCCGGTCGTCACCTTCACGGCGGGCGGGATCGCGACGCCGGCCGACGCGGCGCTCTGCATGCAGCTCGGCGCGGACGGCGTCTTCGTCGGCTCCGGGATCTTCAAGAGCGCCGACCCGTCGACTATGGCGAAGGCGATCGTCGAGGCGACGACGAACTTCCGCGACGCCGAGATACTGGCGCGCGTCTCCGAGGGCCTGGGCGAGCCGATGCGGGGCCTCTCCGCGGCCGGCCTCGCGCCCGACGAGCTCCTCGAAGCGCGCGGCTGGTAGCAGCGGCTCCGGGGCTATAGTCGGGACGTGGCCGAACCGCTTCGCATCGGCGTGCTCGCAGTCCAGGGAGACGTGCGGGAGCATGCGACGATGCTCCAGGACGCGGGCGCGGAGGTCGTCGAGGTACGCCGGCCGCAGGAGCTCGACGGGCTCGACGGGCTCGTCCTCCCGGGCGGCGAGTCGACGGCGATCGGGCGGCTCGTCCGCCTCGCCGGGCTCGAGGAGCCGCTACGCGCCTTCCGCGGGCCGGTCTTCGGCACGTGCGCGGGGCTCATCCTGCTCGCGCGCGCGGCGTCGGACGGCGTGCCGGGCCAGCCGCTCCTCGGGCTGCTCGACGTCGCGGTTCGGCGGAACGGCTACGGGCGCCAGGTGGCGAGCTTCGAGGCCGACCTCGACCTCGCCGGCGAGGCGGAGCCGCTGCGCGGCGTCTTCATCCGCGCGCCGCGGATCACCGAGCGCGGGCCCGGCGTCGAGGTGCTCGCGGCGCTCGACGGCGACCCGGTGCTCGTCCAAGAGGGGCGGATCCTCGCAGCGTCGTTCCACCCGGAGCTCGCCGGCGACGGACGCGTCCACGAGCGCTTCCTGGAGATCGTGAGGGAGGAGAGCTGTGTCGGGGCATAGCAAGTGGTCGTCCATCAAGCACAAGAAGGGTGCGGCGGACGCGAAGCGCGGCAAGCTCTTCTCGAAGCTCTCGCGCGCGATCATCGTCGCCGCGCGCGAGGGCGGGCCCGACCCGGACGGCAACATCTCGCTCGCGAACGCGATCGCGAAGGCGCGCGAGGCCTCGATGCCGAAGGACAACATCGAGCGCGCGATCGCGCGCGGCTCGGGCGCGAGCGCGGACGGCGAGACCTACGAGAGCGTCGTGTACGAGGGCTACGGCCCGAACGGCGTCGCGATCCTCGTCGACGCGCTCACCGACAACCGGAACCGCACGGCGGCCGAGGTGCGCCACATCTTCGCGAAGCACGACGGGAACCTCGGCGCGAGCGGCGCCGTCGCCTGGCTCTTCGAGCGCAAGGCGCTCGCGCTCGTGGACGGCGAGCGCTACGACGAGGAGGAGGTCATGCTCGCCGCGGCCGAGGGCGGGGCGGAGGACGTCGAGCCCGATGGCTCGAGCCTCAGGATCACGGCTCCGCCCGAGGCGCTCCAGACGCTTCGCGAGGCGCTCGACGCGGCCGGGATCGAGCTCGAGAGCGGCGATCTGACGATGATCCCGAAGACGACGGTCGAGGTGGAGAACGAGTCGACCGCGCGGAAGGTGCTCCGCCTGATGGACGCGCTCGAGGAGAACGACGACGTCCAGGACGTCTACGGGAACTTCGACATCCCCGAGCGCGTGCTCGAGGCGGTCGCGCCCTAGGGCGCCGGGATCCGGACCGACCGGTTGACGGTCGTGACCGTGCCCGCGGCCACGTCGCGCAGGCGCAAGCGGAGCGTGTAGGCGCCGGCCTTCGCCTTCCGCGGGACGGCGAGCCTGACGACCCGCGTGCCGGGCGAGAGCTGCTGGGACTTCGAGACGAGCACGCGGGCGTTCTTCCGCAGCTGCGCGGTCACGGCCGTCTGGCGCCGCACGTTCAGCGTCGCGCGAACGACGCGCCCGGCCTTCGTCTTCACGACCGCGAGGCGCGTGATCGTCGCCGGAGCGGTCGTGCCGCCGCCGAGCGCGGGCGTGAACTGCGCCTGGACGTCGACGCGGCCGTTCACGGTCACCGTGCAGTCGCCGGTCCCGCTGCAGCCGCCGCCCGACCAGCCGACGAACTTCGAGCCGGCGTCAGGCGTCGCGGTCAGCCTTACCTGGCTCCCGGCCGGAAAGGCGGCGCCGCGGTTCTGCGGCCAGCTCACGCCGCCGGGCGCGCTCGTGACCTTCCC
>JAICNY010000124.1 GCA_025930955.1 Thermoleophilia bacterium
CGTCGCCGTCAGCAGGATCGTTGCGTGGAGGCGAAGCGGCACCGGCCGGCTCTGGCCGTCGATCCTCGTGCTCGGAACGGCGCTCGCGCTCGTTCTTTCTCCGTACCTCATCGCGACGAGCCAGAGGGGCTCCGACCCGCCCGAGGCGCGCTTCGACCTGCTGGACGAGGAGCAGGGTCGCTACGGCGGGGCCGCAGTCGGCGACCTTCCGAACCGGGTCTTCGCGGGCCACGGTCGAACGCGGCTCCTGGGGGACACCGACCGATACGTCCCGACGTCGCTGGGCGAGGACGACTACCCGACGGCGCCGAACGTCTTCTCCTCGCGCTGGTGGGTCTGCTACCCGGACGTTTGCTTCTGGTTCAACCGCGATCCCCGCCCCGGCGCAGTGTCGCAGGCGCGGCCGGAGGTGCAGGGCTCTACCTGACCAGCCCGGGCGCCGAAACGCTGCGCGGGATCGAGGTCGGCGACGGGCTTCGCGACGTCGAGGACGCGTATCCCGAGCTGGAATGCCACTCGCGCGGCGACTTCGGTTGGCTCGGCGACGAGCGCTACTGCACCGGCAGGCTCGGAGCCCTCCAGGTGTGGTTCGGCGGCGACCCGGTCGACGTGATCGTCGTCGCCCGCGGCGGCATGTCGGACTCCTGACATGCCGCCCGATCGCGCGGCCTCCTAGCGCCGTCCGCCGACCCAGCCGCGATCGCTCGTCCGGCGCGAATCGACGCCGAAGAAGTACGAGAGCGGTGCGATCAGCACGAGGAACGCAAGCATCACGTATGCACCCATTACGTAGTCACCTCCTTGCCCTTTACAACGACTCCGCGCCGGGAAAACTTCCTGCTCAACGGGCGATTCCGGGGGCGAAGGCTAGACCGTCTTGAACTGCTCGAACGGCTGCCTGCAGCTCTCGCAGTAGCGGATCGAGCGGCAGGGCGTCGGGCCGAAGATGTTGTCCAGACGGGTATCGGTCGAGTCGCAGTACGGGCACCGGAACGGGCCGCGCTGGATGTCCACGAGCTGCACCTGGCCGATCGCCGGGCGGGGGCCGGGCGGGGCGAAGCCGGCCTCCCGGAGCTTCGCGCGTCCCGCGGGCGTGATCCGGTCGGTCGTCCACGGGTCGTCCGTCCGCACGACCACCTCGGGCTCGCCGCCGAGCTCGCGCACGGCGTCGGCCATGAGCGTCTGCATCACCTCGAGCGCGGGGCAGCCGAGGAACGTCGGCGTGAAATCGACACGCACCCGCTCGCCCTCGACGGCGACGTCGCGCACGACGCCGAGGTCGACGAGCGAGATGACCGGGATCTCCGGGTCGGGGATCTCGGCGAGGCGCTCCCAGACGCGCTCCGGGCTCAACGCGGCGGCGACGCTCACCACTGCCCTCCGGGTGCGGAGCGGCGCACCATCGTCATCTCCTCCCAGAGCGCGGCCCACTCGTCCACGTGCTCGCCGCGCTCGACCGGCTCCACCTCGGGCGGCGTGAAGAACGGAAGGCGCTCGGCCACGTCCGCCGTGAGCCGCTCGCGCGCCTCGCCCTCGAGCAGCCCGAGCGCGTACGGCCAGAGCTCCTCGAGCCCGGCGACGAGCCGCTTGCGGCCCTCCTCCGACTCCGCGAGCCGGTCTGCCCACATCTGCGCGTGCATGCGGTGATACGCCTCCTCGCGCTCGATCTTCTCGCCGAGACCGGCCACGTCGGGGTCGGGCGAGCCCTTCACCTCGGCGATGCGGATCGCGTCGGCGAGCTCGTAGAGCACGTGGCGCGCGATCGTCCGGCCCCAGTCGTGCACGAGCCGCAGCTCGACGAGCGGTGACGAGCGGTACTCCTCGGGGCGGCGGTCGAACGCCAGCTCGTCCGCGGTGCCGCCCAGCTCGCGGGCCGCCAGCTCGTAGAAAGCGCGCGCATGCCCGATCTCCGTCTGCGCGATCGACGAGAACGCCACGTCCTCCTCGAGAAACGGCGCGATGCCCGTCCACTCCGAGTCGCGCCAGCCGAGGATGAGCTCGTCATCCGCGAGTCGGAGGAGATGGTCAACCGCTGGGGGTGCCGGCGAGCTCACGCGCCTCCTTGAGCTTGACCTTGATCGAGTAGCCGTCCACGCGGCGGTAGTCGCGGTCGAAGACGGGCGCGACGTACGGTTCGCGCACCTCCAGGACCGCCTCGCGCGGGACGATCCAGAGCGCGAACGACTCGTCGCGGCGGCCGTAGAACTCGCGCGCGTACGCGTCGGCGAACTCGCGGTTCGGCGCCTCGAGCGACCCGCCGTGCTGGAACGGCTGGCCCTCGCGCTCCTGGCGGAAGACCTCCCAGACGGCCATGGGTCTACGCCGCTTCGGCGAGTACGACGTCGCGCACCCAGGCGGTCTCGTCGCGCGACGCCCGCCGGAACCCGAGCCGCTCGGCGGTCATCGGGCCATGGCCGGTGACGACGTGCCTCAGCTCGTCCCAGTCCGGCTCGGTGTACGCCCAGCGGCCGGTCGCCTCGTCCTTGCGGAGCTTCGGGTCAGGGATCTCGAGCCCGAGCTCGCGGATCTGGGGGACGTAGCCGTCGAGGAACTGCTGGCGCGCCTCCTCGTTGCCCTGGCTCTTGATCCGCCAGTGGAACATCGGGTCCTTCTCGGCCGGGATCTGGTTGCCGTGGAACATCATGAGCGGCTTCCACCACCGGTCGAGCGCCTCCTGGACGAGCTCCCGCTGCTTCGGTGTGCCGGTCACCATCGCGAGGATGACGTCGCGGCCGTGGAGGATGTGGAACGACTCCTCCCAGCAGATCTTCTTCATGATCCGCGCGTACGGTGCGTACGAGCACTTGAGGAGCGCCTTCTGGCTGATGATCGCCGCAGCGTCCACGAGCCAGGCGATCACGCCGACGTCGCCCCACGTCTTCGTCGGGTAGTGGAAGACGTTGTGGAACTTGCTCTTGCCCGAGATCAGGTCCTCGAGGACCGCGTCGCGCGGCTTGCCGAGATCCTCGACGACGCGATAGATGAGCTGCGCGTGGCCGGCCTCGTCCTGCACCTTCGCGGTCAGCGCGAGCTTGCGCTGGAGCGTGGGCGCGCGGAGGATCCACTCGCGCTCGGGCAGGACGCCCATGAGCTCGGAGTTCCCGTGCATCTCGATGAACTTGACGAGCCTCGCGCGGTACTCGTCCGGCATCCAGTCGGTCGCCTCGACCTGACCGCCGGACTGCACGTGCTCGATGAACGCTTCCTCGGTCCGCGGCGTCATTTGCCCCTCCTACCGAACGATCGTTAGGCTGTTCAGATTAGCACGCCGCGCCGGAAACAACTGTCCGAGGAGGCGGCCCGTCTCTTCGCCGAGAAGGGCTACCACGCGACGTCGATCGGCGACATCGCGAAGGCGCTCGGCGTGCAGAAGGGCTCGCTCTACGCGCACATCGCGGGCAAGCAGGAGCTCCTCTACGAGACGATGCTCGTCGGCGCGCGGGCGTTCCACGCGGCGCTCGACGAGCTGCCCGAGCGCGCGCCCGCGACGGAGAGGATCCGCCTCGCCCTTCGCGCTCATCTCCGGCTCGTGGCCGACCAGCTCGACGTGGCGACCGTCTTCGTGCGCGAGTGGCGCTCGCTCGACGCGGAGCGCCGGGACGAGATCCTCGCCGAGCGGCGGCGGTACGAGGAGCGGATCCGCGCGCTCTTCCGCGAGGGCCGCGAGGGCAGCGAGCTGCGCACCGACCTGGACGAGAACGCGGCCGCGCTCCTCTTCCTCTCGGCGGCGAACTGGGCGTACACCTGGCTGCATCCGGGCGAGGACACGGACGCGGTCGCGGACGCCTTCTTCGGCCTGCTCGTCGACGGGATGCGCGGCTACGACACGCCCGTCTAAGAGCCTCGCGGCAACCTTCACATCGAATTTACGACCCGCCCTGTTTGCCCGGGTGCCTGTTGGGCACGACGTGTCCTCGTCCACGAAGTAAGGGGGGAACGAATGACCAGGATGACGAAGCTCGTTACGACGCTGTGCGTCAGCGTGGTTGCCGCGTTGGGCTTCACCGGCACGGCGGCGGCGCAGGTGCCGCCCGGCAACCAGGCCGGCGACAGCCTCGTGAACGTGCAGGTCGGCGATGTGACCGTGCTCGTGCCGGTCAGCGTCGCCGCCGCGCTTTGCGATGTGAACGTCAACGTGCTCGCCGAGCAGCTCGGCGACGGCGATGCGACGTGTGAGGCCACGGCCGAGTCGATCGCCACGCCCGGCACGGGCGGGAACGGCGGCGGGAACCAGGCCGGCGACAGTCTGGTGAACGTCCAGATCGGCGACATCACCGCGCTCATCCCGATCTCGGTTGCGGCTGCGCTCTGCGACGTGAACGTGAACGTCCTCGCGCAGCAGCTCCGGACGGGTGACGCCGCGTGCGAGGCGGTCGCCACCTCCGAGGCGTAGCCTCCCCTCGCGGGGCAGGGCGGGCTTCCGGCTCGCCCTGCCCCGCGCCTCTGCGCCGTGCGATCCTCCCGCGCGTGGCGCGCCTCATCGTCAATCCGAACGCGAGCCGCGTGACGCCCGAGCTCGTCGCGGCCGTCGAGCGAGAGCTCGGCCCGGTCCAGACGCTGCTCACGCGCGGGCCGGGCGACGCGACGGTGCTGGCCGCCGACGTGAATCAGGGCGAGGTCGTGTACGTCCTGTCCGGCGACGGCGGCTTCAACGAGGTCGTGAACGGCCTGCCGGACGGCGTGCCGGTCGCGTTTCTCCCCGGCGGAGGCACCAGCGTCCTTCCGCGGGCTCTCGGGCTGCCGCGCGACGCGGTCGCCGCCGCGCACGCGCTCGCGCAGGGTGCGGCAGGTCGCACGATCTCGCTCGGGCACGTCGAGGCGTCGCTCGAGGGCGAGCCGGTCGCCGACCGCCGCTTCACGTTTTCGGCGGGGATCGGCCTCGACGCGGAGCTCGTGCGCGCGGTCGACCGCCTGGGACGGCGCGCGGGCGGGCGGCGGCCCGGCGACGTCGTCTTCGCGCGCGAGCTCGGGCGGCTGCTCCTCGCGCACCGGGCGGGCTTCCGGCCGGCGCTCACGGTCGTGGGACGAGGGCGTGCGGCGTTCGCGCTCGTCGCGAACTGCGACCCCTACTCGTACGCCGGGCGCGTCCCGCTCCACGCGGCGCCCGAGGCGACGTTCGAGGGCGGGCTCGACCTCGCCGCCCCGGTCGAGCTGACGGCCGCTCGGATCCCTGCGGCGGCCCTCGCGCTCGTCCGCCCGCGGCCCGGCCGTCCGCGCTGGCTCCTGCGCGTCCACGACGCCGACGAGCTGCGGATCGAGTGCGACCGCCCGCTGCCGCTCCAGGTCGACGGCGAGGACCTCGGCGACGTGACGGCGGCGACGTTCCGCGCCGAACGCGCCGCACTGGAGGCGCTCGTCGCGCGATAATGGGCTGCACATGGCGCAGATCGCGGCGGCAGAGCACGAGCTTCGGAGGGTGATCGGCGACGCGGAGGGCCTCGGCGACCGGGAGGTCGAGGGGCTCTCCGAGGGCGACCTGCTCGCCCTCTACCGCGACATGATTCTGCTCCGGACGTACGACGAGCGCTCGGTCGTCTACCACCGCCAGGGTCGCATCGGGACGTACGCGATCTACTGGAACCACGAGGCGATGCAGGCCGGCGCGGCGTACGCGCTCGCGGACGACGACTGGATCTTCCCCTCCTACCGGGAGTCGGCGATCGGGCTGCTCCGCGGGCTGCCGGCGGCGACGATCCTCTCGTGGTGGCGCGGGCACCCGTCCGGCTGGTGGAACCCTGCCGACTACAACGTCGCGTCGATCTGCGTCCCGATCGCGACGCAGGTGCCCCACGCGGCCGGGCTCGCCTGGGGGAAGAGGCTCCGCGGCGAGGACGCCTGCGCGCTCGTCTTCTTCGGCGACGGCGCGACCTCGGAGGGGGCCTTCCACGAGGGCGCCAACTTCGCCGCCGTCATGCAGGCGCCGGTCGTCCTCCTCTGCAACAACAACCAGTGGGCGATCTCGACGCCGGTCTCGGCGCAGACGCGCGCCGAGACGCTCGCGGACAAGGCGGCCGGGTACGGCATGCCGGGCGTCCGCGTCGACGGCCTCGACGTGCTCGCGGTCTACGAGGCGACGCGTGAGGCGGTCGAGCGGGCGCGCGCCGGCGAGGGGCCGACCTTCGTCGAGGCGCTCTCGTACCGCGCCGCGCCGCACGCGACCGCGGACGACCCGACCGCGTACATCGACCTCGAGCGGGTCGAGGAGGAGCGGACGCGCGAGTGCGTCGGCCGCTACGAGGGCTACCTGCGCCGGCTCGGCGTCCTGACCGACGAGCAGGCGGAGCAGATCAAGGCCGAGGCCGCCGACGTGATGCGCGAGGGCATCAAGGCGGCCGAGTCGGAGCCCCCCGCCGACATCGGCCTCGTCTTCGAGCACGCGTACGCCGACCCGCCGCCGCAGCTCGCCGAGGACCTCGCCGAGCTCCGCCGCATCCTCGGAGGGTCGGTTGGCTGAGAAGCTCCTCGTCGAGGCGATCAACGACTGCTTCCACGTCGAGCTCGAGCGTGACGAGAACGTCATGGTCATGGGCGAGGACGTCGGCCGCGCGGGCGGCGTCTTCCGGGCGACCGCCGGCCTGCGCGACCGCTTCGGGCCCGACCGCTGCGTCGACACGCCGCTAGCGGAGGCAGGGATCCTCGGCACCGCGGTCGGCCTCTGCATGGCCGGCTGGCGGCCGGTGTGCGAGATGCAGTACGACGCGTTCTCGTATCCCGCGCTCGACCAGCTGATCACGCACGTCGGCCGCTACCGCTGGCGGACGGGCGGCGGGATGGAGTTCCCCGTCACGATCCGCATGCCGTACGGCGGCGGCGTCCGCGCGCCCGAGCTGCACGACGACTCGCCCGAGACGTACTACGTCCACACGCCGGGGATCAAGGTGGCGATCCCCTCGACGCCGGCCGACGCGAAGGGCCTCCTCGCCGCGGCGATCCGCGACCCCGACCCGGTCGTGATCCTCGAGCCGAAGCTCCACTACCGGACGCTCCGCGGCGAGGTGCCGGAGGGCGAGCACGTGACGCCGCTCGGCAAGGCGCGGCTCGCGCGCGAGGGCACCGACCTGACGCTCGTCGCGTACGGCTCGATGGTGCCGCTCTCCGAGGCGGCGGCGGACGCGCTCGCCGGCGAGGCGTCGGTCGAGGTGCTCGACCTCCGCTCGCTGAAGCCGCTCGACGAGGAGGCACTCCTCGCGTCGGCGGCGAAGACCGGCCGCGTCGTGATCGTCCAGGAGGCGCCGCGCGTCGCCGGCTTCGCGGCGGAGATCGCCGCGGTCCTCGCGGAGAAGGCCATCCTCGACCTGCAGGGCCCGGTGCTCCGCGTGACCGGCTACGACGTACCGTATCCGTACTGGCAGATCGAGGACGCGTACATGCCGTCCGTCGAGCGCGTCGTCGACGCGGCGCGGAAGCTCCTGGCCTTCTGATCCGATGGCGTACGAGTTCAAGCTGCCCGACCTGGGCGAGGGGCTGACCGAGGGCGAGATCGCGAGCTGGCTCGTCTCCGAGGGGGACGAGGTGGCCGAGGACCAGCCGCTCGTCGAGATCCAGACGGACAAGACGACGGTCGAGATCCCCTCGCCGGCGGCGGGGACGGTGAGGAGGATCCGCGTCGGGGAGGGCGCGACCGTGCCGGTCGGCACCGTGCTCGTCGTGATCGGCGGCGACGGCGCCGAGCCGGCGGACGCGGGCGACGCGCAACCGCGCGCCGAGGAGGCGCCGCAGAAGGAGGCGGCGGACGCGGCGACGATGAGCCCTCGCCCCGCGCCCACTGGCGGCCGCGTCCGCGCGACCCCGCTCGTCCGCCGGGTCGCCGACGAGCTCGGCGTCGAGCTCGAGTCGGTGCAGGGCACCGGCCCGCAGGGACGGATCACCGAGGACGACGTCCGCGCCGCCGCGGCCGGCGGCGCGCCCGCAGCGGCGGAGGGCGAGCGCCGTGAGCCGCTCCGGGGCGTCCGGCGTCTGATCGCCGAGCACCTGACCGTCTCGCACCGCGAGGTTCCGGCCGTCACCGTAGTCGAGGAGTGCGACTTCACGGCGCTCGACGGCGCGCGAGGCGAGCGGAGCTACCTCCCGTACGTCCTACGGGCAACGGTCGAGGGCCTGCGCGCCGTGCCCGAGCTGAACGCGCGGCTCGAGGGCGACGAGATCGTCTACCTCGAGCGCTACGACCTGGGAGTCGCCGTCCAGACGGAGCAGGGCCTCGTCGTCCCGGTGCTGACGAACGCGGACACCCGCGGCCTCGACGAGCTCGAGGCCGAGGCCGCCCGCCTGGCCGAGGCCGCGCGCACGGGCAGCCTCAAGCCGGAGGAGCTGCGCGGCTCGACGTTCACCGTCTCGAGCGGCGGAAAGCTCGGCGGGCTCTTCGCCACGCCGCTCGTGAACCACCCCGAGGTCGGGATCCTGGGCGTCCACCGGATCGCCGACCGGCCCGTCGTCCGCGACGGCGAGATCGTGGTCGGCAAGATCGGCCTCCTCGCCTGCACGTTCGACCACCGCGTGGTCGACGGCGTCCGCGCGAGCGCGTTCCTGCTCGAGGTGATCGGCCGGCTCGAAGCGCCCGGGTAGCCGACGGCGGCCGCACGCCGCCGGCTCCCGTCCGTGTTCCGCGTTACTCGAACGTCCGCTGGTCGCGGTCGTTGATCTGCCCGCGGATCTCGCCGCCCGGCCAGCGCTGCGTGTGGATGTTCACGTACGCGTGGCCGGCCCGCAGCGCCCGCAGGAACTCGTCCCACGAGCCCGGCTCGATCCCCTGGGCGTTCGGCCCGACGACATCCGACGGGACGAAGGTCCCGGTCACGGTGCCCTCGACGTTCGGGCACGGGTCGGGCTTGCTCCCGCCGCCGCAGATGAACACCATGACCCCGCCGTTC
>JAICNY010000129.1 GCA_025930955.1 Thermoleophilia bacterium
AGCTCGAGGATCGCGATGTCGAGGTCGCCGTCGTTGTCGTAGTCCGCGGCCGCGCTCCCGCGCCCGAGGAGCGGGCGCAGGGGAACCGCGATCTCCTCGAAGCCGCCGTCGGCGAGGTTCCGGAAGATCCGGACCGGCTCGGCGTCCTCGTCGAGGTCGGTGACCGGGATCGCGCCGTTCACGAGCACCAGGTCGAGGTGCGTGTCGAGGTCGAGGTCGGCCCAGGTGACGCCCCAGCCGGTCGAGTCGGCGAGGTCGACGCCGAGGTCGGCGCGGACGTCGGTGAACGACGGCTCGCTCTCCCCCGGCGGGTTGCTGCGGTAGGCCGCGTGGCCCTGCCCGCGCGCGTTCGAGACGAAGAGGTCGGCGCGGCCGTCGCCGTCCCAGTCGCCCGCGGCGACGCCCATCCCGCTCCCCGGGTCGGCCACGCCGGCCGCGGCCGCGCGCTCCTCGAAGCGGAAGCCGAGCCCCGCCGGGTCGGCCTCCGCGCCGCCGGGCCAGGGGACGTTCTCGTAGAGCCGGTTCGGGTTCGTGTCGTTCGCGACGTGGACGTCGAGGTCGCCGTCCCTGTCGAGGTCCTCGACGACGACGCCGAGCCCGTAGCCGAACGCCGCCACCTCGAGCCCCGCCTCGGCGCCAGCCTCGCGGAACCGGCGTTCGCCCTCGCCGAGGAAGAGGAGGTCGCGCCGCCCGAGGAACGTGTTCGGGAAGCCGAGCGACGCCTCGGGCACGCGGTTCGCGAGGTCCACGTACCCGGTCACGACGAGGTCGAGGAGCCCGTCGCCGTCGACGTCCCCCGCGGCCGCGCCGGCGTGCCAGCCGAAGAGGCGTACGCCCGACGCCTCGTCCGCCTCGGCGAACCGCTCGCCGCCCTCGTTCCAGAGGAGCGTGCTCCGGTCGGCACCGGTCACGTAGAGGTCGGTGCGCCCGTCGCCGTCGAGGTCGGCCGCGACGCAGCCCTGCCCACGCAGCTCGACGCCCGCGCCGGTCTTCTCCGTCACGTCCTCGAACCGGCCCTCGGCGTTCCTGAAGAGCCGCGTCGTCGGCAGGCCGCCGGCGGCGACCCACTCGTCGCGGTCGCGCTCCGCGTAGCCGTCCACGACGAAGAGGTCGAGCCAGCCGTCGCCGTCGTAGTCGAGCCAGCAGAGGCCGCCGCCCGTCATCGCGGGCGCGTCGGGGGACGGCCCCTCGCGGAACGCCCCGTGGCGGAAGTCGAGCCCGACCTCCGCGGCCACGTCCACGAGCTCGAACCCGCGCTCCGAGGGCGGCCCCGGGTCGACGAGCGCGCTCGCCGAGGTGGCGGACGAGCCGCTGCACCCCGCCGCCGCGCCCGCGGCGAGCGCGAGCACGAGCACAGCCGCGGCGAGACCGGCGAGCCGAGCGGCGCGCACCGCGGAGCGCCGGCCCGGGGCGGTCAAACGCCCCCGCGGGCGGCGCGGCGGCGCTTCGAGAACGCGTCGACGAGCACGGCGCCGAGCAGGACGAGGCCCGTGATCACGAACTTCGTCCCCGACGCGAGGCCCATCAGGTCCATCCCGTTCTGGATCGACGCGATCACGAGCGCCCCGAGAAGCGCGGCGATCACGCGGCCGGTGCCTCCGAAGAGGCTCGTCCCGCCGATGACCGCCGCGGCGATCACGAGGAGGAGGAGGTTTCCGCTGCCCGTGTTCGTGGCGACCGAGCGGAGCCGCGAGGCGAGCATGATCCCGCCGACGCCCGCCATGAAGCCGCTGATCATGAAGACGGCGATGCGCACGCGGTCGACGTTGATCCCCGCGCGGCGCGCCGCCTCCGCGTTCCCGCCAACGGCGTAGACGTGCCGCCCGAAGCGCGTGCGCGCGGCGACGAACGACCAGAATGCGAGGGCGATGCCGAGGATCACGGCGACCTTCGGCACGCCGCGGTCCTCGTTCAGGTACCAGATCGCGGCGAACGTGACCGCCGCCAGCCCGAGCGTCTGGAGGGCGATCAAGACGATCGGCTTCGCCGCGAGGTTGCGCGCGCGGCGCGTCATCGACGTGCGGAGCTGGACGGCGGCGAACGCCGCGACGACGGCCACGCCGAGGATCCACCCCCAGACGGGCGAGAGGAAGTCGTTCGCGATCCCGATCACCGTCGAGTCCTGGATCCTGATCGTGCCCGCGGTCGAGTACTGCGTCGTGAGGATGAGGACGACGCCCGACCAGATGAGGAAACCCGCGAGCGTCACGACGAACGAGGGCACGCCGGCCTTCGTGATCACGATCGCGTGAAGGAACCCGATCGTCGTCGTGCAGAGCAAAGCGAACCCGATCGCCGCCCACCACGGCCAGCCCGGGTCGCCCGGGCGCAGGAGGAGCGTCATGACGACGGCCCCGACCGCGCTCACGAACGCGACGGAGAGGTCGATCTCGCCCACGAGCAGGACGAAGACGATCCCGATCGCCATCGTCGCGACCGCCGCCATCTGGAGGATCAGGTTCGTGAAGTTCCGCTCGCTGAAGAAGTTGTCCGTGAGGAGCGTGAACGTGATCACGATGACCACGAGCCCGACGATGATCGGAAGCGACCCGAGCTCGCCGGCCCGGACGCCCTGCCACCAGACGCGCATGTAGCCGGAGACCGTCGACGAGGCGCCCGTCTCGTCGACCGGGGGGCCGCCCGGCACCGGGCCGACGCCGGCCGTCGCGCTCACGCCTCGACCTCGGTGGGTGCCGCCTCCGCGTCCGGGGTCTCCATCCCCGGCACGGCGTCGAGCGTCCCGGCGGTGATCGCGTGGACGACCTCCTGCTGCGTCGTCTTCTCGCGCTCGAAGAGCGCGACGCGCTGGCCGAGGCGGAGAACCGTGATCCGGTCGGCCACCTCGAAGACGTCGTGCAGGTTGTGCGAGATGATCGCGACGCCGAGGTCGTGCTCGGCGAGCCGCCTCACGAGGTTCAGGACCTGGCGCGTCTGCACGACGCCGAGCGCCGCCGTCGGCTCGTCGAGGATGACTATGCGTGAGTTCCACATGACCGCCTTCGCGACCGCGACCGACTGGCGCTGGCCGCCCGAGAGGCCCGCGACCGTCTGGCGGACGGACTTCACGGTCGTAACGGACAGGCTGTCGAGCGTCTCGCGCGCGGCGCGCTCCATGTTCGGCTCGTCGAGCATCACGGCGCCGCGCGTGCGCTCGCGGCCGAGGAACATGTTCGCGACGATGTCGAGGTTGTCCGCGAGCGCGAGGTCCTGGTAGACGACCTCGATCCCGAGCCGGGCCGCGTCACGCGGCCCGTGGATGTGGACCTCCTCGCCGTCCACGAACACCTGCCCCGCGTCGAAGGGGTAGATGCCGGCGATCCCCTTGATGAGCGTGGACTTGCCCGCGCCGTTGTCGCCGACGAGGGCCATCACCTCGCCCGGACGGACCTCGAAGTCGACGTTCCAGAGCGCCTGCACGGCCCCGAACGCCTTGGAGACGTTACGACACTCGAGAAGCGGCGAGGCGTCGGCCATGACCGATTGTCTCACGGGGCGGAAGGGAGGGGCGCCCCCGCGGACGCCCCTCCCTTACCCGCTCGGATCAGCGCTGCTCCTGGCAGAAGTCCGTCTGCGCCGTCTGGCCCGCGCAGACCTCCTCGACCGTGCGGAAGTTGTCCGCGATGACCGTGTCGGCGATGTTCTCCTCGGTCACCCCGATCGGCACGAGCGCGAAGTACGGCACGACCCCCTCGCCCTCGGGCGAGTCGGTCGGCTGCCCGTCGGCCGCCTGAATCCCGATGAGCGAGAACTCGGCCTCGGCCTCGACGCCCTCGAGGTCCTCGCCGGCGCGCAGCGCGAGCGCCACCGCGGCGGCCACCTCGGCCTCGGACTCGATCGGCTTGTAGACGGTCATCGTCTGCTTGCCGAGGAGGATGTTCTGGATCCCGGCGACCGTCGCGTCCTGGCCGCTCACCGGCGCGCCCTCGACACCGGCCGCCTCGAGCGCGTTGATCGCGGAGTTGGCCAGCCCGTCGTTCGCGGCGAAGACCGCGTCGACCTCGTTGTTCGCGCTCGTCAGGATCTGCTCCATGATCGTCTGGGCTTCCTGGTTGTCCCAGCCGGGAACGTGCTGGTCGGCGACGAGCTCCCAGTCGCCCGCGTCGACGCGCGCCTCGACGGTCTCGGCATAGCCCTGCCGGAAGAGGAACGAGTTGTTGTCCTCCTCGCCGCCGTTCAGCATGACGACGCGCGGCGTCTCGACATCGAGGTCGTCAATCGCCGGCTCGAGCTCCTCGGCCATCGTCGCGCCGACCTGCACGTTGTCGAAGCTCACGTACGCGGCCCCGCCGGAGCCGCCCGTGTTGAAGCGGTCGTACTCGACCACCTCGACGCCCGCGTCCTTCGCCTGGTCGATGATCGCGGCGCCCGAGCCCGTGTCGAGGCTCGTGAGGAGGATGACGCTCGCGCCGTCCGCGATCGCCTGCTCCGCCTGCGACTGCTGCTGGGCCGCGTCGCCCTCGGCGTTCACGATCGTGTAGTCGACCCCGGCCTCGCTGAAGAACTGCTCGAAGAACCGCCGGTCGTCCGACTCCCACCGGGGGGAGCTGGCGCTGTCCGGCAGGAGCACCCAGATCGAGCCTTCGCCCGCTGCCTCTCCGTCGCCTTCGGCCTCGGTCGCTGCCGTGTCGTCGCCGTCGTCGTCGTCACCGCCGCACCCGGCCGCCACGGCGCCGAGCGCAAAGACGAGAGCGAGGAGCATGACGACGAGGCGCCACCTCGCTCCGTTTCCGTCCGATCCGAACACGAGTGTCCTCACTTTCTTCTCGACAGCACGCGACCGCGGGAGCCGCGTGCCGGAACCGTAGGTGCCATGCCGTCCGAATGCAAGCGATCCGGCATGGAATTCGGGCCGAATCCGAGCGAAACCACCGGCTAGCCTCCGCCGTTTTCTCCCCATCGAGCACGAAGTGCGAAAGAATCGGGCCGCGATGACGAGGCCGGCGACCCCGCGGGACACGAACCGGCTGCGAATCCTCGACACCCTTCGCCGGGAGGGCCGCGCAAGCCGCGGCGAGCTCGCCCGCATGACGGGCCTCTCGCGCTCGACGGTCGCAGGCCTCGTCGCCGAGCTCACGCGGCAAGGTCTCGTCGTCGACGGCGGCGAGCCCGAGGAGGTCGGGGCCGCCCTCGCGGGACCCGGCCGCCCGCCGGTCCTCCTCTGCCTGGGCGCGGCCGCGGGGACGGCCGTCGGGATCGACTTCGGCCACGGGCACGTGCGCGTCGCCGTCGCCGACCTTTCGTCGAAGGTCCTCGCCGAGCGGGCGGTCGACCTCGACGTCGACCACGAGGCCGCGCACGCGCTCGACGTCGGCGCGGAGCTCGTGACCCAGGTTCTCGCGGAGGCGCGCGTCGAGCGCGGGACGATCCTCGGCGCAGGCGTCGGCGTCCCGGCGCCGATCGACCGCGCAACCGGGACGCTCCGGTCGTCGTCGATCATCCCGGGCTGGGCGGGGCTCCACCTCGCCGGCGAGCTGGGCTCCCGCCTCGGCATGCCGGTCGCGATCGAGAACGACGCGAACCTCGGCGCGCTCGCCGAGGTGTCCTTCGGCGCCGGGCGCGGGCTCGAGGACGTCGTCTACGTGCGCTGCGAGCGCGGGATCGGCGCCGGGCTCTTCCTCGGCGGCGCGCTCTACCGCGGCTCGTCCGGCCTCGCCGGGGAGCTGGGCCACGTGCAGGTTCGCGCGGAGGGCGCCGTCTGCCGGTGCGGCAACCGGGGCTGCCTCGAGACGGTCGCGGCCACGGGCGCGCTCCTCGCCGCGCTCGAGCCCGCGCACGGGCACGACATCGGCGTGCCCCGACTGCGCGAGCTCGTCGAGGCGGGCGACCCGGGTGCCGCGCGCGTCGTGAACGACGCGGGCCGCGCGGTCGGCCGGGTTCTCGCCGACCTCGTGAACCATCTGAACCCGGCCGCGATCATCGTGGGCGGCGCGCTCGTCGGGCTGGCCGCCGAGCCGCTCCTGCAGGGCATCCGCGACACGGTCGACCGCTACGCCCAGCCGGGCACGGCCGAGGCCGTCGACGTGCGCCCCGGCGTGCTCGGGGAGCGGGCCGAGGTCCTCGGCGCGCTCGCGCTCGTCATCCGCGACACGGAGCGGATCGGCTCCGGCACGCTCGTCTCGCTCGCGCGCGAGGCCGCGCCGGCGCTCGCCGGCGGGCGCTAGCGAACGGAGACGACGCGGGCGCGCCAGGCGCCCTTCGGCGCCTCGATCTCGACCTCGTCGCCGACGCGAGCGCCGAGCAGAGCCCCGCCGAGCGGCGAGTCGGGCGAGACGCCGCCGACACTCGAGATCTCGACCTCCATCTCCTCGCCGTCGTCCGCGCGCGCGATCGTGACGTGCGAGCCGACCGCGACCCGGCCGTCGTCCGCGCCCGCGCCGTCGACGACGACCGCGCGGTGGAGCCGGTCGCGGAGGATCGTGATCCGCCGCTCCAGGAGCCCCTGCTCGTTCTTCGCCGCGTGGTACTCGTAGTTCTCCGACAGGTCGCCGAAGGAGCGCGCCGTCTTGATCGCCTCGACGATTTCGGCGCGCTTCGGGCCCTCGAGCTCGGCCAGCTCCTCCTCGAGCCGCGTCTTCTGGGCCTCGGTGAGCCGCTCTCCGTGTTCGGTCATCCGCCCAGGCTACCCGGCCGCCGCCGCGAGGAGCACCACGAGCGCCGCCAGGACGAGCAACGGCGTGACGAGAGCGGAGATCGCCGTCGCAGCGAGAAACGGGATGCTGAGCAGCGGCAGGATCGGCGCGTGCGGCGCGATGAGGTCGCGCGCGGAGCGCACGAGTCCGGCGAGCCGCCAGGTCGACCCCGGCAGGCGGCGCCACGCCGGCGCCTCGCGCGACTGCGCGTCCTGGGTGATCGCCCGAAGCTCGCCGGCGTGCTCGCGCGCCGTCTGCGGCGAGCGCAGGAGCTTCTCCGGCAGCTCGACCACCTCGCCGAGCACGAAGGAGAAGAAGAGCAGCACCCCGCCGGGCACGGTGAGCAGCAGGAGGAGGATGACGGCCCCGACCCACGTCTCGTCCTCGTCCGGCGTCCAGCGGAGGAGCACGACAAGCGCGATCACCGCCGCAGCGACCAGGGCGACGAGCGCGAGCTTTCGCGTACCTCGCGCGACCGCCGCCGCGAGGGGGAGGATGTTGCGCAGCACGGCGAGGCCGTCGGCTCTCATCGGCGTCGGCGTTTCCGGCCTTGTGCGACCTCAACCGCCGCGCACAGGCGTCCGGCCGTCTCGAGCTCCGCCTCGACCGGGGCGATCACGAGCTCCTGCCCCACCTCCTCGACCCCCGCACGGAGTGAGCGCGAGGCGGCGCGCGCCCGGCGCCGGGCAGCGGCGCCGTTCACGAGTCGCGCGAGGAAGGCGAGCGCGAGCCCCGCGAGCGCTCCGCCCACGAGGAGCCACGTCGGCACGGGGATCCCGTACGCCTCGGGCAGCGGCACGACGTCCTCGACGCGCAGGTAGCCGAGCACGAGGAGAACGGCGAGCCAGACGGCGCCGGCCGCGACGGCGAGCGCGAGGGCGGTCTGGACGAGCGACGCCGCGCGCCACCAGCGCGGCCGCGAGACGTGCAGGTCGGCGCCCGAGACGGCGCCGTCGAGGCGGTCGGCCACCTCCTCGTCACGCGCGGTCGCCGCCTCGCGGGCGAGGCGCGGCCACGGCTCCGGGAGGCCGGCGGCCGCGCGGTCGGCGAGGCGCCGCGCCGCGGTCGCGACCTGCGCGGTCTGGACGTCGGTCGGCCGGGGCAGCGAAGTCCGGACGGCCGGCTGCGGGCGCTCCGGGAGCCGCAGCCGGCGCAGCGGGTCGGGCCGGAAGCGGCGCACCCAACGGACGAACGGCCAGCCCGTGACGAGCGCTCCGCGGCGCCGGTGCGCGGCCTCGACCGCACGCAGGACGGCCGGGACGCCCGCCGCGTCCTCGAGCGCGGCCAGGAG
This sequence comes from Thermoleophilia bacterium, assembly GCA_025930955.1. GTDB lineage: Bacteria > Actinomycetota > Thermoleophilia > Gaiellales > Gaiellaceae > JAICNY01. The sequence goes on from JAICNY010000129.1 coordinate 7,921, forward strand.
CCGCCGGCGGTCGTCCCGCTGGACGCCGGCCGCACCCTCCTCGCCGCACGCGACCGCGAGCGGGAGCACCGCATCGTCCACGTCGGCGGCGAGCCGGGCGATCGCCGCGTCGCGGGCGCGGACGCGGTCGGCGAGCAGCCGGCGCAGCTCGTCGAGCCCGGCGCCGGTCTCGGCCGAGACGACGACGACCGGCGCCCCGTCGACGCCGTCCTCGGCGAGCAGCCGCTCGAGGTCTCCGCGCCACCGCTCAACGTCGGCGGGAGAGAGCAGGTCGGCCTGGTTCAGAACGACGGCCATCGCCTCCGCATGGGAGGCGAGCGGGCGCAGGTAGCGGTCGTGGAGGGCGGCGTCCGCGTACTTCTGCGGGTCGACCACCCAGGCGACGAGGTCGGCGAGGCCGACGACCCGGTCGACCTCGAGTCGGTGGGCGGTCTCGACGGAGTCGAAGTCGGGTAGGTCGAGCAGCACGAGCCCGTCGAGTCCGTCCGGCGCGATCCTGTGGCGGCGCGGGATCTCGAGCCAGTCGAGGAGCGGCCCGGCGCCGTCGCCCCAAACCGCCGCCTGCCCCGTGGAGGTGGTCGGCCGGCGGCGCCCGACCGCGGCGAGGTCCTCGCCCGCGAGCGCGTTGAAGAGCCGCGACTTGCCCGC
>JAICNY010000164.1 GCA_025930955.1 Thermoleophilia bacterium
ACGAGCCGGCCGCGCAGCGCGCTCCCGAGCCTCCCGGGCCGGCAGAGCCGACGATCGAGCGCAACGAGGACGCACACGTGAGCGTCGCGTTCCACGCCGCGCCCGAGCCCGTTCACGAGCCCGAGCCGGTTCGCGAGCCCGAGCCCGTCCTCGAGCCCGAGCCGCAGCCCGCCGCCGCCCGCGAGCACGACGCCTACCGGCTCGTGCTGAACCTCGAGGGCGGCGAGGAGGTCGACGTCGCGCTCTTCGCCGACGAGGCGGAGGCCGTCGCGGCCGCCCGTGAGCTCGTCGCCGGCATCGCGAAGGACGGCGAGTGGCCGCAGGTCGGCACGAAGTTCCTCCCGCCGGACCGGATCGCCTCCGTCGAGGTGCGCGAGAAGCAGACGTACGCCGGCGACGGCGACCGGGCCGGCTGGGTCTCCTAGCCGGCCCGCACGACCTCGACCACGAGCCCGTCCCGCGCGAGCGGCGTTCCGTCCGGCGGTAGCAGCTCGGCCGGGCGATGGGTCAGGAGCACCGGCCCGTCCGCCGCCGCGAGCGCCTCCTCGGCGGTCAGGTGGCCGCGCAGCGCAGGCTCGCCGTTCGCGTCCGCGAGCGTCGCCTCGCAGAGGAAGAGATCGGCTCCGGCCGCGAGCGCCGCGATCTCCTCGCCGGGCGCGGTGTCGCCCGAGTACGCGAGGAGCGGCCCGCCCGGCTCGCGGACGCGGAACCCGAAGGCGTCGAGGTCGTAGTGGCGCACGCGCCGGGCCTCGACCTCGAACCCGGCCGCCGCGAACGGCGTCGCGGGCTCGTACTCCCGGAGCTCGAACGCCCGCTCGAACATCGAGTCGTTCCCCCAGAGCCGGGCGAACGTCTCGAGCTGCCGCACGCCGCCGGGCGGGAGCCAGACCTCCGTCCGCCCGGGGGGCGCCTGGCCGTATGCGACCAGCCAGGCCCAGGGAACGAGATCGCCCCAGTGGTCGAGGTGGAAATGCGTCACCGCGATCGCGTCGACCACGACGTCTCCGTTCGCGCGCAACCGCCCGAGGACGCCGGGCCCGCAGTCGAGCAGGAGCTTCCCGGGCCCCTCCACGAGGTAGCCGGACTGGGCGCTGCCGGGGTTCGGCCACGCCGGGGACGAGCCGATGACCCGGAGCTGCACGCTCATATACTTCCACCCGATGGCCAGAAAGATCCGCGTCGTCATCGCCAAGCCGGGGCTCGACGGTCACGACAGGGGCGCGAAGATCATCGCGCGCGCCCTTCGCGACGCCGGGATGGAGGTCATCTACACCGGCCTCCACCAGACCCCGGAGCAGATCGTCGAGACGGCGCTGCAGGAGGACGCGGACGCGGTCGGGATCTCGATCCTCTCCGGCGCGCACATGACGCTCGTGCCCAGGATCCTCGAGGGGCTGCGCGAGGAGGGGCTCGAGGACGTGCTCGTCGTCGTCGGCGGCACGATCCCGAAGCCGGACGTCGAGGAGCTCAAGCGGCAGGGCGTCGCCGAGATCTTCACGCCGGGCGCGCCCGTCTCCGAGATCGTCGACTTCCTTCAGGCGAGGATCCCGGTCGAGGCGTAGGACGTCACGAAGTCGTGACACCTCCGCGCACGATCCGACACGATCCGTCACACATCCGTGCGCATTTCTCCGCTAGCGTCGAAAGCGGGGGAAGCGGGGCCGAAGGCCCCCGGGGGAAGGGTCTCTCGCGCGAAGCCGGGCAGGGGTCGTAGTGCCGATCGACGTCGCGCTCGACGGCGGGATCGCCACCGTCACCGTCAACCGTCCGGACGCGCTGAACGCGCTCGACCTCGAGCACGCGGAGAGCCTGCGCGCCCGCCTCGAGGAGCTCGCCGCAGACGACGAGGCGCGCGTCGTCCTCCTGACGGGTGCCGGCGACCGCGCGTTCGTCGCGGGCGCCGACATCAAGTACATGCAGGCGCTCGGCGTCCTCGAGGCGCGCCGCTGGGGCGAGCTCGGCCAGGCGTGCGCGAGCCTCCTCGAGACGATGCCGAAGCCCACCGTCGCGGCCGTGAACGGCTTCGCGCTCGGCGGCGGCTGCGAGCTCGCGCTCGCGTGCGACATCCGCCTCGCGTCCGCGAACGCGAAGCTCGGCCAGCCGGAGGTCAAACTCGGGATCGTCCCGGGCTGGGGCGGCACGCAGCGCCTCGCGCGAGTGACGACGCTCGGCTTCGCCAAGGAGCTCTGCTTCACCGGCCGAACGGTCGGCGCCGAGGAGGCGCTCGCGCGCGGCCTCGTGAACGCCGTCCACGAGCCGGACGACCTCCTGCCGAAGGCGCGCGAGCTCTGCGAGACGCTCGCGGCCAAGAGCCCGCTCGCGCTCGCGTACGCGAAGGAGGCCGCGAACCTCGCCCTCGCCGGCGACCACCGCGGCAACCTCGAGACGGAGGCACGGCTCTTCTCGATGCTCTTCTCGAGCGAGGACCAGAAGGAAGGCATGGCCGCGTTCGTCGAGAAGCGCGAGCCTCGCTTCACCGGCCGGTAGCCGCGGCGCGGCGGCTACCATTCACGGGACACGGGAGCCTCTGACGGAGGCTGAGAGGCGGCCACGAGGCCGCGACCGCAGAACCTGATCTGGGTCATTCCAGCGAAGGGAGACAGGTGGACGACGTTCTGACGATCGCCGGGCGGGAGTTCTCGTCGCGGCTCATCACGGGCACGGGAAAGTACGAGACGTTCGAGCTCATGCGCGACGCGGTCGCCGCGTCCGGCTGCGAGATGGTCACGGTCGCGGTGCGGCGGATCGACCTCGACGCGGGCGACGACGCGAGCATCCTCGACTTCCTGCCCGAGGACGTCCTCCTCCTGCCGAACACCGCCGGGTGCGAGACGGCCGAGGAGGCCGTGCGCGTGGCGCGCCTCGCGCGCGCGGGCGGTCTCCCGGACTGGGTGAAGCTCGAGGTCATCCCCGACCCGCGCCACCTGCTGCCCGACCCCGTGGAGACCCTGCGCGCCGCCGAGATCCTCGTCGAGGACGGTTTCACCGTGCTCCCGTACATGCTCCCCGACCCCGTGCTCGCGCGGAGGCTCGCGGAGGTCGGCTGCGCCACCGTCATGCCGCTCGCCGCGCCGATCGGCACCGGCCGCGGGCTCAAGCTGCGCGACTCGATCCGGATCATGGTCGAGGAGGCGGAGGTGCCCGTCGTCGTCGACGCGGGGCTCGGCGCGCCCTCGCACGCCGCGGAGGCGATGGAGCTCGGCGCCGACGCCGTCCTCGTGAACACGGCGATCGCGCGCGCCGGCGATCCGGTGACGATGGCGCGTGCGTTCAGGCTCGCGGTCGAGGCCGGGCGCGCCGGTCGCCTCGCCGGCGTGATGGACGAGCAGGCGACCGCCCAGCCGTCGAGCCCCGTCGGCGGGCTCGTCACGCAGCCGTGAGCGCCGCGGTGACGGTGAACGGGCGCGTGCACGAGCTCGAGGCGGGCGAGACGGTGGAGCGCCTGCTCGAGCGCCTGGGCCTCGGCGCCCGCTACGCGCTCGTGGAGCGGAACGGCGACCCGGTCGAGCGCGCCGCCTACGGGAGCGTCGAGCTCGCCCCCGGCGACACCCTGGTCGTCGCGCGTCCGGTCGCCGGCGGGTAGGCGCGTGTTCGGCGATCGACGGCTGTACCTGATCGCGCCGGCGCGGCCGGGGCTCGCCGACCTCGTCGAGGCCGCCGTGCGCGGCGGCGTCGACCTCGTCCAGATACGGGACAAGGAGCTCCCGGACGGCGAGCTCCTCCGCGCGCTCGAGGAGGCCCGTGAGGTGACGCGGCGCCTCGGGGTTCCGCTCGTCGTGAACGACCGCCCCGACCTCGCGGTGCTCGTCGAGGCGGACGCCGTCCACGTGGGCCAGGACGACCTCCCCGTCGCGGCCGTGCGGCGCTTCCGGCTTCCCGTCGGCCTCTCGACGCACGCGACCGCCGAGATCGACGCCGCCGAGGCGAACTACATCGGCGTGGGCCCGGTGCACGAGACCCCGACGAAGGAGGGACGGCCCGCGGCCGGCCTCGAGCTCGTCCGCCACGCGGCGGCGCACGCCCGCCAGCCGTGGTTCGCGATCGGCGGCATCGACCGGACGAACGTCGAGGAGGTCGTCGCCGCCGGCGCGGCGCGCATTGCGGTCGTCCGCGCGATCGCCGACGCTCGGGACCCCGAGACGGCCGCCCGTGAGCTTCGCTCGGCGCTCCCCGTCTAACCCTCGCCGCGGAGGCGGACGCGCTCGGCCGTGAGGATCCCCGGCTTCGCGCGCTGCGTCCGCAGGAGCGGCTTGAACCACGGCGTCCAGACCGTCACCCGCTCGCCGGGCTTCGCCTTGGCCGTGCTCGCCGGGACCATCGTCCCGTCCGCGAGCTTGCGCTTCCAGACGGTCTCCTCGGTGTGCGCGAGCGTGATCGTGCGGCCGAGCCACCTCTTGCTCGATCGACTCGCTGAGGTCGTGACGCCCACGCGGTTGACCTTCATCGAGAACGTCTCCTGCGTCGTCTTGACGACCTTGCCCATGAGGTCGAGCTTCACCTGGTCGGCGCCGAGCGGTCGGGCGAAGAGCAGCCGGTCGGCGTTCCCCAGGTGCCGGTACGGGTTGACCGGACGGCCGCCGTTCGGGCGCACCTCGAAGTGGAGGTGCGGCTGGATCCCGCGCGCGTCGCCCGAGTTCCCGAGGAAGCCGATCAGGTGGCCCGCCCGCACGCGCATCCCGCTCTTCAGGCCGGGCGCGTAGGCGACCCCGACGCGGCAGTCGGTCGCGCGGTTGTCGTCGCGCTTCGTCAGGTCGTCGTTCAGGTGGATGTAGTAGTAGACCGTCCCGCTCGCGCCGTAGAGGTAGAGCATGCAGCCGGCGCGCGAGGAGCCCCGGTAGATCGTCACCCGGCCGGGCTCGGCGGCGACGACGGGCTGGCGGCGCTTGCCCATCAGGTCGTTCCCCTGGTGCCACCCGCTGCCGCGCGGGTCGCCGAAGTCGTTCGTGTACGACACGGGCCCGACCACGGGAAACGCGAGCTTCGGGACGGCCGCGGACGCGGCCGAAGGTCCCGCGAGGCTCCCGGCTACGAGAAGGGCGAGAAGGATGCTTCGGGCTGTCGTCCGGTGGCGTCTGAGCATCTGCTCCGGTGCGTCGGCGCGCGAAGGCGCAGACCTTAGCAGGAGGTGAACTCGAAGGCCGTCGCAGGAGGCCCGATATGCTCGCGGCCGTGAAGATCGCCGTGTGCATGAAGGAGGTCCCGGACGCCTCCGCGCCGAAGCGCCTCGACCCGTCCACGAAGCGTCTCGACCGGAGCGTCGAGGGCGCGCTGAACGACTTCGACACGCACGCGCTCGAGGAGGCGCTCCGCGTGAAGGACGGGGCCGCGGACACCGAGGTCGTGGTCGTCTCGATGGGCCCGGAGAAGGCCGCGGAGTCGCTGCGGAAGGCTCTTGCGATGGGCGCCGACCGGCTGCTCCTCGTCTCGGACGACGCGGCCGCCGGCTCCGACCTCCTCGCAACCGCGTCCGTGCTCGCGAAGGCGCTCGAGCGCGAGGGCCCCGACCTCGTCCTGCTCGGCCAGCAGGCGGGCGACTCGGACGGCGCCGTGCTCTGGGCCGCGCTCGCCGAGCGAATGCGGCTGCCGATGATCTCCCAGGCCGCCTCGCTCGAGCTCGACGGCGGGAAGGCCCGCTCGAAGCGCCAGACGGAGTACGGCTACGACGTCCTCGAGGCGCCGCTTCCGTGCGTCGTGGCCGTCTCGGACGCGATCAACGAGCCGCGCTACCCCTCCCTCAAGGGGATCATGGGCGCGAAGAAGAAGCCCGTCGACACCGTGTCGCTCTCCGACCTCGGGGTCGACGCGGGCGAGGTGGGGGAGGCCGGCTCGCGCACGGAGGTGCTCGGCACCGGCGACCCGCCCCCGCGCGGC
>JAICNY010000072.1 GCA_025930955.1 Thermoleophilia bacterium
GCTCTCGCTCGCGCTCGCCACGCAGCGGATGGCGCGGCGCAACGCCCTCGTCCGGCGGCTCTCCTCCGTCGAGGCGCTCGGCGCGACGACCGTGATCTGCACGGACAAGACCGGGACGCTCACCGAGAACCAGATGACCGTCCGGCGCGTGTGGACGCCGGAGGGCGAGCTCGAGGTGGAGGGCGCCGGCTACGAGCCGTTCGGGCGCTTCCTGCGTGACGGCGAGGTCGCCGACCCGCGCGCGCTCGCGGAGCTCCTGCGCGCCGGACTGCTCTGCAACGACGCGCGGCTAGTGCACGGCGGGGACGGCTGGCGCGTCGAGGGCGACCCGACCGAGGGCGCGCTCGTCGTCCTCGCGGAGAAGGGCGGCCTGAGGCACGAGCAGGAGGCGGCGCATCGGCCTCGCCTCGCGGAGCTCCCCTTCGACTCCCGGCGGAAGCGGATGACCACCCTTCACCTGGACGGCGAGGGCGCCGGCCGGGTCGCGTACGCGAAGGGCGCGCCCGAGGAGATCGTCGCCCGCTCTACGCTCGGGCCCGTCGAGCGCGCCGAGGCCCTCGCCGTCGCGGAGCGCTTCGAGCACGACGCGCTGCGGGTCCTCGCGGTCGCACGGCGGACCGTTCCCCCGGACGGCGGCGACACGCCGGACAAGCTCGAGCGCGGCCTCGAGCTCCTCGGGCTCGTGGGGATGGACGATCCGCCGCGGCCGGAGGTCGCGGATGCGGTCGCGCGCTGCCGCCGCGCCGGGATCCGCATCGTCATGGTGACCGGCGACAGCGGGGCGACCGCGGCGGCCGTCGCGCGCCAGATCGGTCTCGCGTCCGAGCCGCACGTCGTCGAGGGCGGGGAGCTGACGCGGCTCGACGACGAGGAGCTCCGCACCAGCCTCGCCGAGCGCGAGGTCGTCTTCGCGCGCATCGACCCGGAGGCGAAGCTTCGGCTCGCACACGTCCTCCGGGAGGAGGGCGAGATCGTCGCGATGACGGGTGACGGCGTGAACGACGCCCCGGCCCTCCGGGAGGCCGACATCGGTGTCGCGATGGGCCTCCGTGGGACCGACGTCGCGCGTGAGGCGGCCGACATGGTGCTGCTCGACGACAACTTCGCCTCGGTCGTCGCGGCGGTCGAGGAGGGCCGCGCGGTGTACGAGAACATCCGCCGGTTCGCGGGCTACCACTTCTGCTCGAACGTCGGCGAGCTCGTCCCGTTCGTCGTCTGGGGCGCGACGGGCGGGGCTGTCCCTCTGCCGCTCGTCGTCATGCAGGTGCTCGCGATCGACCTCGGGACCGACATGCTCCCCGCAATCGGACTGGGGGCGGAGCGCGCCGAGGCGGGGACGATGGAGCGCCCGCCGCGGCCGCGCCGCGAGCGGCTCCTCGACCGGGCGACGATCAGGCGCGTGTTCGGTCTCGTCGGGCCGCTCGAGGGGCTCGCCGGGCTCGCGAGCTTCTTCGCCGCCTACGCCCTCGCCGGCTGGCGCCCGTGGGAGCCGCTCGCTTCCTCCGGAGACCTCTACGTGACGGCGACGGCGATGACGTGCGGCGGGATCGTGGCCGCGCAGGTCGGCGCCGGGCTCGCGTTCCGGACGAGCCGCGAGTCGTCGCTCTCCGTCGGGCTCCTGTCGAACCGCCTGCTCGCGGCCGGGATCGCGTTCGAGATCGCGCTGCTCGGGGCGCTCCTCTACGTGCCGCCGCTCGCCGAGCTCTTCCACATGGCGCCGCTCGGGCCCGCCGAGCTCGCCGTGCTCCTGCTCTGGCCGCCGCTCGTCTTCGGGGCCGACGAGGCGCGCAAGGCGCTCTCCCGGCGCTCGGTGGAAACCACGTAGCGCGGTTCAGCGCGCTCTCCGATGCCGTCGTCGCCATCTCGGCGGACGATGAACCTGAGTCAAGGAGGAAGGAAATGGGAGTCCGCGCGCACGCGCGTCACCTGTTCGACGAGCGGTGGTCGCGGGCCTACTGGCTCGGGCGCTGCGAGGGCTTCCACGTCGAGGGGCCTCGCGGACGCGTCGGCGTCGTCGAGGCCGTCCGAAGGGGAGGCGACGGCTCGCCCACGTCGCTTGGCATCAGCTGCGGCGTCCTGCGCCGACGCGTCCGCGAGGTCCCGATCGACGACATCGCGGAGATCGACCCGCGCGACCTGCGGATCGTCCTCCGCCGGGAGAAGGAGGAGTCATGAGTACCGTCACACCGACCGGCCTGGCGCCGGTCAAGACGCTTCCCGACGAGGCGCGCATCCCACCCCGTCCCGCGCTCAAGCGCTCGATGGGCCTGTGGATGGCGACCGCCCTCGTGATCGGGAACATGGTCGGATCGGGCGTCTTCCTGCTGCCGGCCGCGATGGCCGGGACGGCGGGCCCCGTGTCCGTCCTCGCCTGGGTCTTCACGGGCCTCGGCGCCATGCTCCTCGCGCTCGTCTTCGCCACCCTCGGCCGCCGGTACACGAAGACCGGCGGGCCGTACGTGTACGCGCGGAAGGCCTTCGGCGACTTCGTCGGCTTCCAGACCGCGTGGAGCTACTGGATCAACGCCTGGGTCGGCAACGCGGCCATCGCGATCGCGTTCGCCGCGTACCTGAGCGTGTTCTGGGGCGACGCGACGAAGAACTGGGTCGCGGCGCTCCTCGCGATCGGCCTCGTCTGGCTCCTCACGCTCGTCAACATCCTCGGCGTCCGTGAGGCCGGCTGGATCCAGGTTGTCACGACCGTCCTCAAGTTCACACCGCTCCTCGTGATCGGCGTCGTCGGGCTGTTCTTCATGGACAGCGCGAACTTCGACCCGTTCACCGTCGACCAGAGCTGGGACTTCGGGATCGGCGCGGCGGCGCTCCTCACGCTGTGGGCGTTCATCGGCCTCGAGTCGGCGACCGTCCCGGCCGAGGAGGTCAAGGATCCGGAGAAGACGATTCCGCGGGCCACGATCATCGGCACCGCGGCGGCGGCGCTCCTCTACCTCGTCGCCACGCTCGCGCTCTTCGGGATGATCCCGAGCGCGCAGCTGGCCGAGTCCGCGAGCCCGTTCGCCGACGGCGCGAACGAGATCTTCGGCGGCACGTGGGGCGGCAAGGCGATCGCGGTCGTCGCGATGATCTCCATCTTCGGTGTGCTGAACGGGTGGATCCTGCTCCAGGGCCGCGCGCCGCTCGCGCCGGCCCGCGACGGGCTCTTCCCGCGGCGGTTCGCGCGTGTCGACGGCAAGCGCGGGACGCCGGTGTTCGGCCTCGTCGTCTCCTCGGTGCTCGTCACGGCGCTGCTCATGACGAACTTCCAGACCGAGGGGTCGGTGGTCGACACGTTCACCGACATCATCATCATCGCCACGCTGACGGCGCTCGTTCCGTACCTGTACTCGTCCGCCGCTCAGCTCTACCTCTTCTTCGCCGACCGGACCGCGTTCTCGGGCGTGAAGCTCGCGCGGCACTCCACGATCGCGCTCCTCGCCTTCGGCTACTCGCTCTGGGCGATCTGGGGCGCGGGCTACGAGTCGCTCGCCAAGGGCTTCATGCTCCTGCTCGCCGGCATCCCGGTCTACCTCTGGGTGAAGTGGCGGAGGAGCGTCCGCGAGCCGGGGTCGGTGCGGACGGAGGCGTAGTCGCACACAACCGGGCCGGGCCGGGGCCTCGACGGGCCCCGGCCCCGCCTCGACCGAAGGGAGAGACGTCATGCGCAAGGTCGTGATCATGGGAGCCGGAGGCAGGGACTTCCACAACTTCAACGTCGCGTTCCGGGGCGATCAGGACACGAAGGTGGTCGCGTTCACCGCGGCGCAGATTCCGGGCATCGACGATCGCGTCTACCCGGCGAGCCTCGCCGGCCCCGGGTACGCGGACGGGATCCCCATCCGGCCCGAGGAGGAGCTCACGGCGATCGTGCGAGAGCACGACGTCGACGAGGTCGTTCTCGCCTACTCGGACCTCTCGCACGAGGAGGTCATGCACAAGGCGTCGATCGCCCTCGCCGCCGGAGCGGACTTCACGCTCATGGGGCCGAAGGCGACGATGCTTCGCTCGGAGAAGCCGGTCGTCGCCGTCTGCGCCGCGCGCACCGGCTGCGGCAAGAGCCAGACGAGCCGGCGTGTCGGCCAGCTGCTCGTGGACGCGGGCCTCTCGGTCGCGCTCGTCCGGCACCCGATGCCGTACGGCGACCTCGAGGCGATGCGCGTCCAGCGCTTCGCGACGCTCGAGGACATCGACGCGTCGAACCCGACGATCGAGGAGCGCGAGGAGTACGAGGCGCCCGTCGAGCTGGGGATGATCATGTACGCGGGCGTCGACTACGGCGAGATCCTCGCGGCGGCGCAGGCCGAGGCGGACGTCGTCGTCTGGGACGGCGGGAACAACGACTTCCCGTTCTTCCGCCCGGATCTCTTCATCACGGTCGTCGACCCGCTCCGGCCGGGCCACGAGCTCCGGTACCACCCCGGCGAGGCGAACGTCCGGATGGCCGACGTCGTCGTCGTGAACAAGGTGGACAGCGCGGAGGAGGCCGCGGTCGAGCAGGTCGTCGGAAACGTCCTCGCGATCAATCCGACGGCGACGATCGTCCTCGCGGGGTCGCCGGTCACGCTCGGGGAGGGGCCCTCGCTCGAGGGGAAGCGCGTCCTCGTCGTCGAGGACGGGCCGACGATCACCCACGGCGGCATGCCGTACGGGGCCGGGACGGTGGCCGCGAAGGCCGCCGGCGCCGCGACGCTCGTCGACCCGCGGCCGTTCGCGGTCGGCTCGATCGCCGGGACGTTCGAGCACTACCCGGAGATCGGGGCCGTGCTTCCGGCGATGGGCTACGGCGACGAGCAGCTCGCCGAGCTCGCGGCCACCATCGACGCCGCCGATTGCGACGTCGTCGTGACCGGTACGCCGATGAACCTGACGCGTGTGATCGACGTGCGGCACCCGGTGCGGCACGCGACGTACGTGCTCGCCGACCGCGGCGAGCCGACGCTCACGGACGTGCTTCGGCCCTTCGTCGAGGCCCACGTTCCGGAGGCGCTCGCGACGACGTAGACCGAACGTAAGGAAACGGCCGTCGGCCGTAGAAACGAGGTCGGCGGCGGCGTAGAATCTCGAGGCCCATGACCGTTCGCGCCGCCGCCGACCTGATTCAGCCGGGACTGCTGGGCGAGGCCGTCGACACGGGCCCCGCCCTCGTCTTCGTCGCCGACGACGACGGCCGCTACGTCGCCGTCAACCGCCGCGCGTGCGAGGTGCTCGGCTACGAGCGCGAGGAGCTGCTCGAGCTCCGCGTGACGGATGTCGCCGTCGCCGCGGACGCGCCCGACCTCTACAGGGCGCTTCGCCGCCGCGGCGAGGCGGCGGGCACGACGCTCCTCCGCGGCAAGGACGGCTCGCTCCACGCCTTCACGTACCGCGCGACGGAGACGACGACGGCCGGCATGCCGTTCTGGGTCTCCGTCGGCTTCGTCGACGACTAGATCCGGGTAGAGAGCGCCCGTGCGGGACGCGCTCGTCGTCATCGACCTGCTCCAGCGCTTCGACCACGAGGACGGGGACGCGCTCCTGGCCTCGCTCCGCGCGCGGCTGCCCGGCCTCGTCGGCGCGCTCGACCGCGCCCGGGCGGCCGGCATGCCCGTCCTCTACGTGAACGACCTCGACGGGCGCTGGGACTCGAACGCGCCCGCGCTCGTCCGCGACGCGCTCGACGGGCCCGGCGGCGACGTGCTCGCCGAGGTCGCGCCGCGCGAGGGCGACCGGATGCTCCTCAAGCCGCGCTACTCGATCTTCGACCACACGCCGCTCGTCGTCCTCCTGCGCGAGCTCGAGATCGAGCGGCTCCTGCTTGCGGGAGCGGCGACGGAGATGTGCGTCGTCCAGTCGGCGATCGACGCCCGCGAGCTCGGGTTCAAGGTCTCCATCCTCGCCGGCGCGTGCGCGACGACCGACCCGGAGCTCGAGCGCCTCGCGTTCGAGTACGCGGAGCACGTCGTCGGCGTGCGCGTCGAGCGCTGACCATCGGGGTTTTTCCGGACCCGAGAAACCGCGTTCGCCACGATGGCCCGTCTCGCGCGCGGGTGTCTGATGGCGGTATGGCGACCGAACAGATCATCGAGGCACGCGAAGTCCACAAGACGTACGACACCGGGAAGGTCGAGGTGCGCGCGCTGCGCGGCGTCGACCTGGCCGTCGCGCGCGGCGAGATGGTCGCGATCATGGGCCCGAGCGGCTGCGGCAAGACGACGCTGCTCAACTGCCTCTCCGGCCTCGACGCGATCGACGCGGGCGAGATCGAGATCGAGGGAGTCCCGCTCGCCGGGATGTCCGACCGCGCGCGCACGGACTACCGGGCGCGCCGCATGGGCTTCGTCTTCCAGTTCTACAACCTCATGCCGGTGCTCTCGTCCGTCGAGAACGTCGAGCTGCCGCTGCTCGTCGCGCGCGTCCACGCGCGTGAAGCCCGCCGCCGCGCCGTCGAGGCGCTCGAGATGGTCGGGCTCGAGCGGTGGGCCGACCACCTCCCGGACGAGCTCTCGGGCGGCCAGCGGCAGCGCGTCACGATTGCGCGGGCGCTCGTGAACGATCCGGCGATCGTCTGGGCCGACGAGCCGACCGGCGACCTCGACAGCGAGAACGCCGCCGAGATCACCGACCTGATGCGCCGGCTGAACGTCGAGCGCGGCCTCTCGTTCGTGATCGTCACGCACGACATCGGGGTCGGTCGCAAGACCGACCGGATCGTCCGGATGCTCGACGGCCAGGTCGTCGAGCAGGAGCTTCTGGAGGTGAGCAATGGTCGCGCGGGTGACGTTGGCGGAGATCGACACGCTGCGGATGCCGCTCGCCGAGGCGGTCGGCGTCTTCGAGAGCCGCATCGCGCCGGCGCTGCGTGAGCAGGAGGGGTTCGAGGGCGTCTACGCGCTCGCGACCCCGGAGGGCAAGGCGCTCGTCATGACGCTCTGGCGCGACGCCGAGACCGCCGAGGCCGGCCTCGCGAGCGGGCTGTACGACGAGCAGGTCGAGCAGTACGTGGCCTTCTTCCGCTCGCCGCCGGGGCGGGAGCTGTACGAGGTCGTCCACGCCGAGACGCCCGCGGGAGCCGCGGCCTAGGCGATGCAGGAGCTCTTCGGCATCCCGGTCGGCACGCTCGCTCTCGTCCTGTCGGCGCTCGTGCTCGGCGCGCTCGCGGTGCTCGGCGTGTTCGCGCTGCGCAACCGCGTGTTCGTCCGGCTCGGCGTGCGCAACGTCCGCCGCCGCCCCGCGCGGAGCGCGCTGATCGTCACCGGGCTCATGCTCGGGACGGCGATCGTCGCGGCCGCCCTGGCGACGGGCGACACGATGAGCCACACGATTCGCCAGAGCTCGCTCACCGCGCTCGGCGAGACCGACGAGGTCGTGTCCGTCGCGGGCGCGGAGGCGGAGCTCATGAGCGGCGAGGTCGAGGCGGCAGCCGTCCGCTACTTCCCGGAGGGCCACTACCGCGAGATCGCGGCGGCGCTCGAGGGCTCCGACCTCGTCGACGGGGTGGCGCCGGCCGTGATCGAGCCTGTCGCCGTGCAGGGCGTCGAGAGCCGGCTGAGCGAGCCGCGCGCGACCCTCTTCGGCAGCGACCCTGCGGCGCTCGCCGAGATGAGCCCGATCCGCGACCTCGCGGGCGAGACGCGCTCGCTCGCCGACCTCGGGCCCGGAGCGGTCTTCGTGAACGAGGAGGCGGCCGAGGAGCTCGCGGTCACGGACGGCGACAGGCTGCGCGTGCTCGCCGGCGAGACGGTCGTGCCGATGCGCGTCGAGGCGGTCGTCTCGTTCCGCGGCGCCGGGGCGGACGGCCCCGCGCTGCTCGTCCCGCTCGGGCCCGCACAGGACCTCGTCGGCGAGCCCGGCCAGATCCGGCACGTGCTCGTCTCGAACCGCGGCGACGCAATGAGCGGCGCGGCGCTCAGCGACGAGGTGATCGAGCTGCTCGAGCCGACGCTCACGCGGCTCGCGCTCGAGGCGGACCCGGCGAAGGCCGACGCGCTCGAGACGGCCGACCTCGGCGGCGCGTCCTTCATGTCGCTCTTCACGACCTTCGGGTCGTTCTCGATCGCCGCCGGGCTGCTCCTGATCTTCCTCATCTTCGTGATGCTCGCGGCCGAGCGGCGCGCGGAGCTCGGGATCGCCCGCGCGGTCGGCACCCGGCGAGGCCACCTCGTGCAGACGTTCCTCTACGAGGGCGTCACGTACGCGCTCCTCGCCGCCGCGGTCGGTGCGCTCGTCGGGATCGCGGTCGCCTACGTCATGGTGCTCGTCGTCGCGAGCGCCGTCGCCGCGGAGAGCGACCTCGAGATCGCGTACACCGTCTCGCCGAAGAGCGTCGTCGTCGCGTACTCGGTCGGCGTCGTCCTCACGTTCCTCGTCGTCGGCCTCTCCGCCTGGCGGGTCAGCCGGATGAACATCGTGACCGCGATCCGCAACCTGCCGGAGCCGCCCGCGCAGAAGGGGCAGCGCCGCCGTTTGCTCTTCGGCGGGCTCGCGATCGCGCTCGGCGCCCTTCTCGCGCTGTCGGGCTACGGCTCGGACGACGTGACGACGCTCGGGCTGGGAGTCGGGCTCGCGATCATGGGGCTCGTCCCGATCGCGCGCGCGCTCGGCGTCTCCGAGCGCGTCGCCCGCACCACGGCAGGCTTCGCGCTCGTCGCGTTCTTCCTCCTGCCGACGGACGAGTGGATCCTCGGCCAGCCGAAGCAGAACTTCTCGATCTTCATCGTCGCCGGCTTCATGATCGTGATCGGCGCGACGTGGATCCTCATGCACAACGCCGACGTGCTGATCCGCGCCGGCAGCTGGGTGGCCGGGCGGATCCCCGGGCTCGCGCCGGTCTTCAAGATGTCAATGGCGTACCCGCTCCGCGACCGCTTCCGCACCGGCGTGACGCTCGCCATGTTCACGCTCGTCGTCTTCACGCTCGTCGTCGGCGGGACGGTCTCCACCGCCTTCGTGAGCGCGGCGAACGACCTCGACACATTCGGTGGCGGCTTCGACGTGCGCGCGAGCTCGTCGCCGGCCGCGCCCGTCGGCGACCTCGAGGCGGCGCTCGCGAAGCAGGGGCTCGGCGACGACATCGAGGTGGCCGCGAGCATGTCCGTCCTCCCGGTGCAGGCCGAGCAGACCGGCGCCGGGGCGGAGCCGGAGGACTACGTCGTCCGCGGCCTCGACGACGCGTACCTCGAGCACACGACGTACGGGCTCGCCTCCTTCGCGAAGGGCTATGGCTCGGCGGAGGAGGTCTGGAGCGCGATCGCCGCCGAGCCCGGCCTCGCCGTCGTCGACCCGCTCATCGTGCCGCGACGCTCGAACTTCAACTTCGGCGTCCCGCCGGACTTCCGTCTCAGCGGCTTCTACATCGAGGACCAGGGATTCGAGCCGGTCGAGGTGACGGTCCGCGACCCCCAGACGGCGCAGGAGACGCGACTGACCGTGATCGGCGTCCTCTCCGACGCCGTCCCGCTCGAGCTCGCGGGCATCCAGACCTCGCAGGAGACGCTCGCGGGCGCGTTCGGCGAGCGCGCGGTGCCGACGATGCACCTCCTCGCGCTGCGCGAGGGGGCCGACGCGCCCGCGGTCGCGGCCGAGGTAGAGAGCGCGCTCCTCGCGAACGGCGTCGAGGCCGAGGCGCTCTCGGACGTCCTCGCGGACACGGTCGGCGCGAGCATCACGTTCAACCGGCTCGTGCAGGGCTTCATGGGCCTCGGGCTCGTCGTCGGGGTCGCGGCCCTCGGCGTGATCGCGGCCCGCTCGGTCGTGGAGCGGCGCCAGCAGATCGGCGTCCTCCGGGCGCTCGGCTTCCGCCGCAGGATGGTGCAGCTCTCGTTCGTGCTCGAGTCCTCGTTCATCGCCGTGACGTCGATCCTCGTCGGGACGATCCTCGCGCTCCTCGTCGCGCTCAACATCATCCGCGACGCCCAG
Organism: Thermoleophilia bacterium; assembly: GCA_025930955.1. GTDB lineage: Bacteria > Actinomycetota > Thermoleophilia > Gaiellales > Gaiellaceae > JAICNY01. The sequence goes on from JAICNY010000072.1 coordinate 9,892, forward strand.
GCGGAGCCGAGCTGGGCCGGGCGCCTCGAGTTCGTCGTGCCGTGGGCGAACCTGACCGTCGTCTTCCTCGTCGTCTACGCGGTCGCGATCGCGGCGACGCTCGCGCCGGCCCTGCGCGCGTCGCGCGTGTACCCGGCCGAGGCCCTCCGGTACGAGTAACGGCCGGATCGGGCAAGGTACGGGGGATGGCTCGGACGACGAGCGCGCCCGCTCAGCCGCTTGCCGCCGAGGAGCTCCGCCTCCTCGACGCGTACTGGCGCGCGGCGAACTACCTCGCCGTCGGGCAGATCTACCTGCTCTCGAACCCGCTCCTCCGCGAGCCGCTCAGGCTCGAGCACGTGAAGCCCCGGCTGCTCGGCCACTGGGGGACGACGCCGGGGCTGAACCTTCTCTACGCGCACCTGAACCGTGTGATCAGGCGCGACGACCTCGACGCGATCTTCATCACCGGGCCCGGGCACGGGGGGCCGGCGCTCGTCGCGAACACGTACCTCGAGGGCACGTGGACGGAGACGTACCCGCAGGTCGGGCACGACGTCGAGGGGCTCCGGCGGCTCTTCCGGCAGTTCTCGTTCCCGGGCGGGATCCCGAGCCACGTCGCGCCCGAGGTGCCCGGCTCGATCCACGAGGGCGGCGAGCTCGGCTACGCGCTCGTCCACGCCTACGGGGCGGCCTTCGACAACCCCGACCTCGTCGTCGCGTGCGTCGTCGGCGACGGCGAGGCCGAGACCGGGCCGCTCGCCGCGAGCTGGCATTCGAACAAGTTCCTCGACCCGGCGCGCGACGGGGCCGTGCTGCCGATCCTCCATCTGAACGAGTACAAGATCGCGAACCCGACCGTGCTCGCGCGGATCCCGGAGGAGGAGCTCTGCGACCTCATGCGCGGCTACGGGCACGAGCCGCACGTCGTCGCGGGGGACGACCCGGAGGCCGTGCACCAGGAGCTCGCGGCGACGCTCGACGCCTGCCTGGCCGAGATCCGGCGTATCCAGGCCGATGCCCGCGAGAACGGGACCGGAGAGCGGCCGCGCTGGCCCATGATCGTCCTGCGCACGCCGAAGGGGTGGACCGGCCCGAAGGAGGTCGACGGACAGCCGACCGAGGGCTCGTGGCGCTCGCACCAGGTGCCGCTCTCCGGGCTCGCAGACAATCCCGAGCATCTCGCGCAGCTCGAGGAGTGGCTCCGGAGCTACCGCCCGGAGGAGCTCTTCGACGAGGAGGGCGCGCTCGTCCCCGAGCTGCGCGCGCTCGCGCCGGAGGGACACCGGCGTATGGGCGCGAACCCGCACGCGAACGGCGGCATCCTGCTCCGCCCGCTCGAGCTGCCGGACTTCCGCGACTACGCCGTCGAGGTCGAGACGCCCGCGCGCACGGCGAGCGAGCCGACTCGCGTGCTCGGGACGTACCTGCGCGACGTCGTCCGTCTCAACGAGGACCGCTTCCGCGTCTTCGGCCCGGACGAGACGGCCTCGAACCGGCTCTCGGCGCTCTTCGAGGCGACCGACCGCGCGTGGATGGCCGAGCGCGAGCCGACCGACGACCATCTCGCGCCCGACGGCCGCGTCCTCGAGATCCTGAGCGAGCACCTCTGCCAGGGCTGGCTCGAGGGCTACCTCCTGACCGGGAGGCACGGCCTCTTCAACTGCTACGAGGCGTTCATCCACATCATCGACTCGATGTTCAACCAGCACGCGAAGTGGCTCAAGGTGACGCGCGGGATCCCGTGGCGGCGCCCGATCGCCTCGCTCAACTACCTCCTCACCTCGCACGTCTGGCGCCAGGACCACAACGGGTTCTCGCACCAGGATCCGGGCTTCATCGACCACGTCGTGAACAAGAAGGCGGAGATCATCCGCGTCTACCTGCCGCCCGACGCGAACTGCCTCCTCTCCGTCGCCGACCACTGCCTGAGGTCGCGCCACTACGTGAACGTCATCGTGGCGGGGAAGCAGCCGTCGCTCGACTACCTCACGATGGACGAGGCGGTCGCGCACTGCACGCGCGGAATCGGCACGTGGGACTGGGCCTCGACGGACGACGGCGGCGAGCCGGACGTCGTGCTCGCCTGCGCGGGCGACATCCCGACGCTCGAGACGCTCGCGGCCGCCTCGCTTCTGCGCCGGCACCTCCCCGACCTCAAGGTGCGGGTCGTGAACGTCGTCGACCTCATGCGTCTGCAGGACGAGCGCGAGCACCCGCACGGGCTCCCCGACGCGGAGTTCGACGCGCTCTTCACGACGAGCCGCCCGATCGTCTTCGCCTACCACGGCTACCCGTGGCTCGTCCACCGGCTCACGTACCGGCGGGCGAACCACGCGAACCTCCACGTGCGGGGCTACAAGGAGGAGGGGACGACGACGACGCCGTTCGACATGGTCATGCTGAACGACCTCGACCGCTTCCACCTCGTGATGGACGTGATCGACCGCGTGCCCGGCCTCGGCGAGCGCGCGGCGCACCTCAGGCAGGAGATGGTGGACGAGCGCCTCCGCCACCGCGCGTACACGCGCGAGACGGGCGACGACATGCCCGGCGTGCGCGACTGGGTCTGGGAGCCGGCCGCCGCCGCCGACGGGCAGCCGCGCGGCGAGCGGGCGTAAGCTTCCCCGCGTGTACGCGCGCGTGACGACGTTCGAGGGGACGCCCGAGGACATCGAGGCCGGGGTGCGGGTCTACCGCGAGGACGTGATCCCCTGGCTTCGCGACGCGGAAGGGTTCCGCGGCTGGATCGTCCTTCTCGACCGAGAGGCCGGGCGCTCGATCGGACTGACGTTCTGGACGAGCGCCGAGGCGGCCCTCAACCGCGAGCAGAGCGGCGCCGCGCTTCGCGACGAGGTGGCCGAGGCGGTCGGCGCGACCATGCGGAGCCTCGAGCTCTACGAGGTCGTCGCGGCCGACGAGCTCGCGCTCGACGAGCTCCGCTGACGCCGGCCGTCGCCTCCCCGCAGACGAGAGGGGCCGGCAGCGCCGGCCCCTCTCGCTCGCTCGTGCGTTTCAGGTCCGGCTCAGGGATCGCGGAAGATCCAGAGGCCGCTGTCGCGGTCGCTCGCGAGGATGTACGTGAAGCCGTCCTCGCCCACGAACGTCTCGACGCCCCAGAAGTCGTTGCCCATCGGGTCGCGGTAGCCGCCGACCTCGACGAGCTCGCACGTCGAGTTGTCGCTCGGGTTCGTGCACTGGATCTGGAGGGCGATGAGCCCGCCGGAGTAGTACGAGAGGTACGCGAGGCTCGGATCCTGCGGATCCACCGCCACCTCGTGCACCGTCAGGTCGCCGTACCCGAACGCGAAGGCCGGGTCGTGCGCCTGCGGGATCGCGTACGTGTCGAGCTCGGCGCCGGTCTCGGCGTCGTACAGGTGCACGTAGCCCCACCCGTCGAAGACCGCCTCGATGGTGACCTCCTCGCCGATCGCGCCGAGCGCCGGCTCGCTGCCGGCCACGTACGGCACGTCGTAGGCAGGCTCACTGCCGAACAACAGGTGCATGGCCCGGTGCCCGATGCAGATCGCCGGGATGGTCGGCTCGAACTCGTGGCCCTGGGAGCCGCAGAAGTGCGCGTCCGGGGCGGCGCCGGCCTGCGCGCCGTCGTGGTGGTTGGCGATGATGACCGCGTCGTA
>JAICNY010000147.1 GCA_025930955.1 Thermoleophilia bacterium
CGCCGCGTCGGCCGGCGTGGCCGAGGGGATGGAGCGCTTCGCGCCGGGGGTCACCGTCCACGTGGTCGAGAACGGCTGCGACTTCGACGACTTCGAGGGGCTCGTGTACCGGCGCGGCGAGCGGTTCCGGATCACGCACACGGGAAGCTTCTTCGGGCGGCGGAGCCCGCAGGCGTTCCTCGAGGCGCTCGAGCGGACGGACGGCGACGTCCTCGCGCGCTTCGTCGGCGGCCTCCCGCCGCGCCAGCGCGACTGGGTTGCGTCGAACGGGCTGCGCGACCGCGTCGAGGTTCTCGACTTCCTCCCGCGCGCGGAGGCGCTCGCGCTCCAGCGCGACTCCGAGGCGAACCTCCTGCTCGTCCCGGAGGCCGAGGGCCGCGGGCGCGCGGTGCTGACGGCGAAGGTCTTCGAGTACCTCGCCGCCGAGCGGCCGATCCTCGCGGTCGTCCCGCCCGACGGGCACGCGGCCGAGCTCGTGCGCGAAACCGGCGCAGGCGTCGTCGTGCCGGCCGACGACGTCGGCGCGATCGCGGCGGCGCTCGCCGAGCTCGAGCGGCGCTGGCGCGAGGGGACGCTCGACGGCTTGCCGCTCTCGCCCGAGCTCCGCGCGCGGCTCGACCGGCGGGCGGGCGCGGAACGGCTCGCGGAGATTCTGCGCGAGGTCGCCCGGTGATCCCGCCCGAGGTCGAGCGGCGCGCCCGCTGGGTGCTCGACACGGTCGGCGCGCGCGACCTCGGGCTCGGGGATGACCTCCCGTACGTCGAGAGCGCTTGGGAGCAGGCCGCGCACGGCGAGCGGCCGGAGGGCGACGACCTCGCCGAGGCGTTCTTTCACCTCGCCCGCGTCGAGGAGCGCGGCGCCGAGCGCGACCGGCATGGCCGCTTCGCCGCGGCGTCCTCGTCGCTCGACCCGCTCGACCCGCCGCTCGAGCGGCTTCGGGCGAGGCTCCGGCTCGAGCCGCCGCGCTGGGGCGGCGCGCGCTTCGCGATCGCACTCACGCACGACGTCGACGTTCCCTGGCGCTGGACGCGCGTCGGGGTCCGCGGCGGCGCGGCGCGCGTGAAGCACGCCGCGCTCGCGGGCCGGCCGCGCGACGTCGCCGCCGAGACGCGCGCGCTCGCCGCCGTCCCGCTGCACAAGGCGCGCGGCACCGACCCGAACTGGCGCTTCCGCGAGATCTGCGAGCTCGAGCGCTCGCTCGGCACGCGCTCGACGTTCTTCCTCCTCGCCGCCCACCGGCACCGCGCCGACGGGCCCGTCCCGGAGGCGTACGAGAGCCGCCGTGCCCGCCTTGTGGAGACGCTCCGGGCGGGCGGCGCGGAGATCGGGCTCCACGCGAGCTACACGGCCGCCGACGACCCGGCCGTCCTCGCCGAGGAGCAGGAGGCGCTCGCGGCGCTCGCGGGGCCGCTCGCCGGGCAGCGGTTCCACTACCTTCGCGTCGACCCGCACGGGAACCTCCGCGAGCTCGACCGGCTCGGCTTCCGCTACGACAGCTCGCTCGGCTTCGCGGACGCGCCCGGGTTCCGCGCCGGGATCGCGCACCCGTTCCGTCCCTGGGACTTCGAGCGCGAGGCGCCGCTCGGGCTCGTCGAGGTCCCGCTCGTCGCGATGGACGTGACGTACGCGGAGGAGCGCTACCTCGGGCTTTCCGCGCGCGCCGCCGAGCCGCGCCTCCTCGCGCTCGTGCGGCAGGCGGCCGAGCGCGGCGGCGGCTTCGCCGTCCTCTGGCACACCGACCGCTTCGACCGCGGCACGTCGCGGGGGTGGGACCGCCTCTACCGGCGGCTCATCGAGGTCGTCGGGGCCGCCGGCGGCGTCTGCGTGTCGGCGGGCGAGCTCGCAGCCGAGGCCGCCGAGCGCCTCGCCTGACTAGGATCGCCGGCATGCCGTCGCGCCTCCGCACGCGCCTCTACTGGATGAAGGTCGGGCTCCTCCCGTACGGAGTCGAGGGCCTCTGGCGGCGACCGGTGCACCGCGCGCGCTGGGCGCTCCGAAGCCCCGAGGCGCTCGAGCGCTGGGTCGACCGCCGGCTCGCCCTCGGGGACGACTACTGGCTCTTCCTGCTCGGCGTCTCGAACTCCGGCACGACGATCCTGACCCGGCTGCTCGCGTCGCACCCGGCGCTCCGCGTCCTGCCGAAGGAGGGCCAGGCGCTCACCGACGCCGTCCCGAGCGCGAACCGGTTCGGCCTCGGCCGGCGCTGGACGGAGCGGCTCGACCTCTTCCACCTGACGGAGGAGAGCGACCCCGCGCCGGCGCTCCGGGCGAAGTACGACTGGGCGTACCACTTCGAGCGGCGGCCGGGGGTCCTCGTCGAGAAGAGCCCGCCGAACGCCGTCCGCACGCGCTGGCTGCAGGCGAACTTCCGCCCGGCGCGCTTCCTCGCGATCACGCGGCATCCGTACGCCGTCTGCGAGGGGATGCGCCGCCGCTCGAAGGCGACGATCGAGGACGCGGCGCGCCAGTGGGCGACCGCGAACGAGGTCATGCTCGCCGACGCGGCGAAGCTCGAGCACTTCCTGCTCCTCTCGTACGAGGGGCTGACCGAGCGCACCGACGAGACGCTCGAGCGCATGCGGGCCTTCCTCGGGCTCGAGCTGCCGTTCGACCGGTCCGTCGCCGAGCGTCCGCTGCGGATGGTGAACGTCGAGGGCGAGCCGCGGCCGCTCCAGAACTTCAACCTGAAGAGCCTCGAGCGGCTGACCGAGGAGGAGATCGCGACGATCGACCGGATCGCCGGCCCGATGATGGAGCGGCTCGGCTACGTCCCGCTCGAGCGGCCGGCGCACGCGGGCGCGAGCGCGTGACGGGCGAGCGGCCGCTCCGCATCCTCGCGGTCGGGGACGCGCGCTCCATCCACACGATCCGCTGGGCCCGCCGCCTCGACGAGCGCGGGCACACGATGCACCTCGTGACCGACCGGATGCCGCGCCCGACCGACGACCTCGGCGGCGTGGTCGTCCACGACGTCCGCCGCCTGGGGTTGATCACACGCGTGCGCGGCCTGCGCAAGCCCTTCATCGGGCGGGCGATCGGCCGGCTCGCGCGGCACCTTGCCGTCGACGTCGTCCACGCGCACGGGCTGCTCCCGTACGCCTGGTGGGCGGCGCGGGGCGGCTTCCACCCGCTCGTCGTCTCGCCGTGGGGACGCGACGCGCTCCTCGACGCCCAGACTGAGCCGGGCCGGAGCCGCGCCCGCCTCGCCTTCGCGGGGGCCGACCACCTCGTCGTCAACTCGCAGGCGATCCTCGACGCGTCGATCCCGCTCGGCGCCGACCCCGAGCGCACGCTGCACGCGATCTGGCACACGCGCCTGGACGGCTTCTCGCCCGACCGCGCCGACCGCGCCCGGCTGCGTCGCGAGCTCGGCTGGCCGGAGGACGCGCTCGTCGTCCTCTCCCTGCGGAACTTCCAGGCGCGGACGAACATCGACGTCCTCGTGCGCGCGTTCGACCGCGTGCGGCGCGAGGTGCCCGAGGCGCGGCTCCTGCTCGCCGCGCGCGGGGGCGAGACGAAGGCCGAGATCGAGCGGCTCGTCGAGGAGCTCGCGCTCGGCGACCTCGTCCGCTTCCACCGCGTCGAGCCGGACGAGCTCCCGCCGCTCGCCGCCTCGGCCGACCTGACCGTGTCGATCGCGGACACGGACTCGACCCCGTCCTCGCTCCTCGAGGCGATGGCGAGCGGCCAGCCGATGATCGGCGGCTGGTGCGCGTCGATCGACGAGTGGATCCAGCCGGGCGAAGGGGCCGAGATGATCGAGCCGAAGGACGAGGACGCCCTCGTCGAGGCCCTCCTGAAGCTCCTCCGCGACCCCGAGCTCCGCGCCCGCTACGGCAAGCGGAACGCCGAGATCACGCGGCAGCGCGTGGCCGAGTCGGCGCCCGCGATGGAGAAGCTCTACCGCGAGCTCGCGGCCGCCCGCTGAGGCGCACGGCAGGATTCGCCGCAGCCCGTGGCGTCCGACACCCCTAGCCCCGCGCCGCCCCGCCGCAGTCCCGGCCGGCTGAGCCAGCTCGCTGGGCAGTCGGTCATCTACGGGCTCGGCGGGACGCTCGCGCGGCTCGCGGGCGTCTTCCTCGTTCCGGTCTACCTCGCCGCGGCCGGGACCGAGGCGTTCGGCGAGGCCGAGCTCGTCGTCTCGGCCGTCGCGGTCGCGGCGATCGCGCTGCGGCTCGGGATCGTCAACTCGATGTCCCGCTTCACGCTCGCGGAGAGCCCGACGGGCGACTGGCGGCCGGTCATCCACACGATCTACGGGTTCGTCCTCGCGGCGTCGACGACGGCCGCGGTCGTCGGGCTCCTCGCGCGAGACCAGATCGCGGACGCGCTCCAGGTGAGCGAGACGCTTACGGTCGCGGGCGTCGCGGGGCTCTGGATCGTCATGAACTACGACGTCGTCGCCCGCGTCTACCGGATCGAGCGGCGGCCGAAGGCGTTCGTCGCCTTCCAGCTCGCGAACGTCGCGATCACGGTCGTGCTGACGATCATCCTCGTCGTCGTCTACGACTACGGCGCGGTCGGGCTGCTCGTCGGCAACTTCGCGGGAACCGCGGTGGTCTTCCTCGCCATGCTGTGGGCGAGGCGGCGCACGGTCGGCGTGACGCGCTTCGAGCGGCCGCTCCTCGGCGAGCTCCTGCGCTACTCCATCCCGCTCATGCCGACGAACCTCGCGATCTGGGCGCTCAACTTCGCCGACCGGCTCCAGGTGCAGCGCCTCGCGAGCCCGGCCGAGCTTGGGGAGTACGCCGCCGCCGCGAAGGTGGCCGCGGGGATGACGCTCTTCCTCGCCGCGTTCCAGTCCGCGTGGACGCCGTTCGCGCACGCCCTCCGCGGCGAGGAGGGCGACGAGGTGGCGAAGCAAACGTACGCGGAGGTCTTCACGTTCTGGTCGGTCGTGATGGGCTGGGGCCTCGTCGCGCTCACGGTCGCTTCCGCGCCGTACATCGAGCTCACCTTCCCGGAGGGCGCGCGCGAGGACGCGATCCCGGTCGTCCCGCTCCTCGCGACCGGCGTCGTCCTGTACGGGATCTACCTGATCGTGAACATCGGCGTCACGATCTCGAAACGGACGCAGTGGACGCCGTTCATCGCCGGCTTCGCGGGCGCGGTCACCGTCGGGCTCAACTTCCTCTTCATCCCCGCGTTCGGGATCGTCGGAGCCGGGATCACGACCGTGATCGGGTTCGCGCTCCTCGCCGGGCTCCAGTGGGCGAACGCGCGGCGGATGTGGCGCGTGGACTACGAGTGGAGCCGCGTCGCGCGGATCGCCGTCGTCGCCGCGGTGATCGTCGCGCTCTCGCTCTGGGTCGTCCCCGTGACGGGGGTGCTCGGGCTCGTCGGCCGCGCGGCGCTCGTCGCGGTCTACCCGCTCGGGCTGCTGGCGCTGCGGGCGGTGTCGCGCGACGACCTGCGGCGGATCCCCGGCGCGCTCAGGGCTGCGAGGCACCGGCGCGGGCGGCGCGGCGAGGAGGACGACGCCGCCGACGTCACGCCGTGACGGGGGCGGGCGCCGCCTCGGCGGCGAGCCCGGGGAGCGCGAGCTCCGGCTCGCGGAGCTCCTCCGGCCGGCGGAGCGAGTAGCCGAACCCGCGAACGCGCCGCTCGAAGCGCCGCTCGATCGCCGCGTGGTACGCGCGCGGCACGAGCCCGCGCTTCCGGTGCCGCCACTCGGCGAAGTACCTGTCGTTCACCCCGGTGCGGAGCGTCCGGTCGGCCTGGAAGTTGTCCGCGTTCACGCCCTCCGCGCGCTCGCGCCGGCCGGCGGCCGGATCCTCGAGGCCGAGGAAGGCGAACGCGCGCCCGAGCACGCCGTCCGGGTCGGCGACGAGGTCCTCGTAGCGCACCGTGTGGACGCGGCGCAGGTGCGGGAGGTCCTCGACGAAGAGCTCGTGTGCGCGGAGCCAGTGCTCCAAGAGCCGGTGCATCCGGTCGCCGCCCCAGCGCTGCGTCGCGAGCGAGACCGGGATCGGGTGCCGGAGGAGGACGACGAACGAGGACTCCGGGAAGAGCGCCTGGAGGAAGCGCATGCGGATGAGGTTCGGCGGCGACTTCTCGAGGAGGTACGGCTTGGACGTGTCCCAGAACCGGCTCCACTCCTCGAAGAGCTTCTGCGCGTTCTCCGGCGTGACGAGCGGAGAGGCCTCCGTGAAGCGCGCCTCCGGACGGAACGCGAACCGGCCGCCCTTCCCGTGCCACTCGTCGCCCGGATAGACGGTCTGGTTGTGCTGCCCCTCGTTCGTGTCGCGCGCCGTGCCGGAGAGGGCGCTCACCTCCGGGTGCTCGTCGAGGTAGCGGTAGAGCATCGTCGTGCCGCTCCGCTGGAGGCCGCAGACGAAGACGAACTTGTGATCGGAGGGAGGCATGGCCAGCGGCGATCGTACCGGCGGGCCGTCGCGATCGCGCCGGTATGCTCGGCCGCCGTGCAGCCGACCGCCCCCGCCCGCTGGACGCTCGCGAAGCGCGCCGAGATGCGCTGGCGCGGCGCGACCCGGCGCGCGCGTGCGCTGCCGGACTTCCTCGTCCTGAGCGCGGCCCGTTGCGGGTCGACCTCGCTCTTCGCCGCGCTCTCGGAGCACCCGCAGGTGCTGCCGCCGAGCCACAAGGAGACGCACTTCTTCGACCGCAACCACACGCGCGGGCTCGACTTCTACCGGCGGCTCTTCCCGCTCGGGGCGCACCGTCGCGCCCGTGCCCGGCGGGTCGGCGCGCCGGTGCTGACGGGCGAGGCGACGACGTACTACTTCCTGCACCCGGCCGTGCCGGCGCGCGCCCACGCGGCGGTCCCGGAAGCGCGGCTCGTGCTCATCCTGCGCGACCCGGTCGACCGGGCGTACTCGCACTACCAGCTCTCGGTGCGCCGCGGGAAGGATGACCTCTCGTTCGAGGGGGCGCTCGACGCGGAGCCCGAGCGGCTCGCGGGCGCGGAGGATCGGCTGCTCGCCGACCCCGCCGCCGACGTGCCGGCGCACCGCCTCCACTCGTACGTCGCGCGCGGGCTGTACCTCGAGCAGCTGCTCCGCTGGGAAGAGCTCTACGGCCGCGAGCGGATCCTCTTCGTCCGGAGCGAAGACTTCTTCGCCGACCCGGTCGGCGCGGTCGGGCGGGTGACGGGCTTCCTCGGCCTGCGCCC
>JAICNY010000008.1 GCA_025930955.1 Thermoleophilia bacterium
CGTCTCGCGCCGCAGCCCGGAGCTGATCAAGAAGCTGTTCGCGCTCGAGGTGCCCGAGGTGGCCGACGAGCTGGTCGAGATCGTGAACGTCGCCCGCGAGCCGGGCTACCGCTCGAAGATCGCCGTCGAGTCGCACGCCCAGGGCGTCGACCCGGTCGGCGCGTGCGTCGGGCCGCGCGGCTCGCGCGTCCGCATGGTCGTGTCCGAGCTCCGCGGCGAGAAGATCGACATCATCCCGTGGAACGCCGAGCCGGCGCGCTTCATCGCGAAGGCGCTCTCGCCGGCGCGAGTCCGCGAGGTGCTCGTCGACGACGAGACCCGCGAGGCGACCGTCGTCGTCCCCGACGACCAGCTCTCGCTCGCGATCGGCAAGGAGGGCCTGAACGCCCGCCTCGCCGCGCGGCTCACGGGCTGGAAGGTCGACATCGAGTCCGAGACGGAGTTCGCCCGCGCCGAGGCCGAGGCGGCCTTCGGCGGCGACGCGGCCGTCGGGGAGGACTTCTCCGGCCGCTGCGCCGCGATCCTCTCGAACGGCAAGCGCTGTCCGAACACCGCCGTGCCCGGCTCGCGCTACTGCGGGATCCCGGCGCACCGGGAGCTCGCGGCGCGCGAGGAGGCGGGCGAGGTGGTCGAGAGCGCCGCGCCGGTCACGGCCGACGAGCCGGCCGAGGCGGAGGCCGCCGAGGCCGTCGCCGACGCGCCGGAGGCCGAGACCGAGGCGGAGGCCGAGGCGATCGCCGAGGCCGTCGAGACCGCGCCGGAGGAGGCGGAGGCCCCTGCCGAGTCGTGACGGAGCCGGTCAGGACGTGCGCCGGGTGCGGGCGGAAGCGTCCGCAGCAGGAGCTCGTGCGCTACACCGCGCCGGGCGGGACGCTTGTCGCGGACCGCGGGCGGCGCGCCCCCGGGCGGGGCGTCTACACCTGCCCGGACGAGGCGTGTCTCGCGCGGGCGGTTGCGCATGGCGGGCTCGCCCGCACGCTTCGGCGCCGGGTCCGTGTCCCGGACGGGTTGAAGGCACGATCAGGGGAGGAGTAGGCTCGAACGATGGCTGACCGGCAGAGGCCACTGCGTCCGAGGGGCGGCTCGCCAGGCGGGCGCCGCCGGCGCGTCGTCATCGACTCGCAGGCCGCGCGGCCGCGTCCCGACCAGCGCCAGCGCCCCGGCGAGCAGCAGTCGAAGCCGCGCCAGGAGCGTCAGCCGGCGCCGCAGCCGACGGGGCCCGCGACGATCGCCTCGGGCGCGACGGTCAAGGACGTCTCGGCCGCGCTCGGCGAGCCGGTGGCGAGGATCATGAAGTTCCTCATGGAGGCGGGTGAGATGGTCACCATCACCCAGTCGCTCTCCGACGAGGCGATCGAGCTGATTGCCGCCGAGCTCAAGCGCGAGGTGACGATCAAGCACGCGGACGACGAGGAGCTCGAGCCCGAGGAGTACGAGGACGACCCGGCCGACCTCGCGCCGCGCCCGCCGGTCGTGACGATCATGGGCCACGTCGACCACGGGAAGACGTCGCTCCTGGACGCGCTTCGCGAGTCCGCGGTCGCCGAGAGCGAGGCGGGCGGGATCACGCAGCACATCGGCGCCTACCAGGTCGACCACGACGGCCGCCGGATCACCTTCCTCGACACGCCGGGCCACGAGGCGTTCACCGCGCTCCGCGCCCGCGGGGCGAAGGTGACGGACATCGCGGTGCTCGTCGTGGCCGCGGACGACGGCGTCATGCCGCAGACCGTTGAGTCGATCAACCACGCACGCGCGGCCGAGGTGCCGATCGTCGTCGCCGTGAACAAGATCGACAAGGAGGGCGCGAACACGCAGAAGGTGCGGCAGGAGCTCGTCACCTACGAGCTCCAGCCGGAGGAGTGGGGTGGCCAGACGCAGTTCGCGGACGTCTCCGCGAAGACGCACCAGGGCCTCGAGGAGCTGCTCGAGCGGATCCTCCTCGTCGCCGACGCCGAGCTGACGCTCGAGGCGAACCCGAAGACCGAGGCCTCCGGGCCGATCATCGAGAGCCGCCTCGACGTCGGGCGCGGGCCCGTCGCGACAATGCTCGTCCAGCGCGGCACGGTCCGCGTCGGCGACGCGATCGTCGCCGGGGACGCGTGGGGGAAGGTGAAGGCGCTCCACGACTACCGCAGCGAGCGCGTGAAGGAGGCGGGGCCCGGCACACCGGTCGAGATCCTCGGCTTCGACAAGCCGCCGTCGGCGGGCGAGCACGCGCGCGTCGTCGAGAACGACCGCCAGGCCCGCCACCTCGCGCAGCTCCGCGGCCAGCGCGTGCGGGCCGAGCAGCTCGCGCGGCGCGGCAAGGGCGGCGTCTCGCTCGAGGACCTCTTCACGCAGATCGAGGCCGGCGCCGTCCAGGAGCTGAACATCGTCGTCAAGGCGGACGTCCAGGGGTCGATCGAGGCCGTGACCGGCGAGCTCGCGAAGATCGACCACCCGGAGGTCGGCGTGAACGTCATCCACACGGGGATCGGCGCGATCTCCGAGTCGGACGTCATCCTCGCGTCGGCGTCGAACGCGGTCGTCGTCGGGTTCAACGTGCGGCCGAACGCCGAGGCGCGCGCGCTCGCCGAGCGCGAAGGCGTGGACATCCGCACCTACCGCGTCATCTACCAGCTCACCGAGGACATCCAGCAGGCGCTCGTCGGGATGCTCTCGCCCGAGCGGGTCGAGGAGACGGTCGGCGAGGCCGAGGTGCGCGCGCTCTTCCGCGCGTCGCGCGTCGGGATGATCGCCGGGTGCTACGTGACGACCGGCGTCGCACGCAGGAACGCCCAGGTGCGAGTCGTCCGCGAGGGCACCGTCATCTACGAGACGCAGGTCGCGAGCCTGAAGCGCTTCAAGGACGACGTCCGAGAGGTGCAGACCGGCTTCGAGTGCGGGATCCTGCTCGAGAACTTCAACGACCTGAAGGAAGGCGACGTGCTCGAGTTCTACGAGACGCGCGAGATCGAGCGCACCGACCTCTCGGCCGGGAACGGCGGGCCGCCCGCGGCGAGCGCCGACGGAGACGGCGCCGCCGCCGACGAGTAGCCGCGGGAGACGCCCGTGGCGGCCGGCTACGTCGGCATTCTCGCGGTCGAGCTCCACTTCCCCGAGGCGGGCTCGCTCAAGGGGAAGCGGAGGTTCGTGCGCTCCGCGAAGGCCCAGCTCGTGAACCGCTTCGGCGCGTCCGTCGCCGAGGTCGCGCACCACGACCTCTGGCAGCGCGCCGGGCTCACGGTCGCGTGCGTCGCGCGCGAGGCGAACGAGGCGGAGCGGCTCCTCGACGAGGCCGAGCGGTACCTCCACGGGCAGGAGTTCGAGCTCGTCCGGGCGGCACGCGAGCTCGTCGCGGTGGAGGCGCCGTGAGCGACCGCATGCGGCGGGTGAACGAGGCGCTTCGCGAGGTGCTCTCGGAGGCGGTCGGGGACCTCAAGGACCCGCGGATCGGGTTCGTGACCGTGACCGGCGTGGACGCGAGCCGCGACCTCCGGCACGCGGTCGTCTACGTGAGCGTTCTCGGCTCGGAGCGCAAGCGGAAGGCGACGCTCGCCGGGCTCGAGTCCTCGCGCGGCCTGCTCCAGGCGCGGGTGAACAGGGAGCTGAGAATCAAGCGGACCCCGCAGCTAGCGTTCGAGTACGATCCGACGGTCGAGCGCGGGGTCAGGCTCACGCAGCTGATCGACGACTTATCGCCCGGTGACCGAGACGCAGATGACTGAGCTCGAACAGGTCGTCGCCGCGCTCCGCGAGCACGACCGCTTCGTCGTGACCACGCACGAGAACCCCGACGGGGACGCGCTGGGCTCGCTCCTCGCGACGACCCTCGCGCTGCGCGCAGCCGGCAAGGACGCGGAGATGTACCTCTTCGGCGACGTCCCCCTCCCGGACGAGTACCGGTTCATGGAGCTCGCCGACCTTCGCCGCGGGCGGGCGCCGGACCTGGCCGGCCGCGTGCTCGTCGCCGTGGACTGCGCGAACGAGAGCCGGCTCGGCCGGGACTCCGAGAAGCTCCTCGGGACGGCGAAGCTCGTCGTGAACATCGACCACCACCACGACAACACGCGCTTCGGCGAGGTGAACCTCATCGTGCCGAACGCCTCGTCGACCGGCGAGATCCTGCGGGACCTGTTCCGCGAGCTCGGCGTCGAGCTCACGCCTGAGATCGCGGAGGCGCTCTACATCGCGGTCGTGACCGACACGGGCCGCTTCCAGTACTCGAACACGAGCCCGAAGTCGCTCCGCCTCGCCGCCGAGCTCGTCGAGGCGGGCGCCGACGTGCACCGGGTCTTCCAGGGGATCTACGAGAACGTCGCGTTCGCGAAGCTGAAGCTCCTCGCGCGGGCGCTGGAGCGGGCCGAGGTGCTCGAGGGCGGGCGCGTGATCGTCTCGCACCTCGAGCGCGAGGACTTCGAGCGGGCCGGGGCGGAGGAGCCGTTCTCCGAGGGGATCATCGACTTCCTGCGCGCCGTCGAGGGGGCGGAGATCGCGGCGCTCATCCGCCAGCCGCCGACGCTGAACGGGCCGGGGCGCCGCGTCAGCCTGCGGACGACCGACGAGGGCGTCGACGTCTCCGCGATCGCGCGGAAGAGCGGCGGCGGCGGCCATCGGCAGGCGGCCGGCTTCCCGTCCGAGGCGAGCGTCGCGGAGATCACGGACTTCATCCGGCGCGAGTTCCTCGCGCAGCGCGCCGCGACCGCGTCGTGATCTCCGGTGGACGCGCGCCCGGGTAACGGGAGGCGCCCCCACCCCTCGAGATTCATCGTATCGGGGAAAATCGCGCGGATGTGTGACGGACTGCGCCGAAATGCGCACGAGACAGTGCCGGATGCCGGACGCGGGCGCTGACGACGCGGGCGCCGCGACGGGCGGCGCGCGCAATCCGCGGGGCGGCCTCGTGCTCGTGGACAAGGAGCGGGGGCCCTCGTCCTTCGCGGTCGTCCGCCGGGTGCGGAACCGCTTCGGCCTGAAGGCGGGCCATGCGGGCACGCTCGACCCGCTCGCAACGGGGCTCCTCCTCTGCCTCGTCGGGCGCTCGACGCGGCTCGCGCGCTACCTCGTCGGCCTCGACAAGCGCTACGAGACGACGATCCGGCTCGGCGCCCGCACGACGACCGGCGACGCGGAGGGCGACGAGCTCGAGCAGACGGAGCCGCCGGACCGTGCCGCGATCGAGGCGCTCGCCGGCGAGGTCGAGCTGCCGATCCCGGCCGCGTCGGCGGTCAAGATCGACGGCGAGCGCGCGTACCGGCTCCACCGGCGCGGCGTCGTGGTCGAGATGCCGACACGCCGCTCGACGATCCACGCGCTCGAGATCCTCCGCCTCGAGCCGCCCGAGCTGGAGCTCGCGCTCCACGTCTCGAGCGGCACGTACGTCCGCTCGGTCGCCGACGCCCTCGGCGGCCACTGCCTCACGCTCCGCCGCACGGCCGTCGGCCCGTTCCGGGTGGAGGACGCGGACGAGGAACGCCTGCTGCCGCCGCTCGCGGCCGTCGCGCACCTACCGCATCGCGAGCTGGGCCCGGACGAAGCGCGCGCCGCCGCGACCGGGGCCGCGGTCCCGTACGAGGGCGAGGGCGCCGTGGCGCTCGTGGCCGCGGGCGAGCTCGTCGCGGTCGCGCGCGGGGACGGCCGCCGGGCACGCCCGGAGACGGTGCTCGCGTGAACATCCTCCGTTCGCCCGCGGAGGCGGAGCCCGCCGAGCGCGCGGTCGCGGTCGGGACGTTCGACGGCGTCCATCTCGGCCATCGTGCCGTCCTCGCCGCGGCCGCCGGGACCGGCCTGCGTCCCGCCGTCGTCACGTTCGACCCGCACCCCCGCGCGGTGCTCGGCTACGAGGTCCAGCTCCTGACGACGCTCGACCGCCGGCTCGAGCTCCTCGCCGAGTCGGGCCCCGAGGACATCCTGCTCGTCGAGTTCACGCCCGAGCTCTCGCGGCTCACGCCGGAGGAGTTCGCCGAGGCCGTCCTGCGGCCGTTCGGCGCCCGGGTGGTCGTCGCCGGCGAGGGCTTCCGCTTCGGCGCCGGGCGCAGGGGCGACCTCGACCTCCTGCGCGGGCTCGGGTTCGACGCGCGCCCCGTACCGCTCGTCGAGGAGATCTCGTCGAGCCGGATCCGGGAGGCGCTCCGCGACGGCGACATCCCGCTCGCGGCGCGGCTGCTCGGGCGACCGCCGGAGCTCGAGGGCCCGGTCGTCGCGGGCGACCAGCGCGGCGGCACGCTCGGCTTTCCGACGGCCAACCTCGCGGTTCCGCGCGACCTCCTCGTGCCCGGGTACGGGATCTACGCCGGCGCGGCGCGTCTTGCCGATGCGCCTGCGGACGCGCATCGCACGGCCCTCTCGATCGGCGTGAACCCGCACTACGGCGGCATCGAGCGGCGCATCGAGGCCTTCCTGCTCGACTTCGAGGGCGACCTGTACGGAAGGCGGCTCCGGATCGAGCTCTGGGAGCGCCTCCGCGAGGAGCGGGCCTTCGCGAGCGAGGCCGAGCTCGTGGCGCAGATCGCGGCCGACGTCGAGGCCGCCCGCGCCGCCCGGCCGCCCGGCTGACGGACGGTCGACAGTTGTAAAGACTTTGCCGGGGCGTGCCGTCGTCTTCCGGCAGGTGTACGACAATCGGTGCGTGGAGCCGCGCACCCTCGTGAGGACGGTCAACTGCCTCTCCTGCGGGGAGACGTACGGCAAGCCGGAGGGACGCGGCACGGTGCAGACGAACCCAGGCTGCCCCGAGTGCGGCTACCTCGGCTGGGAGCCGGCGGGCCCGGCGCCCGCCGCCGCCTCGAGGGCGAGCGCCGCGCCGCTCCTGCGCGGATCGGCCCCGCCTCCGGCCCTGCTCACGAGGCTCACGCCGCCGAAGTAGTGGTGCCGCGCCGGCCACGGCGTGACCGTGAGCCCTGCGCCCTCCACCGCCTCGAGCGCCTCGGGCTCGAAGCCCGGCTCGACGTGGACGACCCGCCCGACCCGGTGGAGGCGCGGCCGGTCGACCGCGTCCTGCGGGGGAAGGCCCTCGTCGAGCACGCCGGCCGTCACCT
The DNA here is from genome assembly GCA_025930955.1 of Thermoleophilia bacterium. GTDB lineage: Bacteria > Actinomycetota > Thermoleophilia > Gaiellales > Gaiellaceae > JAICNY01. The sequence continues at coordinate 7,020 of JAICNY010000008.1, forward strand.
GCGCGAGCGCGCTGCGGATGCGAGTTCCGCCCGCCGACCCCGCCGCGAGCGCGACGCCCGCCGCGTCGAGCGCGACGAGCGGCGACATCATGCTCGCCATCCGCTCGCCCGGCTCGAGCCTCGCGCCGAGCAGGTCCGACTCGCCGAGCATCGAGTTCAGATGCACCTGGAACTCCGGCAGGAAGTCGCCCGAGCCGAGCCCGAGGCTCGTCGTCAGGACGCACACGTTCCCGGCCGCGTCGGCGGTGACGAGGTTCGTCGTGTGCCCCGATCCGACGACGTCCGGGCCCGAGAGCGCCCGGGCGAGCGCGAGCGCGCGCCGCGCGGGCGGTGCGCCGCGGAGGCGGGGGAGCGAGGAGAGCACCGGCGCGAGCGGCGTCAGCGCCTCCCGCGTGAGGATCCGCGTTCCCGCGTACGCGAGCCCGGCGGGCTCGCGCCAGACCGGCCGGTAGGCGGCGAGGTCGTCGGCGGTCACGAGGCCGTTCCGCTCGTCGCAGAGCGCGAGGAGCGCGCGTCCGAGCGTGCCGTCGGGCCGGAACGCGCGGGGACCCTCGCCCGCGACCGCCTCGAGCGCGCGGGCAAGGCCCGGCTGGCGCAGCTCGTCGCCCGCGTCCTTGAGGACTCCGTCCTCCCGGAGGAAGATCTCCGCGCCCTCGCGCATCGTCATGACCGGCGCGAGCATCGCGAGGCACGCCGCGTGCGCGGGCGGCAGGGCGACTCCCTCGCGCGCGAGCGCGATCGCCGGGGCGCAGAGCCGCTCCCACGAGAGCCGCCCGTGGCGCCGCCAGACCTCGTCCAGGCCGGCCACGACGCCGGGGACGCCGCAGGAGGCGATCCCGATCGCGTAGTGGACGATCTCCGAGCCGAACGGCACCGCGAGCTCGACGACCTCGGCGTCCGGGCGCGCGCCGCCGAGGCCCGGCATCGCGACGAAGAAGTCGAGGTGCTCTGCGCGGCCTCGCTCCGCGTCCCACCAGATCGCGTGGCCGCCTCCCGCGAGCCCGGTCATCACGACCTCGACCGCGCACGAAGCGAGCGACGCGGCGACGGCGGCGTCGGCGGCCGTCCCGCCGTCGGCGAGCGCCTCGAGCCCGACGGCCGCGGTGGCGGGGTGCCCGGCGGCGATTCCGGGCGGGAGGGGGGTGGTCGGCGTCATCGTGCGGATCGTCGCAGGGTGGGCGGAAGACCGTCTCGGGCCGCGTGCTAGCCTAGGCGCGATGGCTCTGACGAAGGACAAGAAGCAGGAGGTCGTGGGAACGTACGGCCGAAGCGACGCCGACACGGGCTCGCCGGAGGTGCAGATCGCGCTCCTCACACGCCGGATCGAGGAGCTCACCGAGCACCTCCGGACGCACAAGAAGGATCACCATTCGCGCCGCGGGCTCCTGAAGCTCGTCGGTCAGCGGCGGCGGCTCCTGAACTACCTTCAGAAGAGGAACCTCGAGGGCTACCGCACGTTGATCAAGGAACTAGGCCTGCGCCGCTAATAAGGGCGCGCAGGCGTCCGGGAGACGCCGGTGGAAGTTTGAGGGAGCTCCTCCGACGGGAGTTGGCTCAAACCTCCGCCTCGTCTCCCGGGTGAGAGAGGAGGCACGATGGAAACGACGCTTGCCCCGTCCGTGGCGGATGTCACGGTCACGATCGGCGACGCCGAGATCTCGTTCGAGACAGGCCGCCTGGCGAAGCAGGCCGACGGCGCTGTGCTCGTCCGCTCGGGCGACACGATGGTCCTCGCGACCGCGCAGGGACGGCCGGAGGCGCGCGAGGGCGCCGACTTCTTCCCGCTCACCGTGGACGTCGAGGAGCGGATGTACGCCGCCGGGAAGATCCCGGGCGGCTTCTTCAAGCGCGAGGGGCGCCCGACCGAGAAGGCGATCCTCACCGCGCGGATGATCGACCGCCCGATCCGGCCGCTCTGGCCGAAGGGCTTCCGGAACGAGGTGCAGGTCATCTGCACCGTCCTCTCGGCCGACCTCGTGACGCCGCACGACATCCTCTGCCTGAACGGCGCGTCGGCGGCGCTCATGCTCTCGCCGCTCCCGTTCGCGGGGCCGGTCGGCGCGGTGCGCGTCGGCCTCTCCGAGGGCCGGCTCGTCGTCAACCCGTCCCTGCCCGACCTCGAGGCCGAGAGCGACCTCGACCTCATCGTCGTCGGCACGAAGGAGGGCCTCACGATGGTCGAGGCGGGCGCCAACCGGGTCGCCGAGGACACGCTCCTCGACGCGCTCGAGCTCGCGCACGAGGAGATCAGGAAGCTCTGCGCCGTCCAGGAGGACCTCCGCGAGCGCGCCGGCAAGGCCAAGTGGCTCGACCCGGCCACGACGGCCGAGATCGAGGAGCAGCACGCCGGGCGCATCCGCGAGCGGATCCAGTCGGCCGGCCTCCGCGAGGCGGCGGCCGCGTCCGAGCAGATCCAGGCCGAGCTCGCCCCGCCGATCACGATGGACTCGGGCGAGGAGGAGGCGATCCGCGGCCTCCAGGTGAAGATGAGCCTCTCGCTCGTCCTCGAGCGCGAGCGCCTCGAGGCCGTGAAGGGCCCGGTGCGCGACCAGTTCGAGACCGAGCTGCGCGGCCTCACCGACGCCGAGCAGGACTCGAAGCAGCTCAAGTCCGCGAAGCGCCAGCTCCTCTTCGACCGGATCGTCGAGACCGTGGAGCTGCCGTTCCCGGCCGGCGCCCCCGTCGAGGGCGACGGGCCGGCGCTCAAGGACCCGCTCACGAAGCAGTTCGTGAAGAAGGCCGCCGAGGCGATCTACAAGGAGCTTGTCCGGACGAAGATCGCGGTCGACAAGCGCCGCCCCGACGGGCGCGGCGCCGAGGAGATCCGCTCGATCACGTGCGACGTCGGCGTCTCGCCGCGCACGCACGGCTCCGGGCTCTTCACCCGCGGCCAGACGCAGATCATGTCGCTCCTCACGCTCGGCACCGCGAAGGAGGGGCAGCGGATCGACGACCTCTCCCTCGAGGAGGAGCGCCGCTACATGCACCACTACAACTTCCCGCCCTACTCGGTCGGGGAGACCGGGTTCATGCGCGGCCCGAAGCGGCGCGACATCGGCCACGGCGCGCTCGCGCAGCGGGCGCTCGAGCCGGTCATCCCGGGGCCGGAGGAGTTCCCGTACACGATCCGGATCGTCTCCGAGACGCTCGAGTCGAACGGCTCGTCGTCGATGGGCTCGGTCTGCGGCTCGACGCTCGCGCTCATGGACGCGGGCGTCCCGATCGCGGAGCCGGTCAGCGGCATCGCGATGGGCCTCGTGAAGGAGGGTGACGACTACGTCATCCTCACCGACATCCAGGGCGCGGAGGACCACCTGGGCGACATGGACTTCAAGGTCGCCGGCACGCGGGACGGGATCACCGCGCTCCAGATGGACATCAAGATCACCGGCGTCACGCAGGAGATCATGCGCTCCGCGCTCGAGCAGGCGAAGCGGGCCCGCGTGGCGATCATGGACTCGATGCTCGAGGCGATCCCCGAGGCGCGCACCGAGCTCGCCGCGCACGCCCCGCGCATCTCGACCATGCAGATCGACCCCGACCAGATCGGGCTCGTGATCGGCAAGGGCGGCGAGACGATCCGCTCGCTCGAGTCGGACTACGACGTCCAGATCGACATCGAGGAGGACGGCACGCTCCTCATCTACGCCACGGAGGGGACGAAGGCCGACGAGGCGATGGGCGCGATCAAGGCGCTCACGAAGGAGCCGGAGCCCGGCGACGAGTACACGGGGAAGGTCGTGAAGACGACCGACTTCGGCGCGTTCGTCGAGCTGAAGAAGGGCACCGACGGGCTCCTGCACGTCTCGAACGTCGGCCCGGGCCGCGTCGCGCACATCGAGGACGTGATCTCGCGCGGCGACGTCCTCGACGTGAAGGTGCTCGAGGTCGACAAGCAGCGGGGCCGGATCGGCCTCAAGCTCGTCGCGAAGCACGAGAACGGCGACCTCGTCCAGCCGGAGACGCTGATCGAGCGCGCGAAGGACGCGCCCCCGCGCGAGCGGGAGGAGCGCCCGCCGCGCGACCGGGAGCGCGGCGGCCGGGGCGGCCGCGGCCGCGACCGGCGCTAGAAGACGTCATCGAGGGGCGGCGCGAGCCGCCCCTCGTCGTCTCTCCCCCGGTGGCGCGCCGGCGGGTACGGTTCCGCGATGACCGGACGGGTGACCGGATGCCCGCGCCCCGCTTGGGGTGCGCACGGCGCGGACATACTCCGCTGATCGTGACGCCGATCCGGCCATCCGGAGCCGCCCGGTGAGGCGGTGGGACGCGATCGTGGTCGGCGCCGGGCCGGCGGGCTCGTCGACGGCGTTCCGCCTCGCGGAGGCGGGCGCGTCCGTCCTGCTCCTCGACCGCGCGTCCTTCCCGCGGGACAAGCCCTGCGGGGGCGGCGTGACACCGCGGGCGCTCGAGCACGTCCCCGTGCCGATCGACCAGGTCGTCGAGCACGTGACGACCGCGGTCGAGCTTCGCCTCGGCTTCCGCCGCGCGGCGGTTCGGGGCCGGGGAGGCCCCCTCGCGTACATGACTCAGCGGCGGCGCCTCGACGCGCTCCTCGCGGAGCGCGCGGCCGGCGCCGGGGCCGAGCTCCGCGACGGCGTGAAGGTGACAGGCGTCGAGGCGCGGAACGGCGGCGTCGTCGCGACCGCGGGCGGCGAGCGGCTGCACGGGCGGACGGTCGTCGGCGCCGACGGCGTGAACGGCGTCACTGCCAGGGCGCTCGAGCTCGGCGGGAACCGCTCGGTCGACGTCGCGCTCGAGGGGAACGTCCCGAACGCGCGGATCGACCGTAGCCGCTACGACGGCCGGCTGCTCATGGAGCTCGGCACGGTGCCCGGCGGCTACGGCTGGGTCTTCCCGAAGGGCGACCACGTGAACGTCGGGGTGGGCGGCGACGAGCGCGAGGGGCCGCGCCTGCGCGCGCACCTCGAGCGGCTCTGCCGCGCGCACGGGATCCGGATCGAGGAGCTCGAGGACGTGCGCGGCTACCGGCTCCCGCACCGCGCGGCGGACTCGACGCTCGCGCGCGGTCCGGCGCTCCTCGCGGGCGACGCGGCCGGGCTCGTCGACCCGCTCACGGGCGACGGCATGTTCGAGGCCTTCCTGAGCGGCCGCTTCGCCGCCGAGGCGGTCACGGCGCTCCTCGCCGGCGAGGCGCAGACGCTGGACGAGTACGGCGCGCGCCTCTCCCGCCGGCTCGCCCCGCATCTCTGGGCGTCGTGGAGCTTCCGCGCCGCGCTCGACCGCTTCCCGCGCACGGCCTACACGCTCGCGAAGGGGCGGCTCGTCTGGCCGGTCGTCGAGAAGCTCGTCACGGGCGAGATCGCGGACGTCGGCGCGGCCCGCGGGATCGTCCGGGCGCCGCTCGGGGCGCTCACGCTGCTCGGCCGAGCGGCGGGGAACCCGGGGCACGCGTACAAGCCGGCCTAGCGCCGCGCGGGCAGGAGGCGGGCCGGGCGGGGAGTACCATGCGAGCGTGCAGAGCTACCTCCTGACGACGCTCGACGGGGGTGGCCGGGTGATCACGGAGCCGCTTCCGAGCGTGCGCTCCGCCGCGATCGGGATCTGGATCGGCTCCGGCTCGCGCGACGAGGACGACTCGCAGGCCGGCCTCTCGCACTTCCTCGAGCACCTGCTCTTCAAGGGCACGAAGTCCTACTCCGCGCTCGAGATCGCCGAGGTCTTCGACGGGATGGGCGGCGAGCTGAACGCGTCGACCGCGCGCGACTACACCGTCGTCTACGCGCGGGTGCTCGACGCGCACCTCGACACCGCGCTCGACGTGATGACCGACATGGTCTTCGCGCCGACGCTCGCCGACCTCGACGCGGAGCGGGAGGTGGTGCTCGAGGAGATCGCGATGATCGAGGACACGCCGCCCGAGCTCGTGCACGACCTGTTCGCCGAGGCGATCTTCGGCGACCATCCGCTCGGCCGGCCCGTGCTCGGCTCGGCGGACGTGATCGCGTCGGTGCCGCCTGCGGACGTGGCCGCGTACCACCGCTCGCGCTATCGCCTCGACAACGTCGTCGTCGCCGCCGCGGGGAGCGTCGACCACGACGCGCTCGTCGAGCGGGTGCGCACGATGGCGCCGAAGCGGTCGCGCGCGGGTGCGCGGATCGGTGCGCGACCCCCGTTCGTCGCGCCGCCGCCGCCGTCGCTCCGGTTCGTCCGCAAGGACACGGAGCAGTACCACGTGTGCCTGGGCGCACCGGGGCTCGCGCGCTCCGACCGGCGGCGGTTCACCGCGTCGATCCTGGACGGGATCCTCGGGGGGTCGGCGTCGTCGCGGCTCTTCCAGGAGATCCGGGAGAAGCGGGGCCTCGCGTACGCCGTCTACACGTTCGGCGCGCAGTACGCGGACACGGGGCAGATCGGCGTGTACGTCGGGACCCGCGAGGAGAATCTCGCCGCGTGCATGGAGGTGGTGGCCGCGGAGCTCGACGCCCTCGCCGACGGGGGCGTGCGCGAGGACGAGGTCGAGCGGGCAAAGGAGAACCTCAAGGGCCGGATCATGCTCTCGATGGAGATGACGTCGAACCGCATGAGCCGGCTCGGCAAGTCGCTCGTGACGGACAGCGAGCTGCTCTCGCTCGACCAGATCCTCGCGGAGATCGACGCGGTCGAGGCGTCGTCGGTCGCGGGCCTCGCCGCGTACCTGCTCGCCGAGGAGCGCCTCTCCGTCGCCGGGATCGGGCCGAGCGAGGACCGCTTCCTCGCCGCCGTCGATCGGATCACGCCCGGCCTCGTGGCCGCGAAGGCCGCATGACCGTGGCGACGGCGCCGCTCGCTGCGCTCCTCGGCGCACGGCCGGTGCACGCCCGCGCGGCGTTCCCCCCCGTCGGGGGAGCGAGCGTCCCTTGCGAACGGTATCGAGGAACATCGCGCGGATGTGTGCCGGGAAGTGACGAGGGCGTGCCGGATCGTCCACAGGCGGGCGCCCGGTGAAGGTCGCGCTCTTCGGCGCGTCCGGGAAGGTCGGCGCCGTCCTCGCGCCGCGCCTGCGTGACGCCGGCCACCACGTGACGCCGGTCGAGCGCGGGGAGGAGCCCGAGCTCGCCGGCCACGACGCCGCCGTCGACTTCACCAGGCCGGACGCCGTGCGCGCGAACGTCGAGCGGGCGCTCGGCGCCGGCGTCCCTGCGCTCGTCGGCACGACGGGCCTCCGTGAGGACGACCTCGCGGCGCTCGACGCGCTCGCGCGCGAGCAGGCGATCGCCTGCCTCGTCGTGCCGAACTTCGCGCTCGGTGCCGTCCTCATGATGCGCTTCGCAGCGGAGGCCGCACGCTCCCTCCCGCGGGCCGAGATCGTCGAGCTTCACAACGAGCGCAAGGTCGACGCGCCGTCCGGCACGGCGAAAGCGACCGCGGCCGCGATGGGCGGCGAGGTCCCGATCCACAGCGTGCGGCTTCCCGGCCTCGTCGCGCACCAGGAAGTCCTCCTCGCCGGCGACGGCGAGCTCCTGACGATCCGCCACGACACGCTGTCCCGTGAGGCGTTCGTCCCGGGCGTGCTCCGCGCGCTCGACCACCTGCGCGACCTCCCGCCCGGCGTGACGGTCGGCCTCGACGCGGTGCTCCCGGCATGACCGACGGCGACGTCCGCGTGCACCTCATGGAGCGGTTCCTCGCCGAGGGCCGCCCGCCGAGCGTCGCCGAGTCGGCTGCCGCGCTGGACGCGTCCGAGGAGGACGTGGCAGCCGCGTACCGCCGCCTCCAGGAGCAGCGAGTGATCGTCCTCGCGCCGGGCACGCTCGACGTCTGGATGGCGGCGCCGCTCTCCGCCGTCCCGACCCCGTTCCCGGTCGAGACCGAGCGCGGCACGTACTACGGCAACTGCATCTGGGACGCGCTCGGGATCCCCGCGATGCTCGGCTGCGACGCGACGATCGCGGCGAGCTGCGCCGACTGCGGCGACCCGCTGCCGATCCGCGTCCGCAACGGGGAGCTGCGCGACGGCGACGGCGTGGCTCATTTCGCCGTCCCCGCCGCGCGCTGGTGGGACAACATCGGCCACACCTGAGCGACGATGCTCGCCTTCCGGTCGGAGGAGCACGTGGACTGGTGGCTCGCCGCGCGCCGCCTCCGGCGCGGCTCCGCGTTCACGCTCGAGCAGGCGTGGAGCCTCGCGAACGGGTGGTACAGCGACCGCCTCGACCCCGCCTGGCGACGGAAGACGCCCGAGGAGGCCGAGGCCGTCTTCGCCGCCGCCGGGCTGACCGGCGACTTCTGGCGCCTCCGGCCGAGCGACTAGACTGCCCGCGTGCTCGGCGAAGTCCTGACGGCGGCCGTCACACCGTTCCGGCCCGACGGGTCGGTCAACTACGAGACGTACGCCGACCTCTGCGTCCACCTCGTGGAGCACGGCTCCGACGGGGTCGTCGTCGCCGGGACGACCGGCGAGAGCCCGACGCTCACCGACGACGAGCGGCTCGAGCTCGTCGCGACCGCCGTCGACGCCGTCGGCGACCGCGCGACGGTGATCGCGGGCACGGGCACGTACTCGACCGCGCACTCGGTCCACCTGACCGAGCGCGCGCACGGGCTCGGCGCGCACGGCTTCCTCGTCGTCACGCCGTACTACAACAAGCCGCCGCAGCGGGGGATCGTCGAGCACTTCAAGGCGATCGCGGCCGCGAGCGACCGGCCGATCGTCGTCTACAACATCCCCGGCCGCGTCGTCGTGAACATCGAGCCGGAGACGATCGCGGAGCTCGCCGGGATCCCGACGGTCGCCGCCGTCAAGCAGGCGAACGACGACCTCGAGCAGGCCCGGCGGATCGTCGAGGAGACGCGGCTCGCGCTCTATGCGGGCGACGACAACCTCATCTTCCCGTTCCTCGAGCTCGGCGGCGTGGGCGGCGTCTGCGTGCACACGCACCTGTGGGGCCCGCAGGTGAAGGAGATGATCCGCCTCCACCGCGCCGGCGACGTCGAGGGCGCGCGCGCGATCGACCGCGAGCTCGCGCCCGCCTACGAGCTGCTCAAGGTCGCGACGAACCCGATCGCGATCAAGGCCGCGCTCGCGATGACCGGCTGGGAGCTCGGCCGCGTGCGTCTCCCGCTCGTCGAGGCGGACGAGGGCGAGCGCGGGCGGATCCGCGCCTGCCTCGAGCGTGGCGGCGTGCTCTCGGGCGCCGCCGCGGCATCGGCGCGCGGATAGGCTCCGAACATGTCCTGGACACGGATCATCCCGCTCGGCGGGCTCGGCGAGGTCGGCAAGAACATGACGGTCGTCGAGAGCGAGGGCGGCATCGTCGTGATCGACGCGGGCCTCTCGTTCCCACGCGACGAGCATCTCGGCGTCGACCTCATCCTCCCGGACTTCGGGCCGCTCGAGGACCGGCGCGACGAGATCCGGGCCGTGATCCTGACGCACGGCCACGAAGACCACGTGGGCGCGCTCCCGTACTTCCTCCGTGAGGTCGGCGCGCCGGCGATCCACGCCACGAAGCTCACGCTCGGGCTCGTGAAGGCGAAGCTCGACGAGCACGGGCTCGGGAACGCCGCCGACCTCGTCGAGGCCGAGCCGGAGGCGGATCCCGTGCAGATCGGGCCGTTCCGCGTGCAGTTCGTCCGGATGGCGCACTCGATCCCGGACTCCGTCGCGGTCGTCCTGGACACGCCCGGCGGGCGCATCGTGCACACGGGCGACTACAAGATCGACCACACGCCGGTCGACGGCTTCCGCACGGACGTCGGGAAGCTCGCGTCGCTCGGGAACGAGGGCGTCGACCTCCTGCTCGGCGACTCGACGAACGCCGAGCGGCCGGGCGTCACGAAGTCGGAGCGCACGGTCGGTGAGGCGTTCCGCCAGATCATCCCGCCGCTCGAGGGGCGTGTCCTCATCGCGTCCTTCGCGTCGAACGTCCACCGCGTGCAGCAGGCGATCGACGTCGCGCTCGAGACGGGGCGGAAGGTGTGCCTCATCGGCCGCTCGCTGCGCAAGAACGTCAACATCGCGCGCTCGCTCGGCTACGTCCGCGTGCCCGACGACCTGCTCGTGAAGCCGAACGTGCTCGCCGAGCTCCGACCGGAGGAGACGATGATCCTCTGCACTGGGAGCCAGGGCGAGCCGATGTCCGCGCTCACCCGGATCGCGTTCCGCGACCACCAGCACGTCGAGATCCAGGAGGGCGACACGGTCATCCTCTCCGCGAAGCCGGTGCCGGGGAACGAGCTGCGCGTCCACGACACGATCAACCGGCTCGCCAAGGGCGGCGCGACCGTCCTGCACGAGGAGATCGCGCCGGTGCACACGTCCGGGCACGGGAACGCGGAGGAGCTCAGGACGATCCTCGCGCTGCTCCGGCCGCGCAACGTCATGCCGGTGCACGGGGAGTTCCGCATGCTCGCGGCACACGCGCGGCTCGCGCGCGAGGCGGGGATCCCCGAGGACAGGATCGTGCTCGCGGAGAACGGCTCCGTCGTCGAGCTGCGCGGCGGGATCATCCGGCTCGTGGACACGCTGGACGTCGGCTCGACGTTCGTGGACGGGCTCGGCGTCGGCGACGTGCGCGACGTCGCGCTTCGCGACCGGCGGCACCTGTCGGAGGACGGCGTCCTGATCGTCGTCGTGACCGTCGGGAGCGAGAACGGCCGGCGGGCCGCCGCGCCCGAGGTGATCGCGCGCGGATTCTCGGAGCCGGGGCCGCTCTTCGACGAGGCGCGCGAGGAGGTCGAGCGAACGGTCACCGAGCTCTTGGCGCAGGACATCGAGGAGCTGAAGCTCCTGCAGGAGCACGTCCACGACGCGGTCGGCAAGCTCGTCTACGAGCGCACGCGGCGTCGGCCGATGATCCTGCCCGTCGTCGTCGAGGTCTGACGCCCCCCTTCGCGGGATCTTCCGCTAAGACTAGTGAGATGACGGAGAACGGCGGCCACTCCTGGGCGGGGCTCCTGCGCTCGTACGACGTGTCGGAGGCGACCGCGACGCGGCTCGTCTCGGCGCTCGCGGCGGCCGAGGTGTCGGCGCTCGCGTTCTGCCGGCTGCTCGACCGCTGGGCTCGCGGCGAGCCCGATCCGACGACGCCCGGGCGGCGGGAGGCGGCGCTCCGGCGCGCAGCCGAGCGGGTCGAGACCGCGCTCGCCGGGCTCGAGGGGCCGCTCGGGCGCTTTCTCGTGGAGCTTCAGGCGGACGAGGCGGAAGGCCGCTCGTGGTACGGCGAGCCGGGGGCCGGGGAGGTCGTCGAGTGGGACGCGACGCTTCGGCGCGCGGGCGTGAGCGCCTCGCCGGCGCGCGTGGCGCAGGCGTATCTCGAGCTCGCGGTGCTCGTGCGGGCGCTCCAGGGGCTCGGGACGTCCGCCCGGATGGGCTCACTGCCGCACCGCTCAGAGCTCTGGGCGGGGCTCTTCGACCTCCGCGAGAACCTCTACGGGGGCGCAGTGGACGACCTCCGCGCGCTCGCCGCGTAGCTACTCGCGCGCGCTTAGCGGGTCGGCGCCCGTAATGGGGTCAGACCCCGCGCCAAACCGCCTGAGAATCCGTGCCGATTGTGTGACATCCCTGCTCGGAGCGGGTGTTTCTGCGGCGCGAACCCGTCACGGAATTGTCACGCGCCCGTGCTTACGGGGTCAGACCCCGCGTCGAGACCTCACGACTGGGCCGTCGAGGGCCGCGGCGCCCTCGCCGCCCACGGCGCTCGGGGGCGGCCGCCGCACGATCCGCCCCCGAGACGCCTGCCGTCTAAGGTCCCTTGACCGTGTTGTCGCGGAAAATGAAGGCTCCCGGCGAGCCGGACGGGTCGGCGCCCGGATACGCGAAGATGCATGTAAGCCCGTCGCCGTTGCCGTCGAGCGACGCGATGCCCGAGGCGATCTCCGGCGTGATCCCGAGACTCTCTACCGTGACGCGCTGCCAGTCGCCGCCGCTCGGACAGGCGCCGAGCGATTTCGCCGCCGATCCCGCCGGAAGCGCCAGTGAGACGGCCGCGGCCACCACCGTCACGAGACCCATCACTCTCCGTCCGTTCATGCGATTCTCCCCCTGTCGTCGACATGGACGTCCGCGGCTGCGGCCCGAGCGAACGTGACAATCGTTGCGACCGTTTCACGACCGCTCGAGCGTGTCAAGGCTCTTGGCACGTGACGCCCGGTCGAGCTCGGGTCGTCGCGGTCGGCCGGCGCCGCACAAACCCGCTGCTCGTGCTGATCGCCGCGATCTGATATCCCCCGCCCACCAATATCGCCGGGCCGCAGCGGCGATCTCCACGGAAGGAGCGGAGAATGGGTAGACGGGTTCCGGTTGCGGCGTTGGCGAGCGGGCTGGCCGCTCTGGCTCTCGCGGTACCGGCCGTCGGTGCACGGCCGACGGTCGAGCGGATCGAAGTCGACGAGACAACCCCCGACGAGTTCCTGACGGAGGCGTGCGGCTTCCCGGTCACCACGCACGCGAAGGGGCACCTGGTCGTGATCGAGTCGGGGGGCGAGGGGACAGGTGTCGTCGCCGTCCGCACGCTGAACATCGCGCTGACCGCGACGGCGAACGGCAGGACCTACCGCTTCCGGGATGTCGGGGCCGATCAGGTGAGACGGACTCCCGACGGGTTCGAGATCCTCATGATCATCGGCCAGCTCCCGTTCGGCTTCACGGGGGTCCTGAAGGTCAACGAGACGACCGGAGAGGTCATTCTCGAGCCGCAGCACAGCACGGAAGGCGATCTCGAGGACGCCTGCGCGGCGCTCGCGCCCGCTTAGACGGCCGTCCTTCTCGCGGAGGGGCGCCGGGTCCGCCGGCGCCCCTCCGCCTCCGCCGGGCAGAATCGGCCGCGTGGCCGGGCCGTCCGTCATCGTCGTCGGAAGCTGCAACCTCGACCTCGTCGCGTTCTGCGAGCGGCTGCCGAGACCGGGGGAGACCCTCACGGCGAGCGACTTCGAGCGCGTCCCGGGCGGGAAGGGCGCGAACCAGGCGGTCGCGGCGGCGCGGCTCGGCGCCTACGTCCGCTTCGTCGGCTGCATCGGGAACGACGAGCACGGACGCCTGGCGACGGCCGGGCTCGAGGAGGCGGGCGTCGACCTGAGCGGCCTGCGGCGCGTCGACGACGAGCCGACCGGGCTCGCGCTCATCGTGGTCTCCGAGGGCGGCGACAACCAGATCGTCGTCGTCCCTGGGGCGAACCGCCGCCTCGACGCGGCGGACGCCGACGCGACCGGGGCCGACGCCGTGCTGACCCAGCTCGAGATCCCGCTCGAGGCTGTGGCCCGCGCGACGGAGACGTCCACCGGGCTCACGGCGCTGAACGCGGCGCCGGCGCGCGACGTCCCGCCCGAGACGCTCGCCCGCTGCGACCTGATCGTCGCCAACAGCTTCGAGCTCGACGCGCTCGGCTCGAGCCCGCTCGGGCCGCTCTTCGCCCTCACGCTCGGCGCCGACGGCGCGCTCCTCCTCGAAGGTGGGGAGGAGGTCGCCCGCGCGACCCCGCCGAGCGTCACCGCCGTGGACGGCACCGCGGCCGGCGACGCGTTCACCGCCTGCCTTGTCGTCTCGCTCGCCGAGGGCCGGCCGCGTGACGAGGCGCTCGAGCGCGCGTGCGCCGCCGGCGCGATCGCGGCGTCCCGTCCCGGCGCGCAACCCTCCCTGCCCACCGCCGCCGAAGTGGACGCGATACTGGCCGCGTGAGCACCGCGCCTACACCGATCATTCTCGACTGCGATCCGGGGCACGACGACGCGATCGCGCTCCTGCTCGCGCTCGCGAGCCCCGAGGTGGAGCTTCTCGGCGTGACGACCGTCGCCGGGAACCAGACGCTCGCGAAGACGACAGCGAACGCTCTTCGCACGCTCGAGCACGTCGAACGGGCGGAGATCCCCGTCGCGGCCGGCGCCGAGCGGCCGCTCGTGCGCGCACAGCACGCCGCTCCCGAGGTGCACGGGGAGACAGGGCTCGACGGCCCCGACCTCCCGCCGGCGCGCGGACGGCCGCTCGACGTCCACGCCGTCGACTTCATCGCCGAGCGCCTCGCCGCGTTCGACCGCCCGGTCACCCTCGTCCCCGTCGGCCCGCTGACGAACATCGGCCTCCTGCTCGCGCGCCACCGGGAGGCCGCGGAGCGGATCGAGCGCATCGTCCTCATGGGCGGCGCGATCGCCGAGGGGAACGTGACGCCGGCCGCGGAGTTCAACGTCTGGGCCGACCCGGAGGCCGCGCAGCGCGTCTTCTCGAGCGGGCTCGACGTGACGATGGTCGGCCTCGACGTGACGCACGCGGCGCTCCTCATGCCGGACCGCGTCGAGGAGCTCCGCGCCGCCGGCCGCGCGGGGCGCTTCGTCGCCGAGCTCTTCGACTTCTTCCATCGCTTCCACGAGCAGATCTACGGCTTCGCCGGTTCGCCGATCCACGACGCGGTCGCGGTCGCCGAGGTCATCCGTCCGGGGATCGTCCGCACCGAGCACCGCCACGTCGAGATCGACTGCGCGTCCGAGCTCTGCCGCGGCCGCACGGTCGTCGACCTCTGGCGCCGGACGGGCCAGGAGCCGAACGCGCGCGTCGGCGTCGGGATCGACGCGGACGCGTTCGTCGAACTGCTCGTCGAGCGCATCTCGTCGCTCGGCTGAGTCGGGCAGGAGCGGCGCTCCGCCGCGCGAATAGCGCCTGCATGGGCCGGAAGAAGACGCCCGCGAAGACGCGTCCCCGCTCGCCGGCGCGCGTGAAGACGAAGCGGAAGCAGCGGCGGGCAAAGGGCACCGCGCATCCCGAGCTCGTAGGGCTCGGGCTGCTCGCGCTCGGGCTCTTCCTCGGGACCGTCCTCCTCGCCGGCTGGGACGGCGGCGAGGTGGGCGAGCGGGTAGACGCCTGGCTCGACGCAGCGATCGGCGGCGCCCGCATCGCGCTCCCGCCGTTCCTCGTCGCCGTCGGCGGGCTCATGGTCGCCCGCTCGGAGCTCGTCGACGTCCGTCCGTTCCGGACCGGGATCGCGATCTTCTCCGTCGGCCTCCTCGTCCTGCTCGGGGACGAGCGAGGCGGCGCGCTCGGAGGCCTCTCCGACGCCGTCTTCGGCCGCCTGCTCGGTGCGACGGGGGCGTTCCTGCTCGGCGCCTTCCTCCTCTCCGCCGGGATCCTCCTCCTCACGGGGGCGTCCGTCGGCGCGCTCCTGCGGCGCTCGGCGGTGGCCGCCCGCGCCGCGCACGACCGCGCCCGCGAGGCGCGCCGCGCCGCGATCGAGGCCGCGGCGGCGAACCGCCCGCCCGCGCCGTTCGCCCCCGAGCCCGCCGGCCCGCCCGTCGACGGCGAGAAGTCCTTCCCCGACGTGGTGCGCGACGAGGAGGCGCTCGCGCTCGCCCCGGCGCTCGTCGACCAGCTCGCGCACGAGGAGCCGGAGGCGCTCGACGATCTCGACGAGCCGAGCGAGCCGTCGCTCTTCCCGGACGACCGGCCGCCGCTCGAGCACGCGGACTACCGCCTGCCGGACCCGTCGCTCCTCCGCAAGTCCCGCCCGTCCGACGGCCAGCCCGCGAAGGCGACCGAGCGCACCGCGGAGGCCCTCGTCACCGCGCTCGCGAGCCACGGCGTCGAGGCGACCGTGATCGGCCAGGTCTCGGGGCCCCGCGTCACGCGCTACGAGCTCCAGCTCGCGCCCGGGACGAAGGTCGGCAAGGTCTCGAACCTGAAGGACGACCTCGCGTACGCGCTCGCCACGACGGAGATCCGCATCCTCGCGCCGATCCCGGGCAAGCAGGCGGTCGGCGTCGAGGTCCCGAACCTCGCGCCGAACATCGTGACGCTCGGCGACATCTTCGACACGATGCCGGCGAACGCGAGCCCGGTCAGCGTCTGGCTCGGCAAGGACATCTCGGGCGCGTCCGTGTGGGCCGACCTCGCGCGCATGCCGCACCTCCTGATCGCCGGGACGACCGGCTCGGGGAAGAGCGGCTGCCTGAACACGATGCTCGTCTCCGTCCTCCTGCGCGCGACGCCGGACGAGGTGAGGATGATCCTCGTCGACCCGAAGCGCGTCGAGCTCGGGCTCTACGAATCGATCCCGCACCTGCTCACGCCCGTCGTCTCGAGCCCCAAGGCGGCCGCGGCCGTCCTCGCGAACGTCCTCACGGAGATGGAGCGCCGCTACGAGCGCATGTCGATCGCCCGCGCGCGCAACCTCTCCGAGCTGAACAGGGTCCTCCGCGAGCGTGGCGAGGCGCCCCTCCCGTACCTCATGGTCGTGATCGACGAGCTCGCCGACCTCATGATGGTCTCGCCGCAGGAGGTCGAGGACGCGGTCATCCGGCTCGCGCAGAAGAGCCGCGCCGTCGGGATCCACCTCGTGCTCGCGACGCAGCGGCCGTCGGTCGACGTCATCACCGGGATGATCAAGGCCAACGTCCCGAGCCGGATCGCGTTCGCCGTCTCGTCGCAGACGGACAGCCGCGTGATCCTCGACACGTCCGGCGCGGAGAGCCTCCTCGGGCAGGGCGACATGCTCTTCAAGCCGCTCGGCACGTCGCGGCTCCAGCGCGTCCAGGGCGCGTACGTCTCGGACGAGGAGATCGCGCTCGTCGTCGAGGCCTGCCGCGGCCAGCGGGAGCAGGAGCTCGACGAAACGCTCCTCGAGGCGCCCGGCGTCCAGGTGACCGAGGGCGACGAGGAGGGCGACTTCGACCCGGACGAGGACCCGCTCCTCGAGCGCGCGATCGAGATCGTCGTGCAGACGCAGACCGCCTCAGTCTCGCTCCTCCAGCGGCGGCTGCGCGTCGGCTACACGCGCGCCGGACGGCTGATCGACATGCTCGAGCGGCGCGGGATCATCTCCGGCTACGAGGGCTCGAAGCCCCGCCGCGTGCTCGTCGGCGAGGCCGAGCTCGAGCACGCGCTGGCCGGTCATCCGTCCGAAGCCTGAGCGAACCTAACCGTCCGATCGGTCGGGCGTCCTAGTAATGGAGGGCCGTGGTGGAGTAGCATCGCGGCCAATTCGATGACCAAGGTGCGGATGAGAGGGGAGGTTCGGTGAACGCTTCGAGAAGGCTGCCCTGGCTTGCTCTTCTGCTCGCGGGCCTCGTGCTCGCTCTGGGCGCGGCGGCGTGCGGCGGCGACGACGACGACGACGGGAACGGTGCCGGAGACACGGCCGCCGAGACCGACGAGGGCGGTGAGGAGGAGCAGTTCCGGGTCGGCCTCGTGACCGACATCGGCGGGCTGAACGACCGCGGGTTCAACCAGCTCGCGTACCAGGGCCTGCAGCAGGCCGAGAGCGAGCTCGGCGTGGAGATCCGCGTGCTCGAGTCCAAGTCGGACGCGGACTACATCCCCAACCTCCAAACGCTCGCGGACGAGGGCTTCAATCTGATCATCTCGGTCGGGTTCCTCATGCAGGAGGCGACCGCGACGGCTGCGGAGACCTACCCGGAAACCAACTTCGCGATCATCGACGCGGCCTTCGACCCGGCGCTCCCGAACGCGCAGGGCGTGCTCTTCAAGGAGCAGGAGGCCGGCTATCTCGTCGGCTACCTCGCGGGGCTCGTGACCGAGAGCGGCACGGTATCGAGCGTGGGTGGCCAGAAGATCCCACCGGTCGACCGGTTCATCGCCGGCTTCCAGAAGGGCGCGACGGACGCGAACGCGGAGGTGCAGACGCTGAATGCGTACTCCCAGGACTTCGTCGACCAGGCGAAGTGCAAGGAGGTCGCACTCGACCAGATCAGCCGCGGCAGCGACGTGGTCTTCCAGGTCGCGGGCGGCTGCGGGCTCGGCGCGCTCGACGCGGCGAACGAGGAGAGCGTCTGGGGCATCGGCGTGGACGCCGACCAGGCCTTCCTCGGCGACTACGTCCTGACGAGCGCCGTGAAGCGCGTGGACGTCGCCGTCTTCTCGACGATCGAGCAGCTCGTGAACGGTGAGTTCGCGGGCGGCGAGACGACGTCCTACGGCCTGGCAGAGGACGGGGTCGGGATGGGCGAGACGAGCGCCAACGCGCCGCAGGAGGCGGTCGACGAGGCGCAGGCGCAGACGGACGCGATCATCGCGGGCGAAATCGAGATCCCCGAGACGGTCGAATAGACGAAGCGGAGGGGCGCCCCGGCCGGCCGGGGCGCCCCTTTGCTCATGCGTCCATGGCGGACCGGCCGCTCCTAGAGCTCGAGGGAATCACCAAGCGCTTCCCGGGCGTGGTCGCGAACGACGACGTCCATTTCGAGCTGGCCAAGGGCGAGGTGCACGCGCTCCTCGGCGAGAACGGGGCCGGCAAGTCCACGCTCATGAACATCCTCTACGGGCTCTACCACCCGGACGAGGGCGAGATCCGGCTGAACGGCGAGACGGTCCGGATCGACTCGCCGAGCCGGGCGATCGACCTCGGAATCGGGATGGTGCACCAGCACTTCATGCTCATCCCGGTCATGACCGTGGCGGAGAACATCGTCCTCGCCACGGAGCCGCACAAGGGCCCGTTCATCGACATCGCAGGCGCCGAGAAGCGCGTCCGCGAGCTCTCGGAGCAGTTCGGCCTCGCCGTGCGGCCCGAGGCGCGCGTCGAGTCGATCTCCGTCGGCCAGCAGCAGCGCGCCGAGATCCTCAAGGCGCTCTACCGGGGTGCCCAGATCCTCATCCTCGACGAGCCGACCGCGGTCCTGACGCCGCAGGAGGCACGCGAGCTCTTCGACATCATCGAGTCGCTCAAGGCCGAGGGGAAGTCGATCGTCTTCATCACGCACAAGCTGAACGAGGTGCTCGAGGTGGCCGACCGGATCACCGTCCTGCGCCGCGGGAAGACGATCGAGACCGTTCCGCGCGAAGGCGCGACCGAGCAGGGCCTGGCGACGCTCATGGTCGGCCGCGAGGTGCTCCTGCGCGTCGACAAGCCGCCCGCGCACCCCGGCGACCCGGTGCTCTCCGTGACCGACCTCGAGGTGGACGACGAGCGCGGCCTTCCGGCCGTGCGCGGCGTCTCCCTCGAGGTGCGGGCGGGCGAGATCGTCGGCCTGGCGGGCGTCGACGGGAACGGGCAGAGCGAGCTCGTGGACGCGATCGCCGGCCTGCGCAAGGTGCGCGCCGGGAGAATCGTCGTCGCCGGGAAGGACGTGGCCGGCGCGAGCGCACGCGAGTCGCTCGACGCGGGCGTCGGCCACATCCCGGAGGACCGCCATCTGCGGGGCCTCGTCCTCGACTTCACGCTCGCCGAGAACCTCTCCCTCCACGACTACCGCACGGCGCCCGAGTCGCGGTTCGGCTGGCTCTACCCCCGCAAGATGGTCGCCAAGGCGCGGCGGATCCTCAAGGAGTTCGACGTGCGCGGCGGGGGCCCCGAGACGCCGGCCGCGTCGCTCTCGGGCGGCAACCAGCAGAAGGTCGTCGTCGCGCGCGAGGTCAGTCGGGATCCCGCCATCCTGCTCGCCGGGCAGCCGACCCGCGGGCTCGACGTCGGCGCGATCGAGTTCGTCCACCGGCGTCTCGTCACCGAGCGCGACGAGGGTCGCGCGATCCTCCTCGTGAGCTTCGAGCTCGAGGAGGTTCTCTCCCTCTCCGACCGCATCCTCGTCATGTTCGAGGGCCGGATCGTCGGCGAGTACTCGCCCGACGTGACCGAGGAGGAGCTCGGGATCGCCATGACGGGCGGTGGGCGCGAGCAGGAGGCGGCGGCGTGACCGAGCGGGAGCGGCGGCCGCCGGAGACACCTGGGCCGGCCGAGAACGCCCCCGATCCGGAGGACGCGCCGCGCTCCTTCACCGAGTCGGTTGGCGCATGGTTCGGAACCGCCGTCGGCGGCATCGCCATTCCGGTTGCCTCGACCGTGCTCGCGTTCCTCGTCGGCGGGCTCGTCGTCGCCGCGACCGGCCACAACCCGCTCGGCGCGTACAAGGCGATCTTCGAGGGCACCGGGCTCAACCCGCTCTCGTACATCTCCGAGGACGACAGGCGAGGCGCGTGGGCCGACCTTCAGCAGACGCTCATCATCTTCACGCCGCTCGTCCTGACGGCGATCGCAGTCGCGTTCGCCTTCCGCTGCGGGATGTTCAACATCGGCGGCCAGGGCCAGTACCTCGTCGGTGTCTACGCGGCCGTGCTCGTCGGGACGAGCCTCTCCGGGACGCCGAGCTTCCTCCACATCCTGATCGCGATCGGCGCGTCGATCCTCGCGGGGGTGATCTGGGGCGGGATCGCCGGGATCCTCAAGGCGACCGTCGGCGCCCACGAGGTGATCACGACGATCATGCTGAACTGGATCGCCATCTACGGCGGCCAGTACCTATTCGAGCTCGGCGGGCCGCTGCAGGGCGCCCAGGAGTCGATCCCGCGCTCCGACCCGGTGATGGACGCGGTCCATCTGCCCGCCTTCCCGCTTTCGACCGGCCTCCAGCCGCTCCACATCGGCGTGCTGGTCTCGATCGCCGCGCTCGTCGTCTACACGCTTCTTCTCAACCGCACGACGCTCGGCTACGAGGTGCGCGCGGTCGGCTTCAACCCCGAGGCGGCCCGCTACGGCGGCATCTCCGTCGGGCGGAGCTACTTCCTCGCGCTCGCCATCGCCGGCGCCTTCGCCGGGCTCGCCGGCTCGCTCGACATGCTCGGCTGGAAGTACACCGTGGCGACGAACGACATCCAGATTTCGGCGGTCGGGTTCACCGGGATCGCGGTCGCGCTGCTCGGGCGCAACAAGGCGGTGGGGATCTTCCTCGCCGCGCTCCTCTTCGCCGCGCTCCAGACGGGCACGTCCGCGCGCCAGCTCGACCCGGCCGTCTTCCCGCCGGAGCTCGCCATCCACCTCTCGACGCTGATCCAGGCGCTCATCATCCTGTTCGTCGCGACCGAGCTCCTGATCGTCTACATCTGGGGCGCGCGGAAGCGGCTCGGGTTCGGCGGCCCCGCCCGCGTCCAGCCGGAGCTGAAGGCCTGATGGCGACGATCGACGCCGCCGAGCGCCCTCTCGCCGACCGTCTCCGCCGGCTCACCGAGCCGCGGGCGATCGCACTGCTCGGGATCGCGCTCGGGATCCTCGCGTTCTGGCTCGCGCTGCCGCCGTGGACGATCCGCGCGGCCGGCATCCCGATCTCCGTCGGCCTGCTCGGCGCGTTCGCCGGCCTCTGGGCGCTCATGCGCGACGAGCGGAAGCTCGGGATCTGGGCGATCGCCGTCTCCGGTCTGGGGATCGCGGCAGCGCTCTGGGCGCAGGGCCGTGACGAGAGCTCGCTCCAGGCGGTCGTCTCGGTCGGACTCGTGACCGCCACGCTCCGCTTCGCGACGCCGCTCGCGTTCGCCGCGATCGGCGGGATCTTCAACGAGCGCTCCGGGATCGTGAACATCGGCCTCGAAGGGATGATGCTCGCGGGCGCGTTCTTCGGGATCTACGTGGCCGCGGAGACGGGCTCGTGGGTGCTGGGGATCGTCGGCGCGATGATCGCCGGGGCGACGTTCGGGCTCATCCACGCGTTCTTCACGATCACGATGCGCGCCGACCAGATCGTGATCGGCTTCGCGATCAACTTCCTGGCGCTCGGGTTGACCGGCTATCTCTTCCGCTCGATCTACGGGCCCGAGGGAACGCCGTCCGACGTTCCCCGCATCCCGGACGTGTCGATGCCGCAGTTCATCAAGGACATCCCGTTCGTCGGGCCCGTGTTCGGCGACCTGAGCGTGATGACGTGGCTCATCATCGTCATCGTCGTCCTCTCCTGGGCCGTCATCTTCAAGACGCCGATCGGCCTGCGGCTGCGCTCGGTCGGCGAGCACCCGCGCGCCGCCGAGACGGTGGGGATCTCCGTTTACAAGATCCGCTACGGGGCCGTCATCCTCTCGGGGATCCTCGCCTCGCTCGGCGGGGCGTACATCTCGTTCGGCTTCGGGGGCTCGTTCAACGAGAACATGAGCGGCGGGCGCGGCTTCATCGCGCTCGCGGCCGTCATCCTCGGGAAGTGGCACCCGGTCGGCGCGTTCGGCGCGTGCCTCCTGTTCGGCTTCGCGAGCGGCCTCGCGCAGCGGCTCCAGGGCGAGGCGGACATCTCCGCGAACCTCCTCTCGACGCTTCCATACGTGCTCGTGCTGATCGCGCTCGTCGGCGTGATCGGGCGCTCGCGCCCGCCGGCGGCCGTCGGGCGGCCGTACGTGAAGCAGTAGCCAGCGCGGCCGGTAGAGTCGCCGCCGGTGCGGAACCCGGTCGCCTTCCTCGCGCTCCTCGTCGCCCTGCTCGCGCTCGGCGCGGTGGCCGGCACGGGGTACGTCGCGCAGACGCGGTTCGAGGTGAGCTGGCTCGAGGCGGCGTACGGGATCCCGGTCGTCGTCGTCCTCGCCCTCCTGGCCCTCGTGCTCGCGAACCGTGCACGGATGCGGCACCAGCGCACGCTCGGGCGGTCGGGCGGGACGGCGATCGCGGGGCTCGCGCGGGTCGTCGCCGGGCTCGCGCTCCTCTGCGCGGCCGCGGCCGTCGTGGCCCTGATCGTCTTCTTCGTGCTCGTCCAGACGGACGGGCTCACGGAGGCCCCGTGGTAGCGACCTGCGTGGTCGGTCGCCACGGAAGCTACAATCGCAAGCTGCTCCGCCGCACCACCCCCTAGAGGCCATGTTCGAGATCGGCAACAGCCTGCGTGAAGCCCGGCTCCGCCAGGGGCTCGACCTCGCGCGCGTCGAGGACGACACGAAGATCCGCGCGAAGTACCTCCAGGGGCTCGAGGACGAGCGCTTCGAGGTGCTCCCCTCCGAGACGTACGTCAAGGGCTTCCTCCGCACGTACGCCGAGTACCTCGGCCTCGACGGGCAGCTCTACGTCGACGAGTACAACTCCCGCTTCTCCGCGGCGGAGGAGCCGCCGATCGCCTCGCCGCCCGCGCGCCGGCGGCGGCGGCGCGCGGCCGAGTCGAACCTCGTCGTCGCCGCGCTCGCCGGGATCGTCGCCGTGGCGGTGCTCGTCGTCGTCGCGTTCACCCTCTCGGAGGGCCGGCCGGACGTCTCGCCGACCGCGGGCCTCGGGCCCGGGACGACGACCGGGGCGCAGCCGGAGACGACGACGGAGGAGACCGGGACGGCGCCGCCGCCCGCGAACCGCGCGAGCGTCGCGCTCGTGCTCGTGGCGAGCCGCGGCGACTGCTGGGTGACGGTCCGGCGCGGCGCCCCGAACGGCGACGTCGTCTTCTCCGGGACGATCTACCAGGGTGAGACCCAGCGGTTCACCGGACGGCGGCTCTGGCTCGAGTTCGGCGACGCGCCCTCGGAGAACCTGAACGTCCGGCTGAACGGCCGGCGCGTGCGGGACTTCCCCGTCGGCGAGCCGGTCGTGATCGTGACGCCCGAGGGCGTCCGAGCCCAGGATTGAGCGACCGGCCGCGGGCCGCGATCCTCCTGACGGGGAGCGAGCTCGCGCGCGGCGCGATCCGCGACGCGAACGGGCCGTTCCTCGCGCGCGAGCTGACCGGGCTCGGCCTCGAGCCCGCGCGCTGGACGCTCGTCGGCGACGCGCCCGAGGAGCTCGAGGCGGCGCTCCGCGAAGGCCTCGCGGCCCACCTCTGCGTCGTATCGGGCGGGCTCGGGCCGACGCACGACGACCGCACGGTCGAGCTCCTCGCGCGCGCGACCGGGCGGGCGCTGCACGTCGACGCGGAGCTCGAGCGGGATATCGACGGCGTCGCGCGGGCCGTGGCCGAGCGGCTCGGACGGCCGTACGCCGAGCTCGCGGTCGGCGTACGGAAGCAGGCGTCGCTCCCCGAAGGGGCGGTTTCGCTCGGCCTCGCTGGAACGGCGCCCGCGCTGCTTCTCGAGCACGAGGACGGTCGCGTCGCCGTGACGCTGCCCGGCCCGCCCGGCGAGCTGCGGCGGCTCTGGCCGCGTGTGGTCGAGTCGGCGCCCGTACAGGCCCTCGCCTCGCGTGCAAGGCCGCGGGAGCAGCGGGTCCTGCGCTTCTTCGCCGTGCCCGAGGCGGCGGTCGCGCTGGCGGTCGAGCACGCGGGCGGGGAGGGCGACGGCGTCGAGCTCACGATCTGTGCGCGCAACTTCGAGCTCGAGGTCGACCTGTTGGTCTCCCCGGGCGGGGAGGAGCGGGCCGCCGCGCTCGAGGACGAGCTCGTGGCCGGGTTCGGAGACGCGCTCTTCGCGCGCGACGAGCGGCCGGTCGCGGCGCTCGTCCTCGACCGGTGCCGGGAGCTCGGGTTGACGCTCGCGACCGCGGAGAGCTGTACGGGCGGGCTCGTGGGCGCGCGGTTGACCGACGTCGCGGGCGCGAGCGACGTGTACCTCGGCGGGGTGGTCGCGTACGCGAACGAGGTGAAGGCGGCCAGGCTCGGCGTGGGGGAGGACGTGCTCGCGCGCCACGGCGCGGTGTCGGAGGAGACCGCGCGCGCGATGGCCGCCGGGGCGCGGGCGGCGCTCGGTGCCGACGTCGGCATCGCGGTCACCGGCGTCGCCGGCCCCCGAGGCGGCACGGCGGAGAAGCCCGTCGGGCTCGTCCACGTCGCCGCGGAGGGGCCGGGAGGGGCAACCGCACGCGAGTTCCGGTTCCCGGGCGACCGGGAGGAGATCCGCGAGCGCGCGGCCGTGATGGCCCTCCACGAGGCGCGCACGCTTCTGGCACGGCTCTGACACCGAATCGGCACATCCCGGCGCACTCCCGTGCGCATCCGCCGCCTAGGGTGGAGGGCGATGACCGCCACCGCCTCTTCGTTGCGCTCCCCTTCCCGGAGGAGACCGTGGAGCGGCTCGCGCGCTGGGGCGCCGTGGAGCTCGCCGGCGCACGGGACGCCCGGCTCGTCCCGCCGGAGAACCTCCATGTCACGCTCGCGTTCCTCGGCTCGCGGCCCGCGGGCGAGCTGGACGCGATCGCCGCGGAGCTCGCCGGGGCCGCCCGCGCCGCCGCGCCGCCGGTGCTCACCGTCGAGCGCTATCGCGAGACGCGGAGCGTCGGCATGGTCACCCTCGGCGACGAGGGCGGACGGGCGACGCGGCTCGCCGCAGACGTGGCGGAGCGGCTCGCGCGGATCGGCGTCTACCGGCCGGAGGAGCGGCCGTGGCTCCCGCACGTGACCGTCCTGCGCTTCCGCCGACGGCCGCGCCTCGCGCCCGCGCCGCCCGACCTCGGGCGGGTCAGTCCGTCCGATGTCGCTCTCTACACTTCAGTCCTGCGCCGGACGGGGGCGCAGTACGCGATCCGGGACGCATTCCCGCTAGGAGGCTGAGAGACCGATGGACCGTGAGCAAGCACTCGACGCAGCCCTGAGCCAGATCGAGCGGGCCTACGGCAAGGGCTCCGTGATGAAGATGAGCGACCAGGCCCAGGTGGCGATCCCCTCGATCTCGACCGGGTCGCTGTCGCTCGACGTGGCGCTCGGCATCGGCGGCCTCCCGCGGGGCCGCGTGGTCGAGGTGTTCGGCCCCGAGAGCTCGGGGAAGACGACGCTCGTCTACCACGTGATCGCCGAGGCGCAGCGCCGCGGCGGGATCTGCGCGTTCGTGGACGCCGAGCACGCGATGGACCCGGCGTACGCGCGCCGCATCGGCGTGAACATCGACGACCTCCTCGTCTCGCAGCCCGACAACGGGGAGCAGGCGCTCGAGATCGCCGAGCTCCTCATCCGGTCGGGCGCGCTCGACGTCGTCGCCGTCGACTCGGTCGCCGCGCTGACGCCGAAGGCGGAGATCGAGGGCGAGATGGGCGACAC
>JAICNY010000150.1 GCA_025930955.1 Thermoleophilia bacterium
AAGCGGGTCGTGATCCTCGGCGCGGGCACCGGCGGGACGATCGTCGCGAACCGGCTGCGCCGCAGCTTCGGCGAGGACGAGCTGGAGGTCCACGTCGTCGACCGCGACGACGACCACCTCTATCGGCCCGGGCTCCTCTTCGTCCCATTCGGCCGGGCCGATCCGGCGCGGCTCGTCCGGCCGCGACACGCCCAGCTCCGGCCCGGGATCAGGTTCCACGAGACCGGGGTCGAGGCGGTCGAGGCCGACGCGCAGCGGGTCCTGCTCGCGGACGGGACGAGGCTCGGCTACGACGTCCTCGTCGTCTCCACCGGGATCGAGCTCCAGCCGGGCGAGACCGAGGGCCTCGTCGGTCCCGCCTGGGGGGAGCGCGTCTTCACGTTCTACGACCTCCCCGGCGCGATCGCCCTCCGCGGCGCGCTCGCGCGCTTCCGCGGCGGGCGGCTCGTCGTGAACGTCGTCGACCTCCCGATCACCTGTCCCGTCGCGCCGCTCGAGTTCGCCTTCCTCGCGGACGCGCACCTGCGTGAGCGCGGCCTGCGGGACGGCTCCGACATCGTCCTCGCGACTCCGCTCGACGGCGCGTTCACGAAGCCGGTCGCCTCGGCACGCCTCGGCGGGCTCCTCGCGGAACGCGGGATCGAGCTCGTGACCGAGTTCAACACGGGCGAGGTGGACGCCGACCGCGGGGCGCTCGTCGCCTACGACGGGCGTGAGGTGCCGTTCGACCTGCTCGTGGCCGTCCCGCTCCACGGCGGGGCCGCGTACGTCGAGCGCTCGCCGGGGCTCGGTGACGCGCTCGGGTTCGTGCCGACCGACCCGCACACGCTCCAAGCCAACGTCGCGCCGAACGTCTTCGCGCTCGGCGACGCGACCGACCTGCCGATCTCGAAGGCCGGCTCGGTCACGCACTTCCAGGCCGAGATCCTCGTCGAGAACCTGACCCGCTTCCTCGCCGGAGCGCGGCTCGACGCCGTCTACGACGGGCACGCGAACTGCTTCGTCGAGACGGGCGACGGCCGAGCGCTCCTCATCGACTTCAACTACGAGACCGAGCCGCTGCCGGGACGCTTCCCGACCGCGGCCGGCCCGCTCGCGCTCCTGCGGGAGTCGCGGGCGAACCACGTCGGCAAGCGCCTGTTCCCGTGGGTGTACTGGCACGCGCTGCTGCCCGGCCGGCCGCTCCCGGGGCTCGGCCCCGCGATGCCGCTCGCCGGCAAGGAGCTGGCGAAGGCGGCCTGACGAAAGGAGACCACCATGACCACCGTCGAGATCGCCCCAGGACCGGTCGAGCTGGATGCCGAGGGCTTCCTCGTCGACCCGACGCAGTGGACGGAGGAGCTCGCCCGGGAGATCGCGCGCGAGCACGGGATCCCCGAGCTCACGGACCGCCACCTACAGGTCGTCCGCTTCATGCGCGAGCGGTTCTTCGCGAGCGGCGCCTCGCCCTCCGTGCGGGCGCTCGGAAAGGAGTCGGGCGTCCCGATCAAGGAGCTCTACGAGCTCTTCCCCAAGGGGCCGGCCAAGCTCGCCGCGCGCATCGCCGGCGTCCCCAAGCCGCGCGGCTGCATCTAGGAAAGGAGGAAACGATGGCCACCGCGCTCACCGAGCCGGTCTTCGTCGAGGCGCCGCGCGCGACGATCGAGAAGGTCGCCGTGATCGTCTCGAAGGGCTCGCTCGAAGGCGTCTATCCCGCGCTCATCCTCGCGAACGGCGCACGGATGGAGGGAATCGAGGCGAACGTCTTCTTCACGTTCTTCGGGTTGGACGCGATCCGGAAGGACCGGGCCGGAAAGCTCAAGGTCGCCACGGTCGGGAACCCCGGGATGCACCTGCCGACGCTGCTCGGCGCGCTCCCCGGGATGTCCGCGTTCGCCACGCGGATGATGAGCCGGCAGATGGAGAAGCTCGACATCCCGCCCGTGCCGGAGTTCCTCGAGCTCCTCGCGGACTCGGGCGCGAAGCTCTACGCTTGCCAGGCGACAGTCGAGATGTTCGGCCTCACCGAGGCGGACTTCGTCCCGCACGTCGAGCAGGTCTTGACCGTGGGCGAGTTCTACGATATTGCAGCGGGAGGCGAGATCATCTTCACCTAACGTCAGTGGCTCACCGGGAGACCGGGCCCGCCGAACGGGCCCGGGAAGGGAGAGACATGAGGGGATCGCACCTGAGGCGGCTCGGGCTCGCGCTTGTGACGCTTCTCATCGCAACCGGGACGCTCGCGGGAGCGGCGCTCGCGGACGACGAGCGCTACACGCCCGGGTCGTCGGGGCTCGGCGACCCGTTCTTCCCGCTCGCCGGCAACGGCGGCTACGACGTCCAGTCGTACGACCTCGACCTCGACTACACGCCGGCCACGCGCGCGCTCGTCGGGAGAGCCTTCGTCACGGCCGTCGCGACGCAGGATCTCGACGCGTTCAACCTCGACCTGCGCAAGCAGGACGAGGAGGGGCACTTCTATGCGGTGTCGCGCGTCGCGGTCGGCAAGGACAACGGCCCGACGCTCAAGGACATGGCCTTCTCGCATGAGGGCCAGGAGCTGACGGTCGTGCCGCGGCCGAAGCTCAAGACCGGCGAGACGTTCGTCGTCCTCGTCGAGTACGCCGGCACGGCCCACGAGGTGACCGACCCGGACGAGTCGATCGAGGGCTTCGTCCCGACCGACGACGGCGCGTTCGTCGTCTCCGAGCCGCAGGGCGCCCCGGGCTGGTACCCGGCGAACGACCACCCGACGGACAAGGCGCTCTTCGACATCTCGATCACCGTGCCCGAGGGGATCACGGCGCTCGGGAACGGCGTCCTTCTCTCCTCGGAGACGGAGAACGGCAAGACGACCTGGGAGTGGAGCCACGGGATGCCGATGGCGCCCTACCTCGCCACGGCGACGAACGGCGTCTTCTCGCTCACCGTCACCGAGCTCGCGGGCGGCATCCCGAGCTACGTCGCCGTCGACCCGCGGCGCACGAACACGGCGGTGCTCGCCCACATCCCGGCGGTGATGGCGTTCTTCACCGACACGTACGGCCCGTACCCGTTCGACGCGACCGGCGCGATCGTGGACTTCGCGCCGGACGTCGGCTACGCGCTCGAGACGCAGACGAAGGCGAACTACTCGAACACGCCGGGCGAGTCGACCCTCGCGCACGAGATCGCGCACGAGTGGTTCGGGAACGCGGTCACGCTCTCGAGCTGGCCGGACATCTGGCTGAACGAGGGCTTCGCCCGGCTCTCGGAGTGGCTCTGGCTCGAGCACCGCGGCATCCGGACCGCGCAGCAGTCGTTCGACCTCCAGTACGCGCGCCCTGCGACGAGCTCGTTCTGGCAGACCCCGCCGGCCGCGCTGCCGGGGCCCGAGGTTCTGTTCTCGAGCCCGCCCTACGATCGTGGCGGCATGACGCTCCACGCGCTGCGCGGGAAGATCGGCGACATGGCGTTCTTCCAGCTTCTCCGCACGTGGTACGTCGAGAACAGGTACGGCAACGTCACCACGGCCGACTTCATCGAGACGGCCGAGGAGGTCTCGGGGATGCAGCTGGACGCGTTCTTCGACGTCTGGCTCTTCCAGCCCGGAAAGCCAACCAGCTGGTAGACGCGGAAGGGGCGCCGTCCGTCCGGGCGGCGCCCCGCCCCGCTACCAGTAGTGGGCCCGCGGCCCGACCGTGCGTCCCATCGCGCCGAGGATCCAGAGGATCGCGCCGACGACGATGAGGATGATTCCGATCGTCCAGAGGATGCCGACGTCGAGCACGGCGCCGAGGACGAGCAGGATGAGGCCGAGGATGATCATGTGCCCTCCAGGATCGGTTGTCCGCCTCGCGTTCTCCCCGCAACCGGGGGATCCCATGCCGATCGGCGGCCTCAGCCCGTGCGGAGCTCGATCTCGGCGGGCAGCTCGTCCGGCGTCCGCGGCGCGAGCTCGGCGCGCGTGCGGGCGTCGAAGTAGACGTACGCGGTCACGAGCGCGACGAACGGGATCGTGAGCACGTAGACGATCCCCGCCACGACGTTCAGGAGCGGAAGCGGCGCGGCGGTCACGAGGATGAGGAGCGCGCCGAGCACGGAGCCGAGGGCGAGCGCCGCCGCGGCCGCGAGGGCGAGCGTGCCGACGCGCAGCCAGCGGCCCCGGACAAGCTCGCCGCTGCGGCGGAGCGCCACGAGCGGCGAGGGCCGCTCGAGCTCGACGACGGGCGCGAGGAGCGACCAGCGCACGGCGAGCCAGGCGGCGACGGGCAGCAACACGCCGGTGGCGCCGAGCAGGACGACGACGCCGACGGCGAACCCGAGCGCCGGCAGGAGCGTATGCACGTCGTCGAACGCGAGCCGGTATGCCCGAACGGGGCCGATCGACCGTCCGGCGTCGAGCTCGACGAGCGCCCGTGCGGTCGCCGCCTGGACGAGCGTCACCCCGAGCAGCGTGAGCGTCGCTCCGATCACGACGACGAGCAGGGCCAGCGCGCCGGCCGCCTCCCCGGACGTGTCGACCCCGACGAACCCGAGGCCGCCGAGCGCGAGCGCCTGGAAGAGCATGATCGCCGCGCCGAGCGGAAGCAGGAGCAGTCCGATCCCGAGGAAGAGCGGCGCGTGCGCGACATACATGCGCCCCGAGGCGGCGAGCGTCTGTCCCCAGCTGCGCCGGCGGGCCACGCGAAGCGGCGCGGACGGCGTCCAGGTCGCCCGCGCGGCCGCCCAGATCACGACGGCGGCGAGCAGCGCGAGCAGGAGGAGCGTGACCGGCGGGTTCCGCAGGAGCCGGACGAGCGCCATCGAGCCGGTCCCGACGGCCGTGCAGAAGAAGTCCGTCGCCCCGGTGCCGAGCGCGCCGCCGGTCGGCACCGCATAGCTCCTCGACCGCCAGTCCTCCGCCCACGAGATCGGCTCCGTCCACTGCCCCTTCATGTTCGGCCCCGTCGGGCCGTTGTAGAACGCCTGCTGGAGCTCTCCCCACCGGCCCTCGAACGCGAGCCAGGGGATCTCCTCCGCCGCCTCCTCCGGGTCGCCCGGCACCATGACGACGCGCGGATGGAGCTCGACGTGCGGCCCGCGCGTGTCGTCGCAGCCCACGCCCTCCTCGGCCGAGCTGCCGATGTGAAGCGCGTCGCCGTAGAAGTTCGCGTGCGACCCCGCCGCCGGGTAGACGACCGGCCGGCCGTCCACGAGCTCGAGCTTCTCGTCTCCCCACTCGGCCGACTCGGCGCCCTCGTGCTGGCTGTACCCGACGAGCACCGGCTCCTCGGCGAGCGCCTCCGCCGCATCGCCCGCCTCGAAGACGAGCTGGATCATCTCCCAGTCGCCCTCGTGGAGGTTGTTCCAGTCGTTGAAGACGTAGAACAGCCAGTACTGGAGGGCAAGCCGGCCCGGGTACCCCTCCTCGGTCGCCACGTTCGCGTAGACGGCCGGCTCGCCGTCCTCCGTCAGCCGCCGCGACCACCGCTCGTAGTCGCAGCGCGGGTCGAGCGCGTCGCCGGGGAAGTCGAGGTGGTGCTCGTAGCGGCCGCGCAGATCCTCGGCGGCCGGGCCGATCTCGAGCAGATCGAAGGCGTTCCAGGGGCCGCGCAGGGCGACGGTCGGCTCGTCGAAGAGCAGGTCGACGTCGATCGGCTCGTACGGCTCGCCGGGACCGCACTCCTCCTCCTGCTCCACGAGCCGGACGACCGGCGCGTAGCGCTCCGCGAGCGCCGTCTCGTCGGCCGTCTGCGCCGCGGCGGCGGGCGCAACGGTCAGAGCCGCGGCGGCGGCTGCGAGAAGCGCCCTGCGAATCACGGCGCCAGTCTGTCACGATCTTCCAAGCGCCCGAGCCCGGTCGGAGACGCAGAGAGGGCCCCGTCGGGGCCCTCTCCGGTGATCGGTGACGCGGTGGTGCGATTAGACGGCTACGAAGCCGTTCTTCTGCGCCATGACCCTGCCGCTCGTGATCTTCGGCGGGTTCGGAAGCAGGGACTCGAGCCTTTCGTCGCGGATCCACGTCGAGACGAGCTTGGTCGACTCCTCGGCCTGGTCGGACGTCTCGAACAGCCCGAGCGAGCTGAAGACGCCGTTGCCGCCGTCGATCAGGTAGTAGCCCTTGAAGCCCTGCATCTTGCTGAGCTTCGGAACGAGCGTCTCGTTGACCTTGTCGGTCAGCTCGACGATGCGATTCTGGTCCACACCGTCGTAGCGGCGAATGGTCGCATGCATGTGATGCTCCTTCGGTTCATCTCACAGGACAGGAAATCCGGACGGACTCCTGCTGCGGTCGGGCCGCGTGTGACAGACGAAGAGGAAGGTGCAGAGCCTCGGCGGCTTCAACGCTAGAGAGCCAAACGCGCAATTCCAACCTAGCACCGATCTCGCACCGCCGGAGAGCGCGTTTCTCCCTGGGCGCCCCGGAGCGACCCATCCAAGCCGTTTCGGCGCCAATGTTACGTTCGGGGTATGCGCAAAAACGGTCGGCTCACCGCCCGCCTGCTCGAAGCCGCCGCCTCGCTAGGGTGCGGCCATGCGCGAGGACGGCTACCCCTCCGACCTCGCGCGCGAGCTGGCGCCGGACGCACTCGAGCGGTTCCTGCGCTACGCGCGGATCGACACGCAGGCCGACCCGGAGTCCGACACGGCGCCGAGCACGGCGAAGCAGCTCGACCTCTCGCGGCTGCTCGTCGATGAGCTCCGCGCGCTCGGGCTCGACGACGCGGAGCTCGACGACCACGGCTACGTCCTGGCCACGCTCCCGGGCACGGTCGAGCGCGACGTGCCGGCGATGGCGCTCCTCGCCCACGTGGACGTCTCGCCCGACGCGCCGGCCGCCGGGATCGAGCCGCGGGTCGTGCGCTACGAAGGCGGCCGCCTGCCGCTTCCGG
>JAICNY010000145.1 GCA_025930955.1 Thermoleophilia bacterium
ACAGCCCGCTCGAGGTCGGGATCGCGTTCGTGCCCTCGACGGTCCTCTGGGGCGCCTCGTCGCTCTTCCTCTCCGACCGGCTCGTGATGCGGTTCGGGATCAAGCCGCCGCTCGTGGCGGGGCTCGGGCTCATGTCGATCGCGCTCGCGCTCTTCGGCCGGATGCCGCTCGACGGGAACTACCTGGTGGACGTCCTGCCCGCGACGCTCCTCCTCGGCCTGGGCGCCGGGATCGCGTTCAACCCACTGCTCCTCGCCGCGATGAGCGGGGTCGAGCCGAGCGAGTCCGGCCTCGCGTCCGGCGTTGTGAACACCGCGTTCATGATGGGCGGCGCCCTCGGGCTCGCCGTGCTCGCGGCGAGCGCCGCCGCGCGCACCGACTCGCTTCTCTCCGCGGGCCGGAGCGAGCTCGCGGCGCTGAACGGCGGCTTCCACGTCGCGTTCCTGCTCGGCGCGCTGCTCGTGGCGGGCGCGGCCGTGCTGGGAGGGGCGCTCCTCCGCGGGCTCGCGGAGGAGCCGCCCGGCCACGCCTCGCCCGCCGAGCCCGCGCTCGCCGCCGACTGACGTCATACCTCAACCGAAAATCGCACTGGTTCGGCATACTTCCCGGCCTGTCAGGGCCCCCGGCGGGAGCCGGCGGCCTCACACCAGGAGGGAGGGGGAGATACATGCGAAAACGAGCACCGCTCGTCGTGCTCCTCGGTATCGCCACAGCGCTCGTGCTGATGGCGCCGGGCTACGCCTCGAAGCAGGCGGGCAAGCGCTCGCCGGCGGTCGTGCAGCAGGCCGGGATGATGAAGGCCGCGGCCAAGGGCGGAAAGGGCAAGAGCAAGAAGCCCCAGACGGGGGCGCGCTGCGTGCGCGGGACGGCCGGTCCGTACGCCTGCAAGAACATCGACATGCTCAGCCAGGTCGGCATGGCCGAGCTCGGGCTCAGCTTCGTGAACGACACGTGGGGCTGGATCGATCCGCAGACGAAGCGCGAGTACGCGCTCGTGGGCGGCATCGAGGGCACGGTGTTCGTGGACATCACGGACAAGAAGCGCCCCAAGGTGCTCGGGATCCTGCCCGCGCACACGCTCGACCCGCAGTTCCCGTGGTGGCGTGACATCAAGGTCTACGCGAACCACGCCTACGTCGTCTCGGAGCAGACCGGTCACGGGATGCAGGTCTTCGACCTGACCGAGCTCCGGAACGACCCCGCGGGGTACACGATCTACTCGGAGACCGCGCATTACGACGAGATCAGCTGGTCGCACAACCTCGCGATCAACGAGGACACCGGCTTCGCGTACCCGATCGGCTCGGGCACGTGTGCCGGCGGCCTCCACATGGTCGACATCACGACGCCCGACAACCCGACGTTCGCCGGCTGCTTCGACGAGCACGGGTACATCCACGACACGCAGTGCGTGGTCTACAACGGCCCCGACTCCGACTGGGCCGGTCGCGAGATCTGCTTCAACTCGAACGCGGAGGTGCACCACAACCCGCCGCCCGGAAGCGATCCGATCACGAACGCGCTCTCGATCGTGGACGTGACCGACAAGGCGAACCCGGTCGTGATCTCGCGCACGGAGTACGACGGGGACGGGTACAGCCACCAGGGCTGGCTCACGCCGAACCAGGCGTACTTCCTGCACGGTGACGAGCTCGACGAGCTTGAGCACGGCAACAACACGATCACCCGCGTCTGGGACGTCCGCGACCTCGACGCCCCGGTGATGACGCTCGCGTGGGAGAACCCCAAGACCGCGGCGATCGACCACAACATGTACACGAAGGGCAAGTACGTGTACCAGTCGAACTACTCCGCGGGCCTGCGCGTCCTCGACATCAGCCGGGTCTCCGCGCCCGCGCTCCGCGAGGTGGCGTACTTCGACGTCTCGCCGGAGGACGATCTCCCGCACTTCGACCGCGGGACGTGGAGCAACTATCCGTACTGGAAGAACAAGCACGTCGTCACGGTCAGCTCGATGGACCGCGGCCTGTTCGTGCTGAAGACGCGGGCGCTCGGCAGCAAGGGCAAGAAGTAGCCGAGGCCTGAGCCGGACGGAGGGGGCCGCCGCGCGCGGCGCCCCTCCGGGCCGGTACAACTCGGCCGGTGGAGCTCGGGCTCTTCTCCTTCGTCGAGCGGACGCCCGGAAGCGGGCTCACGGCCGAGGAGCGACTGAAGAACCTCCTCGAGGAGATCGAGCTCGCCGACCAGGTCGGGCTCGACGTCTTCGGCGTGGGGGAGCACCACCGGCCGGACTACGTCGTCTCCGCGCCCGCCGTCGTCCTCGCCGCCGCGGCGGCGAGGACGAGGCGGATCCGCCTGACGAGCGCGGTCAACGTGCTGAGCTCGGACGACCCGATCCGCGTCTTCCAGCAGTTCGCGACGGTGGATCTCCTCTCGGGCGGGCGCGCGGAGATCATGGCCGGGCGCGGGTCGTTCATCGAGTCGTTCCCGCTCTTCGGCTACGACCTGCGCGACTACGACGAGCTCTTCGCCGAGAAGCTCGACCTGCTCCTGCGGCTGCGTGAGGGCGAGCGCGTCACGTGGTCGGGCCGCCACCGCCCGCCGCTCTCGGATCAGCCCGTCTACCCCCGCCCGGTGCAGGAGCCGCTGCCGGTCTGGATCGCGGTCGGCGGCACGCCCGAATCGGCGGTGCGCGCGGGTGCGCTCGGCCTGCCGATGGCGCTCGCGATCATCGGCGGGTTGCCGGAGCGCTTCGTCCCGTTCGCGGAGCTCCACCGGCGCGCGGCGGAGGAGGCGGGCCACGGCCGTCTGACGCTCGGGATCAACTCGCACGGCTTCCTCGCGGACACGGCCGACGAGGCGGCCGACCTCGCCTTCGGGCCGTTCTCCGAGACGATGAACCGGATCGGCCGCGAGCGCGGCTGGCCGCCGACGACGCGGGTCGACTTCGACGCCCAGCGGACGCTTCGCGGCGCACTCTTCGTCGGGAGCCCGGCCGACGTCGCGGAGAAGATCCTCTTCCAGCACTCGCTCTTCGGGCACGAGCGCTTCCTGCTCCAGCTGAGCGTCGGCTCGATGCCGCACGACCGGATGCTGCGCGCGATCGAGCTCTTCGCCACGGAGGTCGCTCCGGTCGTGCGCGCCGAGCTCGGCCGACCCGCGTAGCCTTCGCGGCCGTGAGCGGGAGACTCCTGGTCGGCCTCGTCCCGGCCCTCGCGGCCGTGTCCGTGCTGGTCGGCGCGTGCGGGGGCGACTCGGAGCCTGCGCCGACCACGGCCGCGGGCATCGAGCGCTGCGCCGAGCTCGAGGAGGACGCCGAGGCCGCCCGCGCGTGCTACCGGGAGGAGCTCGCCGCGGTCGTGTCGGCGGCCGAGACCCCGCAGGACGGCGCCGCCCGCGCCGACGCGCTGGCGCGCGAGCAGGGCGGCTTCCTGCTCGCGAACTGCCACGGGATCATGCACACGGTCGGGCGCGAATACGCCCGCGCGGAGGGCGTGACGCTCGCGTCGCTCATGGACAACCTCCCTCAGTCGAACGACCCGGGCTGCTCGGCCGGCTTCGCGCACGGCCTCGTGACCGGCGTCGCGCCCGAGGTCGACGCGTCCTCCCCGGAGACCGCGCTCGACGTCTGCGAGGACACGGAGACGCGCTACCAGCGCTACAGCTGCGTCCACGGGTTCGGGCACGCGTTCATGCGGATCTCCGGCGAGGAGCTCGACCCGGCGCTCGGCCTCTGCTCGGCGCTCGGCGGCGAGGCGCCCGACTGCGCGCAGGGCGCGTTCCACGACTACTGGTTCGCGGTCGCGGGGCTCGACGAGACGGAGCAGCCCGCCGAGGTCGTCGACGACCCGCGCCGGCTCTGCGCCGACCAGCCGGAGCGGTACGTGCTCCCGTGCTGGTACCGCGCCTACGTCGACTCGCGCCCGCCGGGCGAGATCACGGTGACCGCCGATCTCCAGCGCCTCTGCGCGGAGCTCGAGGGGATCCAGCGGGAGGGGTGCATCACGGCCGGCTCGGTCATCGGCCCCGCCGACCCGCGCTCTCAGCTCGCGATGTGCGCCGGGCTGCGCGGGGCGGACGCGCAGGCCTGCATCCACGGCGTGAAGGCGCAGAACTTCCTCGGGCAGTCGATCGAGGCGGACGTCGCGCTCGTCGAGCGCTGCGAGCTCTTCGCCGAGCCGGCGGGGCGGCAGGAGTGCTACCGCTGGCTCGGGAAGACGCTGAGCGTCGTGACCGACGGCGAGTTCGGCGAGGCCGGCTGCCCGGCGCTCACACAGGCGGACGCGCGGCGCCTGTGCGAGCAGGGCGCCGCCGCGATGGACGAGCCGCTCGTGACCTTCAGCTGATGCGGGCCGCGCTCATCCGCGAGGTCGGGGGAGTGCCCGAGCCGGCCGAGGTGGCCGCGCCGGCCGGCGAGACGATCGAGGTGCTCGCCGCGCCGATCAACCCGATCGACCTCTCCGTCTCGCGCGGGATCCTCGCGACCGGACATCCCGACCTGCCGTACGTGCCGGGCTGCGAGGCGGTCGGCCGCACGGCGGACGGGAGGACGGTCTGGCTCTTCGGCGGCTCGCTCGGGCGCACGGCCGACGGCGCGATCGCCGAGCGCGCAGCCGTCGGGGACGCGAAGGCGATCGAGGTGCCCGAGGGCGTGGATCCAGCGCTCGCGGCCGCGCTCGGGATCGCGGGGCTCGCCGGCTGGCTGCCGCTGGCCTGGCGGGCGCCGCTCGCGGGGGGCGAGACCGTGCTCGTCCTCGGCGCGACGGGCTCCGTCGGCCTCGTCGCCGTGCAGGCCGCGCGGCTGCTCGGCGCGGCGCGGGTCGTCGCGGCCGGTCGCAGCGACGCCGGGCTCGAGCGCGCCGCCGAGTGCGGCGCGGACGCGACGATCCGCCTCGACGAGGCAGGCGACCTCGTAGCCGCCTTCCGGGAGGCGTTCGACGGCGTCGGCCCGAGCTACGTCTTCGACCCGCTCTGGGGCGAGCCGGCCGCCGCGGCCGTCCGGGCGGCCGCGCCGCGCGCGACGATCGTGAACCTCGGCCAGTCGGCCGGCGCGACGAGCGAGCTCGCGTCCGCGGACGTCCGCTTCAAGAACCTGTCGCTCCTGGGCCACACGAACTTCGCCGTTCCCGAGGACGAGCTCGCGGAGCACTACCGCCGGCTCGTAGGCCACGCGGTCGCCGGGGAGATCCGCCTCGACGTGGAGCGCGTCCCCCTCGCCGACGTCGCGGACGCGTGGCGCCGCCAGTCCGAGGGCGCCGGGACGAAGCTCGTCGTCGTTCCCTGACGCGGGCGGCGTCAGCCGAGCGCCCGCTCGGCTGCCTCCGCCGAGCCGATCACGGGCACGACCTCGAACTCGGCGAGGTCGCTCCACCGCGCGATCCAGGCGTCGAGGAGCGCCGGGTCGTCCGTCTCCATGAGCTGGAAGCAGCGGCCTAGGCTCTCGTCGATCCAGCTGTCGACGTACACGAGCCCCGGCGGGAGCATCCGCCCGCGGTCCGCCGCGCGCTCGTAGACGGGTCGCGCGCCCTGCGTGAACCGCTCGACCACCATGTAGCGCACGAGCTCAGGCCTCGCCGCGCAGCCGCGACCAGAGCTCGACGTCCTGGAAGTCGCCGGCGTGGAACCACGCGCGGCGCATCACGCCCTCGAACGTGTAGCCGCACTTCGCCGCAACCCGCTTCGAGGCCGCGTTGTCGGGGTGGATCACCAGCTGGATCCGGTCGACCCGTTTGCCCGCGAGGAGGTAGCGGGTGAGCAGCTCCACGGCCTCGGACGTGTAGCCCTTGCCCGCGTGCCGGTCGCCGAAGAGCTGGTACGAGAGCTCGTAGCCCTGCATGTAGTGGCTGATCGGGAAGAACTCGATCTCGCCGACGATCTCATCGCCTGCGGTGATCAGGAGCATTCCTTCGTCCTTGTCCCAGAACCCGTTCTTCGCGTAGGCCGCGCGGAGGGCAGGCTCGCTCAGGACGCCGAGCGGGAAGTAGGCGCCCCGCGCCTCGAGGTCGGTCATGAGCTCGTACAGCTCGCCCAGGTCGTCTTCGCGGACGAGCCTGAGCTGGATCAGGTCGCCGGCCAGCACGCGGTGAGTATGGGCCATGTCCGAATGGGCCGGTACGGTCCTCGCCCCGTGCGTCTCGTCGTCGCCCGCTGCGAGGTCGTCTACTCGGGACGGCTGAACGCGTATCTGCCGCCCTCGACGCGGCTCCTCATGCTGAAGGCGGACGGCTCCGTGCTCGTCCATGCTGACGCAGGTGGCTTCAAGCCGCTCAACTGCGGCTGTCGGCCTCGTGGGAACTTCTGAGCTCCGGCCGTCGTCTCACCGATCGTGAAGCGGCTCCTGCTCGGCGCGATAGCGGTAGGCGTCCTCGTAGCGCTCGCGGCCGTTCTTGGTCGCGAAGGCGCCGCGGAGCCGTTTGGCCTTGAGTCCCGTCCAGTGGATCGCATGGAGGCGGCCTCGGAGCAGGAGCTCGCCGACGCCATCGTCGCCCAGTTGCCGCACGCCGACCGACGATCACAGCGTGACGATGTGTTCAACGAGTGGATCGATCTGCTGAGACAGACGGTGTATCGCGATCAGGCACCGCGAAATGGACTCCCGCCCGAGGCCCCGCTCGTCCTCGGGCTCGGCGGGATCGGCGGCGAGGAGCGCGCGAACCGGGCGTACCTGACCGCATCCGAGAACGCGATGCGGCGGCTCGTGCGGGCGAACGCGCAGCGGCTCGATATGCAGCTTCTGTCGATCGATTTCCTCCACCCGGAGGGAATCCCGGTTCCTGTGGCTGTCGCTTCTGCGCCTCCCGCCCTGGTCGCTCGCTCAGGCGGCGCGCCGCTCGGCGCGTCTCTCCTTGCCGGTGTCGCCGACGACACACGATCACTCGGCTGGTACGCCGACGTGGTCGACGAGGAGGGTCGGTGGGTTCAGTCGGAGGGCCTCGTCCCGGCGGCCGGCGCGGGGAGGTTCGATACGCGGCTTCCGGACGCGACCGCGTGCGGCGGCCCCGTCTTCTGCAGAGCGCACGGCTGACCGACGCGCAGCCCTGTCCGAAAGGGACAGTACGGTGCCGCTCCGTGCGCCTTATCGTCGCGCGATGCGAAGTGACGTACACGGGCCGGCTCGCGACGCGGCTCCCGGAAGCCGTCCGTCTGCTCATGGTCAAGGCTGACGGCACGTTCATGATCTGGTCCGACGGCGGGGGGAACAAAGTAAAGCCCCTGAACTGGATGACGCCGCCCACCGTCGTCGAGGCGGAGGGCGACCCGCTGGAGAAGCTCGTGGTGCGCAAGCGCGCGGGCAAGACGGAGGACAAGCTCGAGATCCGGATGCTCGAGGTGCT
>JAICNY010000252.1 GCA_025930955.1 Thermoleophilia bacterium
TGCTCCAGACGATCGCGCTCTCGGGGCTCGAGCACCCGGGCGGCGGGCCGGCGGCCGTCGCGGGCGAGGGCGGCGACGTCCTCGTCGAGGCGGGGCCGTTCACGCTCGGCACCGACGCGCCGCTCGCGTACGACAACGAGCAGCCGGCACACGAGCGCGCGCTCGACGCGTTCCGGATCGACACGGAGCCGGTCACCGTCGGCGCGTACCGCGCGTTCCTCGCGGAGCATCCGGACGTCGACGCCCCCCTCGGCTGGCACGGGGACGGGACGGTGCGCCGGTTCGGCCGGGACGTCCCGCTCGATGACGCGGAGCCGGTGCAGCACGTCTCGTTCCACGAGGCCGAGGCCTTCGCGCGCCGGGCGGGCCGGCGCCTGCCGACCGAGGCCGAGTGGGAGAAGGCGGCGAAGGCAGGCGTTCTGCGCTCGGCCGGCGAGGTGTGGGAGTGGACGTCGTCGCCCTTCGACGGCTACCCGGGCTTCCGCGCCTTCCCGTACGCGGAGTACTCGGAGGTCTTCTTCGGCGACGAGCACCGCGTCCTGCGCGGCGGGTCGTGGGCGACGCACCCGAGCGTCGCGCGGGTGACGTTTCGCAACTGGGACTTCCCGATCCGGAAGCAGATCTTCGCGGGCTTCCGGCTGGCGGGTGAGGCATGACCGAGGTCCGCGTCGCCCCGCCGCTCGTCGACGTCCTGCTCGGGCCCGCGGAACGCCGCGCGGCGCTCGAGCGCGACGTCCGCGAGGGGCTCACGGCGACGCCGAAGAGGCTGCCGCCGAAGTGGCACTACGACGCCGAGGGCTCGCGGCTCTTCGGCGAGATCACGAGGCTGCCGGAGTACTACCTCACGCGCGCGGAGCGCGAGATCCTCGCGGCGCGCGCGGGCGACATCGCGGCCGTCTCGCGCGCCGACACGCTCGTCGAGCTCGGCGCCGGCACGTCCGAGAAGACGCGGCTCCTGCTCGACGCGCTCCGCGAAGCGGGGCGGCTGGAGCGGATCGTCGTCCTCGACGTGGACGAGGAGACGCTCCGCGAGAGCGCCGAGCGGCTCGCGCGCGAGTACCCGGGCGCCGCCGTCCACGGGGTCGTCGGCGACCTCGAGCAGCACCTCGGCGAGCTGCCACGGGAGGGGCGGCGCCTCGTCGCCTTCCTCGGCTCGAGCATCGGGAACTTCGAGACGGCCGAGCGGGCGGCGTTTCTCCGCCGGCTCCGCGGCGCGATCGACCCGGGCGAGTCGTTCCTGCTCGGGACGGACCTCGTGAAGGACCCGGCGCGGCTCCACGCCGCCTACGACGACGCGGCCGGCGTCACGCCGCGGTTCTCGCTCAACCTGCTCTCCGTCCTGAACCGCGAGCTCGGCGCGGACTTCGACCTCGCCCGCTTCCGGCACGTCCCGCGCTGGGACCCCGAGCGGGAGCTCGTCGACATCCGCCTGCGCTCGCTCGGGGCGCAGCGCGTGTGCATTCGCGCCCTCGGGCTCGAGATCGACTTCGCCGAGGGCGAGGAGCTCCACACGGAGACGAGCGCGAAGTTCCGCCCCAGCGGCGTCGAGCTCGAGCTCCGCGAGGTCGGGTTCGACGTCCGCGAGTGGTGGACGGACGAGGCCGGCGACTTCGCGCTCTCGCTCTCGGAAGCGGTCTAGGCCACGGCCGAGCCGTCCTCGACCTCGCGGTCGAGCCGGAGGAGCACGACGCCGTGCTCGTCCGAGAGCGCGCCGAGGACGAGGAGCTCGCTTTCGAAGCCGGCGATCCGCTTCGGCGGGAAGCCGAGCACGCAGACGACCTGGCGCCCGAGCAGCTCCTCGCGCGCGTAGTGCGTGACCTGCGCGCTCGAGCGGCGCACCCCGCGGGGGCCGAGGTCGACCGTGAGCTTCCA
>JAICNY010000180.1 GCA_025930955.1 Thermoleophilia bacterium
CCGGAGCTGATCGGGCTCGGCCGTCGCGTGAAGCGTGGGCTCGAGGCCGCGCGCGAGTGGGTGCACCCGCTCGAGCCCGAGCTCCGCGACATCTACGGCGTCATCTTCTGGCAGGAGGAGGACGCGCCGTTCACGCAGCGGAACGTGACGATCTTCGCCGACGGCGAGGTCGACCGCTCCCCGTGCGGGAGCGGAACCTCCGCGCGGC
Organism: Thermoleophilia bacterium; assembly: GCA_025930955.1. Taxonomy (GTDB): domain Bacteria; phylum Actinomycetota; class Thermoleophilia; order Gaiellales; family Gaiellaceae; genus JAICNY01. The sequence goes on from JAICNY010000180.1 coordinate 209, forward strand.
TCGCGCTCCTCGACGCGCGCGGCGACCTGCCGCGCGGCGAGACCCTCCGCCACCTGAGCGTGATCGGCAGCGAGTTCGAGGCCCGCGTCGTCGGCGAGGCCGACGTGGACGGCCTCCCGGCCGTTCTCACGGAGATCGCCGGCCGCGCGCACCTGACCGGGTACCACCAGTTCGTCCTCGCCGACGAGGACGAGCTCGGGACCGGGTTCCTGCTCCGCTAGGCGGCCGCGGGCACGCGGCGCACGTGCGCGACGAGCGCCTCGACGACGCGCGGATCGAAGTGCGTGCCCGCGCAGCGCTCGACCTCGGCGAGCGCCTCATCGAGCGGCAGCGCCTTGCGGTACGAACGGTCGGTCGTCATCGCGTTGAACGCGTCGCAGCAGCAGACGATCCGCGCGACGAGCGGGATCGCCTCCCCCGCGAGACCGTCCGGGTAGCCCGTCCCGTCCCAGCGCTCGTGACACGATCGCACAAGCCGGCCGATCTCCCCGAGGAGGCCGCCCACGCGATGGAGCATCCGCTCCCCCTCGATCGTGTGCGTCTCGATGATCGCGCGCTCCTCCGGGGTCAGCTTCCCCGGCTTGTTGATGATCTCGTTCGGGATCCGCACCTTGCCGACGTCGTGGAGGAGCGCGACGAACTCCGCGTCGCGCCGCGCCTGCACCGGGAGGCCGAGTGCGTCCGCGACGGCGAGCGTGAGGTCGACGACGTCGCGGCTGTGCGCCCCTGTGTACTCGTCGTCGGCCTCGACCACGTCCCCGAGCAGGAAGACCGTGCCGCGGTAGGCGTCGCGCAGCTCGAGCTCCGAGTCGATCCGCACGCGCCGCTCGCGCGAGAACACGAGCAGAAGCCCGATCAGCGGGAGCGAGAGCACGACGGCCGCGGGGCTCTCGATGGCCACGAACGCGATCGCGAGCCCGATCGGGGCGAGGCACGCGTCGATGAGATACACCCAGCCCATCTGGGCGAGGTGCATCCGCGGCCGGACGCGGAGGACCAGCCATTCCCGCACCGCCGGCGCGACGAAGTCGAACGCGAACTGCGCCGCGAGCGCCGCGACGTAGAGCGGCCAGTGCGCGAGCGACGGCGCCGCCTCGCCCGCGAGCCCGAGGACGAGCACGGGCCCAACCGCATGCCAGGCGTTCGAGCCGATCTGGAGGAGGACGCGCTCCGGGTGCATGAGCCCGCGCGCGACGTCCACGGCGCACGCGAGCGCGATCGCGCCGGCCACGGTGAGCGGGACGAGCCCGAGCGGCAGCACGAAGAGCATCGGCACGAGGACGAGCTGCGTCGGCACCGCGCTCCCCGTGCTCAGCTCGAACTCGAGCCGGTAGGCGAGCGCATACGCCCCGACGAGGAGCGCCGCCGCGAGGAGCGAGGGCGTCCGCGCCGACGGGATGAGGAGGGCGGTCGAGACCGCCGTCGCCAGGAGGAGCAGGTTCGCGACGACGAGCGAGACCAGCTCGTCGCGGGCGAGCTCCGTCAGGCGCCGCGCCCGTCCCTCCTCGATCGACTGCTGCACCTCGAGGTCGAGGTGCGCAGGCGTTCGCTCGCCGACCCCCGCAACGGTGGACACGAAGCTGGAAATCGGCTCGTGCGGGCCGGTACTTGATCCCCTCCTCGTCCGAGGGATCAAGAGGGCGCCGGGTCCCCTTTTCGGGTGATTGGCGCGCCCGGACGCCGCTCGGACAATGCGGTTCAGGCTCACCACTGCGGCGGCTTCCGGCGGGAGGAAGAATCGTGAGAAACGGGATCGGGGCGACGGCTCGAAGCATCATCGGGATCGCGGCGGTCGCGTGTGCGCTCGCGCTTCCGGGCGCGGCGGGCGCGGGCCTCCTGAGCGGGATCCTCTCGACGAGCGAGGCGTCGTACTGCGATGCCGACGTGAACCAGTACTTCAAGCGCTGGGGCGACTCGGCCCTGTACCGGCTCGTCCCCGGCGGGTCGTTCGAGGGCACGCACGGCTGGCGGCTCGCGAACGGCGCGAAGGTCGTGAGCGGCAACGAGCCGTGGTACGTGAAGGGCTACGGCTCGCGCTCCCTCTACCTCCCGGCCGGCTCGACCGCGACCTCGCCGACGACGTGCTTCGACTTCGGCGACTGGCACGCGCGCTTCTTCGTGCGCAACCGGGGCGGCGGAGGCTCGCTCGAGGTCGACATCCTCGTGCGCAGCCTCGTCGGCGTCCTCAGCGTGATCGACGGCGGCACGGTCCGCGCGGACGGCACCTGGGATCCGTCTCCGCGGGTGAGCGCGCTCGTCACGAACGTCGGCGGGCTCGTCGGGACAGAGGCCGTGAGCTTCCGGCTGAAGGCGAAGGGCAGCGGCGCGGCGTTCCAGGTCGACGACGTCTTCCTCGATCCCTTCCGCAGCCGGTAGCGCGCACGCAAGCCCGTAGACTTCGCGGCGTGGAAACGTCGCTTCCCGTCGCCGAGCGGCCGCGCCGCCCGGAGTGGATGAAGGTTCGCGCGCCGAGCGCCGACGGACGCTACTTCGAGGTCAAGAAGCTCATCCACGGGCAGAACCTCCACACGATCTGCGAGGAGGCTCGCTGCCCGAACATCGCCGAGTGCTGGGGGCGCGGGACGGCGACGTTCCAGATCCTCGGCGAGACGTGCACGAGGGCGTGCCGGTATTGCTACGTCCATTCCGGGCGCCCGTCCGATCCTCCGGACCCGCTCGAGCCGTTCCGGCTCGCCCACGCGGCGGCGCAGATGGGGCTGAAGCACGTCGTCGTGACCTCGGTCGACCGCGACGACGTCCCCGACCGCGGCGCCGGCCACTACGCGGCGACGATCCGCGCGCTCAAGCGGAAGCTGCCCGAGGCGTCGGTCGAGGTGCTGACGCCGGACTTCCTCGGCGTCGAGGAGGAGGCGCTCCGGACCGTCCTCGCCGCGCGGCCGGAGGTCTTCAACCACAACATCGAGACGGTGCGCCGCCTTCACCGCCGCATGCGCGGGGCCAAGGCCGACTACGACAAGGCGCTCTGGCTCCTCGCGCGGGCAAAGGAGCTCGCCGGCTATCCGGTGCTCACGAAGTCCGGGATCATCGTCGGCCTCGGCGAGACGAACGACGAGGTGGTCGAGACGATGCGCGACCTGCGCGCGCACGGCGTCGACGTCGTCACGATCGGCCAGTACCTCCAGCCGTCGGCGAAGCACGCGGCGATCGATCGCTGGGTGCACCCGGACGAGTTCCGCCTGTTCCGCGAGCGGGGCGAGGCGATGGGCTTCGGGTCGGTCTTCTCCGGCCCGCTCGTCCGCTCCTCGTACCGCGCGGACGAGCAGCGCCACGCGGCCGAGACCGGCCGCGGTGCCGTCGCGTACTAGGCCGGCGTGCGCCTGGAGGACGCTCAGACGCTCTTCGAGCCGGAGGGCGTCTACCTCAACACGGCGAGCTACGGGCTCCCGCCGCGGCCGGCCTGGGACGAGCTCCAGCGCGTGCTCGACGAGTGGCGTCACGGCCGGACGAGCTGGGAGCCGTGGAGCGAGGCGACCGACCGGGCGCGGCGGGCGTTCGCGCGGCTCGTCGGCGTGCGCGAGGACGACGTGGCCGAAGGCGCGACCGTGTCGCAGCTCCTCGGCCTCGTCGCCGGCTCGCTCCCCGCGGGGACGCGCGTCCTCGCGCCCGAGCACGACTTCACGTCGCTCCTCTTTCCCTTCCTCGCCCAGGCGGGGCGCGGGATCGAAGTGCGGACGGCGCCGCTCGACCGGCTCGCGGAGGCGGTGACGTCGGAGACCGACGTCGTCGCGGCGAGCGTCGTCCAGTCGGCGGACGGCTTCGTGCTCGACGTGGACGCCGTCGTGGACGCCGCGCGTGCCGCGGACGCCCTCGTCGTCCTCGACGCGACGCAGGCCGTCGGCTGGCTTCCGGTCGACGCCGCGCGGGCGGACGCGGTCGCCTGCCACGCGTACAAGTGGCTCTGCTCCCCGCGCGGGACGGCGTTCATGACCCTCTCCGAGGAGCTGCGCGAGCGCGTGCGGCCGGACCAGGCGAACTGGTGGGCGGGGCCCGACCAGTTCGGGACGTACTACGGGACGCCGCTCCGCCTGGCGGAGAGCGCGAGGCGGCTCGACATCTCGCCCGCGTGGTTTCCGTGGGTGGGCACCGCGCCCGCGCTCGAGCTCCTCGCCGACGTCGGCGTCGAGGCGGTCCACGAGCACGACGTCGCCCTCGCGAACCGCTTCCGCGCCGGGCTCGGGCTCGAGCCGGGCAACTCCGCGATCGTCTCGACCGACGTCCCGGGCGCGCAGGAGAGGCTCGAGCGCGCCGGCATCCTCGCCGCCGTCCGCGCCGGGAGCCTGCGCGCCTCGTTCCACCTCTACACGACCGAGGCGGACGTTGACGCGGCGCTCGACGCGCTCGTCCGCTAGAGCTTCCCGTCGAGGTCCGCGACGGACTCGACGACGTCCGCGGCGCCCGCCTCGCGGAGCTCCGCCGCCGAGAACCCGCCGGTCAGGACGCAGATCGTCTCGATCCCCGCGCGCCGCGCGGCGCCGACGTCCCACGGCGTGTCGCCGACCATGACCGCGTCGCGCGTCCCGGCCTTCGCGAGCGCCGCCTCCACGAGGTCGGGATCCGGCTTCGAGGCCTCGACGTCGTCTTTCGTCGTCCACGCGTCCACGAGCTCACGTGCGCCGAGCACGTCGAGGAACCGGTCCAGGTGCCGCTCGATCGAGGAGCTCGCGAGCACGACCGTGCGGCCGTCGTCCTTCAGCCGCCGCAGGAGCTCGTGCGCGCCCTCGAGCGGCTCGACCTCGTCGAGGAACGCGTCGAAGAGCGTCG
>JAICNY010000025.1 GCA_025930955.1 Thermoleophilia bacterium
ATTTCACGAAGCCGACACACATTCTCATGCGCCTTGGTGCGGGGTCTGACCCCATTTCGGCGTCCGAGCCGCTAAGCGCGCGCGGGTAACTCTAGGCCCGCAGGACGGCGCGCCGGGGCCCCGCCAGGAAGCCGGCCTCGACGAGGAGCGCGAGCGCCGGAGACTCGGCGACCGGCTCGCCGTCGAAGCGCTCGACCGCGAGCCGCTTGATCCCCGTCCGGCGCGCATGGGCGACGAGCGCCTCGAACGCCGGACGGAGCCATGCCTCCTCGGGATCCCGGAGCGGCACGAGCGAGCGGCCGCCGCGCTCGACGAACAGCGCCGGCTCGCCGCCGAGCGTGACGACCAGACCGCCGGCGACGCGCGCCGCCCGGCCGTCCGCCCGCTTCGGCCACGGAAGCGACGCCCCATAGGGCTGGGCGGGATCGGCCGCGGCGAGCACGAGGGGCGCCCCCGGCTCGCCCTCCTCCCGCAGCCGCTCGACCGCGCCGGCGAGCGCGAACTGCGCCCCGCCGAGCCCCTCCACGAAGTAGCCGCGCCGGCAGACCCCGAGCGTCTCGAGCTTCCGCAGCTCGCCGTACACGCGCCCGTAGCCGCCCGGCACGCCCTCCGCGCGTACGCCGTCGCGGGTCACGATCCCCTGCCGCTCGAGGAGCAGCTCCGCGAGCGCGCGCGGGTCCGGCTCGCCTGCGCCGAAGAGCCCCGCCGTCCCTGACCAGCGCCCCTGCGTTGCCGTCACCGCATTCGCGCGCCGGCGGGAGAACCGCCGCGGGCGCGCCTCCGGCCGCGGCGCCTGGAAGCGGCGCGAGGCTCGGAGCGGCGTCCACGCGTCGTTCGTCACCTCGCCTGCCCACACGAGCTCCCAGAGCGCGGGCAGCGCGACCCCCGCCTCGAGGCCCGTCTCCCGGAGAAGGTCGAACCAGAAGAGCGCGCCGCCCGCGAGTGCCGCCCGGATCGCATCGTGCGCCTCGCCCTCCGGCGCGGGCAGCGCCCCCGGCCGCCCGAGCGCGGGCGCGTCCTCGCGGAAGTAGAGCGCAACGCGCTCGAGCCCGGCGCCGACCCAGACGACCTCTCCCGACGCGCAGAGGGCGTCGAGCTGCTCCGGCCGGTAGCCCGGCACGCGCCGCGGCAGGACATCCGACTCCCAGAGCGAGACCGGAAGCGAGAGCCCCTGGAGCGGGACGAGCGCCTCGCGGAGGGTCGCCCGCCGGTCGACTCCCTGCCACGCCGGGAGAAAGCGCGCGAGCGCCGCCTGCACGGTCGGCTCGACCTGCCGCCGCAGCCGCGCGAGCGAGGCACGCCGCAGCCGCCGCAGGACGTCCGGGTCACACCACTCGCGCTCCGTCCCGCCCGGGCGAAGCTCGCCGCGAACGAGCCGGTCGTCCGCCTCGAGCGCGCCGAGCTCCTCCTCCACGCGCGCGGCGGGCAGCCCGTAGCGCGACGCGACCTCCGCGGTCGTGAACGGCCCGCGCCCGCGCGCGTAGCGCGCGAGCAGCGAGCGCAGGGGCTCCTCCCCCGCCTCGAGGAACGCGTCCGGAAGGCCCACCGGCGGCATGACGCCGAGCGCGTCGCGGTAGCGCCCTGCGTCCTCGGCCGCGATCAGCCGCTCCTCGCCGGCGACGCGCACGACGAGCGCGCGCCGCTTCGCGACGAGTGGCGTCGCGAGCGCGTCGTCGTACTCGCCGGGCGCGAGGTCGCCCCGCCGCAGGAGCAGGTCGTGCAGCCCGTCCGGCGACGACGCCGTCCCGCGCAGCTCCTCCTCCACCTGGGCGACCGCGTCGGTGTCCAGCAGGTCGCGGAGCTCCTCCTGCCCGAGGAGCTCGCGGAGCAGGTCGCGGTCGAGGGCGAGCGCCTGGGCGCGCCGCTCGGCGAGCGGCGTGTCGTCCTCGTACATGTACGTGGCGACGTAGTCGAAGAGGAGCGAGCTCGCGAACGGCGAGGCCGTGGCGGTCTCGACCGAGACGAGATCGACCCGCCGCGCCTGGAGGTCGCCGAGCAGCCGCCGGAGAGCGGGCAGGTCGAAGACGTCGCGCAGGCACTCCCGGTACGTCTCGAGGACGACCGGGAAATCGGGATAGCGCCGTGCGACCTGGAGTAGCGCCTGGGCCTTGAGCCGTTGCTGCCAGAGCGGCGTCCGCTCGCCCGGCCGCCGGCGGGGGATGAGCAGCGCCCGCGCCGCGTTCTCGCGGAAGCGTGCGCCGAAGAGCGCCGTGCCACCCAGCTCCGCCACGACGAGGTCGTCGAGCTCGGCCGGGTCGACGAGGAAGTCCTCGACCGGCGGCGGCGCGTCGGCGTCGGGGAAGTGGACCGCGATCCCGTCGTCCGACCAGATCGAGTTGACCTCGAGACCGAGCCCGTCGCGAAGGCGCGCGGCGAGCGCGAGCGCCCACGGCGCGTGCACGCGCGCGCCGAAGGGCGTGAGGATGCAGACCCGCCAGTCGCCGATCTCGTCGCGGAAGCGCTCGACGACGATCGTCCGGTCGCTCGGCAGGCCGCCGGTCGCCTCCTGCTCGCGCAGGAACGTGACGAGGTTCGAGGCCGCGAGCTCGTCGAGCGAGTGCTCGGCGACGAGCCGCCCGCGGGCCGCCTCGTCGTCGAGCGCCGCGATCGCCCGCGTCGCGGCCCCGATCGCCTCGCCGAGCTCGTACGGGCGCCCCACGCCCTCGCCCTTCCAGAACGGCACCGCGCCCGGGATCCCCGGCGCCGGCGAGACGAGCACACGGTCGCGCGTGATCTCCTCGATCCGCCACGTCGACGCGCCGAGCAGGAACGTCTGCCCCGCCCGCGCCTCGTAGACCATCTCCTCGTCCAGCTCGCCGACGCGCCCGCCGCCGCCCGCGAGGAAGACGCCGTAGAGCCCTCTGTCCGGGATCGTGCCCGCGTTCGTGACCGCGAGCCGCCGCGCGCCCTCCCGCCCGCGCACGAGCCCGGCAGTCCGATCCCAGGTGATCCGCGGGCGCAGCTCGGCGAACTCCTCCGAGGGGTACCGCCCGGCCAGCATGTCGAGCACGTTCTCGAGCTGCGTCACCGAGAGGTCGCGGAACGGGTACGCGCGGCGCACGACGTCGTGCAGCTCGGAAACGGAGACCTCGTCCTGCGCGGCCATGGCCACGACCTGCTGGGCGAGCACGTCGAGCGGGTTGCGCGGGATGACCGTCTCCTCGATCGCGCCCTCGCGCATCCGCCGCGCGACGACGGCGCACTCGAGCAGGTCGGCACGGAACTTCGGGAAGATCCGCCCCTTCGACGGCTCGTCCAGCCGGTGCCCCGCCCGGCCGACGCGCTGGAGCCCGGCCGCGACCGACTTCGGCGACTCGACCTGCACGACGAGGTCGAGCGCGCCCATGTCGATCCCGAGCTCGAGGGAGGACGTGGCCACGAGGCAGGGGATCTCGCCCCGCTTCAGGAGCTCCTCCACCTCGAGGCGCTGCTCGCGCGCGAGCGACCCGTGGTGCGCGCGGGCGATCTCCCGCTCCGCGAGCTCGTTCAGCCGGAGCGCGAGCCGCTCCGCGAGCCGCCGGTTGTTCACGAAGACGATCGTCGAGCGGTGCGCCTCGACGAGCTCGAGGAGCTTCGGGTAGATCGACGGCCAGATCGAGCGCGTCCCGTCCGGCGAGGCGATCGTGGTCTCACCGTCCGCGCCCGGCTCGCGCATGTCCTCGAGCGGGACGACGACCTCGAGGTCGAGCGGCTTCGTTCGCCCCGCGTCGACGAGCTCGACCGGTCGCCCGCCGGAGACGAACCGCCCGATCTCCTCCATCGGCCGCTGCGTCGCCGAGAGCCCGATCCGCTGCATCGGCTCGGAGAGCAGCGCGTCGAGCCGCTCCATCGAGAGCGCGAGGTGCGCGCCGCGCTTCGTCCCCGCGACCGCGTGTGCCTCGTCGAGGATGAAGAAGCGGACGGTGCGCAGGATCTCCCGCGCCTGCGAGGTGAGGAGGAGGAAGAGCGACTCCGGCGTCGTGATGAGGATGTCGGGCGGGCGCCGCTGCATCTGCGCGCGCTCCTTCGGCGGCGTGTCGCCCGTGCGCACGCCGACCGAGAGCGTCGAGCCGATCCCCGCAAGCGGCCCGCGGAGGTTCCGCTCGACGTCGTAGTTCAGCGCCTTGAGCGGCGAGACGTAGAGCACCTGCGTCCCCTTGCCGGGCTCCGCGCGGTCGAGCGCCCAGAGAAAGGCGGCGAGCGTCTTCCCCGAGCCGGTCGGCGCCTGGATCAGCGTGTGCGCGCCGGACGAGATCGCGGGCCAGCCGCGCTCCTGCGCCGGCGTCGGCGCGTCGAAGGTGCGCGCGAACCAGTCGCGCACGGCGGGGCTGAACGGAGCGAGCGCCTCCACCCGGCCAGCGTAGCCTCGTGCGCCGGGGCCACGCAGGCAGCCGCAAGCCGAGCGACTGGTCGGTTCCGGGAGGGACCTGGATCCATCCAGTCACTCGGCTTCCCCGCGGGTGGCGCAAGGAGCGCCGATGCGGGGGCCGAGCCGCGCGCCCCACCAGGAGAGGCGAGGGGCTCGGTGCGTTGGCGAAACGATAGCGCCGAAGGCGAAAAGCACTAGGTTCGCGCAACGGTTCGTGCGTTGATATTCCTCAACGCGCGGCGAGAACGGCCTGCGCCCCTCCGAATCCGCAGAGCCCGTGCACGCCGCCGCCCGGCGGCGTCGAGGCCGAGCAGAGGAAGAGGCCCGGCACCGGGGTCGTATACGGGACGAGCCGGGGCACCGGCCGGAAGAGGAGCTGCGGGAGATCCTGCGCCCCCGCGTTGATGTCCCCGCCGGCGAGGCTCGGGTTCCGGCGCTCGAAGTCCGCGGGCGTCGTGACCGCCCGCGCGAGGATCCGCTTCCGGAACCCGGGCGCGAACCGCTCGATCTGCCGCTCGATCCGCTCCGTCATGTCGAACGTCGAGCCGTTCGGGACGTGGCAGTACGCCCAGACGGTGTGCTTCCCGTTTGGGGCGCGGGAGGGGTCTGCGACGCACTGCTGGGCGAGGATCACGAACGGCCGCTCGGCCGGCCGGCCCTGCCAGGGAGCGCGCTCGGCGGCGGCGATCTCGTCCAGCGTCCCGCCGACGTGGACGCACGCGGCGCGGCCGACCTCGGGCGCCTCCCACGGGATCGGCCCGTCGAGCGCGAGATCGAGCTTGAAGGAGCCCGGCCCGTAGCGGTAGCGCTCGAGCGCGCGGCGGTAGCGCGGCGGGAGCCCGTTGCCGCCGAGGCGCAGGAGCTCGCGCGGCGAGACGTCGGCGAGCACGGCGCCCGCGCCGTCGAGCTCCGCGAGGCGCTCGACGCGCGCACCCGTCTCGATCTCGCCGCCGAGCGAGCGCAGGTACGCGGCGAGCGTGTCCGCGAGCCGCTGCGCCCCGCCGCGCGCGACCGGCCAGCCGGCGACGTGCCCGAGGGCCGTGAGGACGAGCCCGAAGGAGGCGGACGGCGAGCGGTCGAGCCGGAGCGTCGAGTGCGCCGCGCAGCCGGCGAAGAGCGCGCGGGCCTTCTCCCCGCGGAAGCGGGCGCGCGCGAGCCCCTCCGCCGAGCGGAGCGCGAGGAGGCCGAACCGGGCGAGCGCGACCGGGTGGCGCGGCACGCGGACGAGCGGGCGCAGGATCGAGCGCTCGAGCGCCGGCCAGTCGCGCACGAGCGGGCCGACGAGCGCGCGGTAGGCGTCCTCGTCCTCGCCGAGCCCCGCGGCGGTCGCGTCGAGGTCGCGCTCGAGGATCGCCGCCCGCCCGCCGTCGAGCGGGTGCGCGAGCGCGGCGTCCGAGTGCGCCCACTCGAGCCCGTGCTCGGCGAGCGGCAGCCGCCGGAAGACCGGCGACCCGGCGCCGAGTGGGTAGATCGACGAGCAGGTGTCGTGGACGAAGCCCGGCAGGGTCAGCTCGGCCGAGTGCACCCCGCCGCCGACGGCGTCGAGCGCCTCGCGCACGACCACCGACCGCCCGGCCCGCGCGAGCACGATCGCGGCCGTGAGACCGTTCGGCCCGCTCCCGACGACGACGGCGTCCGGCATGGACGCACTCTTGCCCGGAGGACGGCCTCCTAGTCCTCGCCCTGCCAGTAGTCGAGCGTCGGCCCCGGCCGCGCGAGCAGGATCCGGTCTCCCTTCGCGTCTCGGACACCGAGCTTGCCGCTGTCCGGATACGCGACGACCTCGGGCGCGAGGAGCGTCGAGAGCATGAGCACCCGCACCGGCTCGTCCGTCCCGTTCCGCACCTGGTGGAGCCCCTCGTCGCCGCGCCGGAACGCGACGACGTCTCCCTCGCGAAGCTCGTCCTCCCCCTCGGGCGTGCGAACGGTCGGCCGGCCGGCGACGACGACGAGCCACTCCTCGTTCGCGTGGTGCGTGTGGTACGGGAAGAGGCGCTCGCCCGGGTCGAGCTCGTAGAGGCTCGCGCCGATCAGCTCGCCTCCGATCCGCTGCCCGACCCACGCGCCCCGGCTCCGCCAGCCGGGACGCTCCTCGCTCCTGTCCCACTCGTCCCCGTGGACGTTGAAGACGCGCGGCACGGCGTTAGCCCGCGACCCCCGCGAGGAGCGACTCGCGCGCCTCGCGCACCATCTCGCGTGCGATCACGATCCGCTGGATCTCGTTCGTGCCCTCGTAGATCTGCGTGATCTTCGCGTCCCGCATCATGCGCTCGACCGGGTACTCCTTCACGTAGCCGTAGCCGCCGAGGATCTGCACGGCCTCGGTCGCGACCCACATGGCCGTGTCGGAGCAGAAGAGCTTCGCCTGCGCGGACGCCTTCGTCAGCTCGGGGCCGTCCACGCCGTCGTCGGCCATGCGCCCGAAGCGGTAGAGCAGCCCGCGCGCCGCCTCGGTGGCCGTCTCCATGTCGGCGAGCTTCGCGGCCACGAGCTGGTGCTGCGCGATCGGCTTGCCCATCGTCTCGCGGTCCTTCGCGTAGTCGAGCGCGTAGTCCGTCGCCCCCTGCGCGATCCCGAGCGCCTGCGCGGCGATCCCCGGGCGGGAGCGGTCGAGCACGCGCATCGCGATCGCGAACCCCTCCCCCTCCTCGCCGACGAGGTTCTCGGCCGGGATCCGGCAGCCGTCGAAGAAGACCTCGCCCGTCGTCGAGCCCTTGATCCCGAGCTTCGGCTCGATCCGCCCGACGGAGAAGCCCGGCGCGTCCGCCTCGACGACGAAGCACGAGATGCCCTTGTGCCCCGCGTCCGGTTCGGTCTTCGCGAAAACGGTGTAGAGCCCCGCGACGCCGGCGTTGGTGATGAAGCGCTTGCCGCCGTCCAGCACGTACTCGTCGCCCTCGCGCCGCGCCGACGTGCGCATCGCGGCCGAGTCGGAGCCGGAGCCGGGCTCCGTCAGCGCGTACGCCGCGAGCCACTCGCCGCTCGCGAGCCGCGGGAGGAAGCGCGCCCTCTGCTCGTCCGTCCCCGCGAGCTTGAGCGCGAGCGCGCCGAGCTCCTGGACGGCGAGGATGAGCCCCGTCGTCGCGCATGCCTTCGAGATCTCCTCGATCGCGACGAGCAGCATGAGCGTGCCGGTGCCGGTGCCGCCGTGCTCCTCCTCGAAGGGCAGCGCGAGGATGTCGTTCTCGCGGAATAGCTCGACCATGTCGTGCGGGAACTCGGACGAGGCGTCGATCTCCGCCGCGCGCGGCGCGATCCGCTCCCGCGTCAGGGTGCGCACCAGGTCGCGGAGCTCGCGCTGCTCGTCCGTGAGCGTGTCCCAGGGCACGGCGAGGAGTCTAGTTCGTGGCCTCCGGCAGGACGACGTCGCGCTGCGACGCGACCCAGCGGAGGTCGCCGGCCTCGATCGGCAGGCGGGCGACCTCGCGGAGGCCCTCCTCGCCCGGCTCGAGAACGACGACCGACCCCGCGCGTGCCACCGCGACGAACCGGTCGGACGGAGACCACGCGACGGCGTTCGCCGGCCGGCCGTCCCCGATGCCGACCGGAAAGAAGCCTCCGCCCCGGTCGAAGACGAGCACACCCTGCTCCCACGCGACGTCCACGAACCCACCGGCCGGGCTGACGCGAAGCGCCCGCAGATCCTCGAAGCAGCACCGCCACAGACGCAGCCGCTTCCCCTCGAAGGCGGCGATGAGATAGCGCGGCTCGTCCGCCTTCCGCAGGACGGCGACGAGCCGCGTGCCGCTCGGCCAGGCGGCCTCGGTCACCTCGAGCGAGCGGGCGTCCGGCGCGGGGAGCAGCTCGTCGAAGAACGTGCGCAGCTCGGCCCTCGAGAGGACCCGCCGCGGACGGACGTCCGGCGGCCGCGCTTCCCAGAGCTCGCCCCGGTGGACGACCGTGAGACGGCCGTCGGGTCGCCAGGCGGGCTCGCAGCCGGGGAGCGAGTACGTGACGTCGGCCCGCTCGAGGACGACCCCCTCGCCCGTGCAGGAGGCGACGCTGATGTTGTCGGCCGGGCTCGGGAGGCGCCCGTCGAGCATGACGACGCCCCCCGACTGCTCGAGCCGCGCACAGGCCTCGATCGTCGTCGCGGTGAGGTCCGGAAGCGTGAGGAGATCGACGCGGCAGTTCGGGCGCGCGACGACGAGCACGCCGACCGCGCCCGCGGCGCGGAGCGCCGCCACCTCGCGGCCGGCCGCCGCGGTCGTCGCGGGGTCCGTCGAGCTTACGGGCGCCGGGCGGGCCGACCGGAGCGCGTCGACGAGGGCCGCGACGCCGACGGCGGCGACGAGGCCGATCGCGAGGAGCGTCGGCAGGCGCCGCACCGTCATCGCCAGGCGACGTCGACCGCCTCGAGCGGGAGGAGGAGCGGCCGGTTCCCGCGCCCGGTCGGGACGAGCCAGACCCCCTCGGCGGTCGCGTACGCCGTCCACCGCTCGTCGGGCGACCACGCGATCGCCGAGGCGGCGCGGAACGTCGTCCCGACGAAGCTTCCGTTCGAGTCGACGACGACGAGCCCTCGTTCGCCCACGCGCGTCGCCGCGAAGCTGCCCTGCGGGCTCGCACGCAGCCATTCGAGGTTCTCGTAGACGAAGGGCGGGCCGCCGACGAGCTCGGCGCCGCGCAGCACGGCGATCGCGCTCAGCCCCTGCTCGGCGTCGCGGACGACGACCGCGTACGTCTCGCGCGAGAGCCACGCGGCCGCGAGGAGCTCGGGGGCGCGGAAGCTCCACGGCGTGCGGCCGAAGATCTGCGCGAGGCCGCTCCTGTCGACGAGCATCTCCTCGCACGACCAGTCCGCGTCGCACGGCGAGACGGCGACGAGCCCGCCGTCCCGCAGGACGCTCAGCCGCCCGTCCGGCGTCCACGCCGGCCCGCAGCCCGCGACGCGCGCGAGGAGCTGCGAGCCGTCGCCGAAGATCTCCGTCTCGGCGTCCCCCTCCCCGCAGCGCGCGATGACCTCGGCGCCGGGCGCCACGACGCGAGGCTCCGCGCCGATCCACCCGCCCGGGGACGTCGTGAACCCGCACGCCGGCCGTCCCTGGCGCGAGACGAGCAGGCTCGGGATCTCGAGGACGGTCACGGCGCAGTCTGCGTCCCCGACGAGGAGCGCACCGCGCGCGCCGCCCTCCTCGAGGGCGGAGGCGGCCCGGCGCGACCAGCCTGCGGGTTGCTCGTCGACGTCGGCGAGCGGATCGGGCTCGGCCTCCGCCGTCTCCGCCCCCTCGGGCCCGGGCGGTGCCTCGCCGCCGCGGAGAGCGTCCACGGTCGCGGCGATCCCGAGCGCCGCGACGGCGACGACGAGCAGCCATGTCCCGATGCGTCCCACCTGCTCGGGCCACGGTACCTCGCTAGAGCTCGATCAGCTCCTCCGGCGCGCTCGTCAGCCGCTCGACGCCGCTCCCGGTCACGAGGTACGAGTTCTCGATCCCGACCGCGCCGACCTCGGGGAAGACGAACTTCGGCTCGAGCGCGAAGACCATCCCGGCCTCGAGGGGCTCGTCCCAGCCGCGCGCGAGGAGCGGCAGCTCGTCGATCTCGAGCCCGATCCCGTGGCCGACGAACGAGACGCGCTCGGCGCCCCACCCCATGAACCCCTCGCGGTCGCCGGCGAGCTCCATCGCCTTCTCGTAGAGCCGCGCGCCCGTCACGCCCGGTCTCGCCTCGGCCGCGACCCGGTGGAGGATCTCGCGGGCGGCCTCGTACGGCTCCTCGAGGTAGCGTGGGAGCGGGCCGAGCGAGTACGTCCGGGTCTGGTCGGCGAGGTAGCCCTCGTGCGCGCCGGCGAAGTCGATCAGGATCGGCTCGCCCTCCTCGATCGGCCGGTGTGACGCGCCCTTCGAGACGGCGACGTTCGGGCCGGGGCCGACGACCGGCGTCTCCGTCGAGCCCGGCACGGCGCCGCTCGGGCCGGCGAGGACGGAGCCGTAGAAGAGCTCGTTGTTGAACGCGCGGAAGCGGATCGGCCCCTGGTGGCCCGCGAGGCGAAGCTCGCGCTCGAGCTCGGCGGCCAGCTCGACCTCGGTCATCCCGGGCCGCGCGTGGCGGGCCATCCACTCCGGAACGTGCGAGAGCTGCTCGGCCGCCACGTGGATGCGCTCGAGCTCCCAGGTCGTCTTCACGGCTCGGACGCGGCGGAGCGGCAACGAGCAGTCGGCGAGCTCGAACCCTTCGAGCCGGCGCGCGTATGCGAGGTACGTGGCGGCCGGGAGGACGTCGAGCTCGAGCCCGAGCCGCCCACGCTCGACCCCGCACGAGGCGAGCGCGCCGGGCAGGTCGCGAAGCGAGCGGAGCGGCTCGACGCGCGCGAGCGGCGACTCCTCCCGGGCCCGCTCGAGCGTCTTGCGGACGAAGAGCGCCGGCTCGCCTTCCGCGGGGACGACGAGGTGCGCGCTCTGCCCCGTGCCCGCGAGGTAGACGAGGTCGGTCTCCTGGACGACGAGGGCGCCGTCGAGCTCGGCGGCGCGCAGCGCCTCCTGGAAGCGCGCGACTCGCCCTTCGATCTCCGCCGCCGGGATGGTCACGGCAATAGTCTTTCGGATCGTGATCCTGGAGAACGGCCTCATCCGCACGATGGACCCGTCGCTGCCGACGGCGCGGGCGCTCGCGATCGCGGGCGAGAGGATCGTCGGCGGGGTAGGGACACACGAGAGCGCGCTCGCCTCCCCGGAGGTGGTCGACCTGCGCGGCCTCACCGTCCTGCCCGGCTTCACGGACTCGCACGTGCACTTCGCGCAGTGGTCGCTCGCCCAGCGGCAGGTGCGCCTCGAGGGCGCGCGTTCGCTCGACGAGGCCGTCGCGCGGGTCGCGGAGGCGGTCCGCAGCGCGGCGCCGGGACGCTGGCTCCGCGGGACGGGCTGGCGGAGCGGCGAGTGGTCGCCCGAGGTCGAGCCGACCCGCGGGGCGCTCGACGCGGTGACCGGCGACGTCCCGGTCGCGCTCATGGCGAAGGACGGGCACTCGCTCTGGCTCAACTCGGCGGGGCTCGCCGCCGCGAACGGCGACCTCCGGGTGCCCGGCGGGGTCGTCGAGCTGGACGACCGGGGCGAGCCGACCGGCGTCCTGCGCGAGGAGTCCGCGTGGCACTTCCGCGAGACGTACGTCTCGACGCCGGACGAGGAGTGGATCGACGCCATGCGCGCCGGCGTGGAGCTCGCGAACGCCCGCGGCGTGACCGCCGTCCACGACAAGGACGGCTGGATGGGCATCGCCCGCTGGTGGCAGTCGCTCCGGGACGAGGGCGCGCTCACGCTGCGGGTGTGGCAGTCGATCCCGTGGGAGCGGCTCCCCGAGGTGGAGGAGCTCGGCCTGCGCTCGGGCTTCGGCGACGACCTGCTGCGGCTCGGCTACGTGAAGGTCTTCATGGACGGGACGCTCGGCTCGAAGACGGCGCGGCTGCTCGACGGCTCGGGCGTCGAGATCACGAGCCGCGAGCAGTTCGAGGAGATCGTGCGCCGCGCCGCCCGCGCCGGCTTCCCGGTCGCGGTACACGCGATCGGCGACCGGGCGAACCGGGACGCGCTCGACGGCTTCGAGGCGGCCGCCGAGGAGTGGCGCCCGCGCGGGCTGCGGCAGCGGATCGAGCACGCGCAGCTCGTCGCGGTGGAGGACTTCCGCCGCTTCGGCGAGCTCGGAATCGCGGCGTCCGTGCAGTTCTCGCACGGCCCGTCCGACCGCGACCTCGCCGACGACACGTGGGCCGGGATGACGGAGCGCGCCTACGCGTGGCGCTCGCTTCTCGACGGCGGCGCGCTCGTCGCGAACGGCTCCGACGCGCCGGTCGAGGAGCTCGACCCGCTGCTCGGGCTCCGTGCCGGGGTCGCCCGGTCGCTCGACGAGCGCGACGCGTGGCACCCCGAGCAGGCCGTGACGATCGAGGAGGCGCTCGCCGCCTCGACCGTCAGCCCCGCCTGGCTCGCGCGCGACGAGCACCGGCGCGGCCGGCTCATGCCGGGCGGGCTTGCGGATCTCGTCGTCCTCGACCGCGACCCCGTCGAGTGCCCGCCCGACGAGCTGGCCGGAATCGGAGTCGTCGCGACGATGCTCGGAGGCCGCTGGGTGCACGGCGGCCCGCCGTTCGATAATTGACCCCTTGCCAAAGTCCGATTCGCTTACTAAAGTAAGCAACGAGCCGGGCGACCGTAGGGTGAGCCGCAGCCCCTCCGAGTCTCGCCCGGCTCAACCTTTTCCATAGTCGCCGTTCGCGCCGAGGCGTACAATCCGTCCATGCGGACGATGCGACCGGTGCACGACGAGGAGTGTGCGGTCGCCTGCACGGCCGAGCTCATCGGCGGCAAATGGACGGCAATCCTCCTGCACGACCTCTCCGAGGGCCCGCGCCGGTTCTCCGACCTCGAGCGCGCGCTGCCGGGAATCAGCCCGCGGACCCTCTCGGAACGGCTTCGCGCGCTCGACGAGGAGGGGATCGTGCTGCGCAGGAGCTACGCGGAGTCGCCCCCGCGCGTCGAGTACGAGCTGACCGCGAAGGGCGAGGGGCTCCTCCCGATCATCGACGCGATGCGGCAGTTCGGCCACGACTGGCTCGTCCCGGAGCACGACCACTCGGAGGACGAGGGCGTCCGCGCCGAGCCGATCGAGGCCTAGAAGAGCCAGTAGCCGGAGATCGCGAGCGCCCGGGGCGGCTCGACGCCGCGCGAGAGGAGGAGGAGCCCGGGCGGGCCGGTGATGCGCAGGCCGGCGGCGAGCGCGGCCTCGACGAGCTCCCTCGCGCTGCCCGGCACGTCGAGCGACACCGCTCCCTCCGCCCGCGACAGCTCCGAGCGGAGCGCGTCGACCGCCGCGGCAGGGTCGACGCCGGCGATCGGCCCGAGGCGGCCGGACTGCGTCCGGTACGAGTAGGCGGCCGGCTCGCCACCGCGGAGCCAGACCGTCGCCGGCTGCACCTCGCTCCAGTGCGCGTGGTCGCGCGCCCGGTCGAACCCGTACGCGGCCGCGTCGACCGCCGCGAGCGCTTCCGGCTCGGTCGCCGTCGGCTCGAGCGACCCGGGCTCCGCGCGCGGCGTGCCGCCGAGCTCGAGCATCGGCGTCGCGGGCACGAGCCCCCGCCGCGCGTACATCGCGTTCGAGACCGGCTGGATCGCGTCGGCGAGCGTCAGCCGCCGCTCGGGCCCGTCGCCCCACGCGCGCTCGAGGAGCGCCGACCCCACGCCGCCCGCCTGCACGTCCGGATGGACGAAGAGGTCGGAGAGGAACCAGTGGCCGTCCCGCTCCCATGCCGCCGTGTATGCGACGACCTCGCCGTCCTCGACGGCGACCCACGAGCGGTCGGGATCCGTTTCGAGCAGATACTCGTGTGCGGACCGGAAGGCGTCGAGCGGCGGCGGACGCCAGTCGAACCCGTGCCGCTGCCGGAGGCCGCCCTCGGCCGCGTCGAGCACCCGGAGCTCGGCCTCGAAGTCCGCCGGGGTCGCCCGACGGAGCTCCATCAGCGAAGCGCCGCGAGCCCGGTGAAGAGCTCGCGCGCCGTCGCGACGCCGAGCGGGACGTAGCGCACGAGCAGCCGCTCGTTCGGCGAGTGGACGTTCCCCTCGGGAAGGTCGAAGCCGGAGAGCACGGTCGGGATGCCGCGGTCGGCGAGCGCCGGGACGATCGGCAGCGTCCCGCCCGACCGGACGAGCAGGGGTCGCACGCCCAGCGCGCGCTCGAACGCGTCCTGCGCGAGTCGCACCGCGGGCGCCTGGGGATCGACGAGCCCGGCCGGCGCCGTCGACCAGCGCTCGACGTCGAGCTCCGCACCGGGCGGCGCGGCCTCCCGCAGGATCCGCTCGAACGCGAGCGCGATCTCCTCCGCGTCCTGCCCCGGCGCGAGCCGGATCGAGACGTTCGCCTCCGCCTCGACGGGCAGCACGGTCTTCTGGAGCAGCGGCTCGCCGCCGGCGATCCCGTTCACGTCGACCGCCGCGTCGCCGAACGTGCGCGCGTAGAACTCCTCGGCCGCGCGCTCGTCCTTCGGCCGCGCCCCCTGCTCGGCGAGGACGGCCGCCCCCGGGTCGAGCTCCGACCACGCGGCCACCTCCTCCGGCGTCGGCGGCACGATCCCGCGGCGCAGCTCCTGCGGCATCTCCGTGACCGCGCGGAGCGTGTCGGCGAGCGCGTGAACGGCGTTCAGCGCGGCCCCACCGAAGATCCCGGAGTGGAGGTCGCGCTCGCCGGTGCGCAGGCGGACGTGGAAGTACGCGAGCCCGCGCGTCCCGACCATGAAGAGCGGCACGTCGCGCTTCGCCATCCCGCCGTCGAAGATGAGGCACGCGTCGGCGCCGCGGTCGTCCCGGGCGAGGAACTCGACGATCGAGTGCCCGCCGATCTCCTCCTCGGCGTCGCAGGCGACGCGCACGTG
The DNA here is from genome assembly GCA_025930955.1 of Thermoleophilia bacterium. GTDB lineage: Bacteria > Actinomycetota > Thermoleophilia > Gaiellales > Gaiellaceae > JAICNY01. The sequence continues at coordinate 14,709 of JAICNY010000025.1, forward strand.
CACGGGAAGCGCGCCCTCCCCGGCGAGGAGCGCCGCCGCCTTGAACAGGAGGTAGAGGTTTCCCTTGTCGTCCGCGACGCCGCGCCCGTACAGCCACTCGCCGCGGATCTCGGGCTCGAACGGCGGCGACTCCCAGGCGCCGAGCGGAGCGGGCGGCTGGACGTCGACGTGGCCGTAGACGAGCACGGTCGGCGCGTCCTCCGCCCCGCTCGAAGCGCGGATCTCACCGACCGCGAGCGGCTGCGCGTCGGTCTCGACGAGCTCGCACTCGCCCCCGGCGGCGCGCACGAAGTCGCACACCCACTCGGCCGCGCGCCGTACGTCCGCGGCGTGGGCCGGGTCGGCGCTGACGCTCGGGATGCGAAGGAGTTCGAAGAGCTCCTCGCGCCACTGCTCCGGGATGACGGGCTCGGGCACGCGCCGGAGTCTACGCAGGCGGCCGCGCGCCTCCGGGGAGTACGTTTGGGCCGTGCGCCCCCTTGCGGCCATCGCGCTCGCCGTCCTCGTCCTCGCCGGCTGCGGCGGGAACCCGAACGCGCCCTCGCGCAACCTCCGCGAGGACGACCAGCGCTGGGTCGAGGGTGCGCTCCCCCGCGCCGAGATCCTCCCGGAGGGCTGGACCGGCACGGCCGACGACCGCGGCGCAGCGCTCGACGACTGCGAGGCGCTCGACCGCTCCGACCTCGAGCTGACCGGGGAGGCGGTCGCGTCGGTCGAGCTCGGCGAGACGCTCGCCGCGATCGCGGGCACGCAGCTCTTCGCCGACGAGGAGGACGCGCGCGCATTCGTCGCCGAGCCGTCCGACGAGGAGCTGACGGCCTGCCTCGAGGAGGAGCTCGCCGAGACGTTCGGCGACGAGGAGCGCGGCGCGGCGGTCGACGGGCTCGCCTTCGTCCCGTCGGCGCCGCCGGACGCGGGCGAGAGCGCGCGGGCGGCGACCGGCGAGGGCACCTACACGGTCGGCGAGACCCGCTCGGCGCTGGCGCTCGAGGCGATGTACGTCCAGCGCGAGCGGGCTGTCCTCACGCTCGTGACGGCAGCGCTCGACGAGGAGTTCCCGGAGGACGTGCGCGACACGCTCCTCGCCGACTTCGAGGAGCGGACGCAGGAGAAGCCGCCCCCGTAGGCAAGGAACACTGTGTTACGAAGTCAGCGGCTCCGGCGGGCGCGGGCGCCGGACGAGCTCGCCGCCGCAGTTGCGGCAGACGCCCCCGAGCGCGGTCGTGCACGACGGGCAGTACGTGCACTCGTGGATGCAGATGTAGGCCTCGCCCTCGGCCGCGAGCGTCGTGCCGCACTGTTCGCACGACGCTCGCAGCTCGAGAGCCACCAGCCGCTAGGGGACGGGGTGCGAAACGACGTGACGGCGCTCGAGGCCGCGCCGCGCCATCAGGCGGCGACCTCACGCAGCTTCTGCGACTCGGCCATCGCCTGGAGCTTCTTCAAGCTCTGGTTCTCGATCTGGCGGACGCGCTCCCGCGTCACGTTGAACGTCCTGCCGACCTCGTCGAGCGTCCGCGGCTGCTCGCCGGAGAGGCCGTAGCGCATCTCGAGGATCCGGCGCTCGCGGTACGAGAGCCCGGAGAGCACGCGGTAGAGGACCTCCTCGCGGATCGTCGTGTGCGCGGCCTCGTCGGGCGACAGCTCGGACTCGTCGGCGATGAAGTGGCCGAACTCCGACTCCTCCTCGTCTCCGACGGGCTTCTCGAGCGACACGGGCACCTGTGCGCTTCGCCGCACGTGCTCGACGTCCTGCGGCTGCAGGTCGAGCTCGGCCGCGATCTCCTCGCAGGTGGGATCGCGCCCGAGCTCGGCGAGCAGCTTCCGCTCCGTACGGCCGATCTTGTTCAGCTTCTCGACGACGTGGACGGGCATGCGGATCGTCCGCGCCTTGTCCGCGAGCGCGCGCGCGACCGCCTGGCGGATCCACCACGTCGCGTAGGTGGAGAACTTGAAGCCCTTGCGGTGGTCGAACTTCTCCGCCGCGCGCACGAGGCCGATCGTCCCCTCCTGGATCAGGTCGAGGAACGGCAGGCCCTGGTTGCGGTAGTTCTTCGCGATCGAGACGACGAGCCGGAGGTTCGACTCGACCATCTTCTGCTTCGCGGGCATCTCGCCGCGCTCGATCCGTTTCGCAAGCTCCACCTCCTGCGCGGCGGTGAGCAGCGGGACGCGCCCGATGTCCTTCAGGAAGAGCTGGAGCGCGTCCGTCGACATCTCGCGCTCGTCGTAGCGGAGGGCGACGTCCGGCTCCGGCGCCTGGACGACCTCCACGTGCAGCTCCTCGAGCGTTCGGTACAGCTCCTCGGCCTGGGCCTCGTCCGCGCCCAACTCGTCGAGGAGGATCGTGACCTCCGTCTGCGTGAGGGACCCCGACTCCTGCCCGTGCGCGACGAGCGCCTTCGCCTCGTCGTGCTCGAGAAGCGGCGACCCCGATGCCACTGCCTGCTCCGACCCCATGACACCCTCCTTCACGGTAGAACCGTCTCCCCCAGCGGCCCCCCTCGGGCCGGCAGTACGGAAACCGTGTGCGTGGGCGACTCTGCCAGCCCGGGGCCACGGGTGTCATGGGCCGAACGGCCCATTTTCCGAGAAGCGGGGTCCTATTGCGGAATGCGCAGCGCTTACGCGTTCGCGAGCTCGGTCAGGATCCGATCGGCCTGACGGCCGTAGAAGCTCCGCGGCGCGGCCGTGCGCGCCGCGGTCAGCTGCTCGCGCGCCCGGTCGAGATCGGGCAGCCAGAGGAGCATGAGCCCGAGGTGGAAGCTGACGACCGGCTCGTCCCGGTTTCGCGAGGCGAGCGGGCCGAGCTGCGAGAACGCGGCGGAGGGATCGTCCTTGTCGAAGCGGGCGACGATCGCCGCCACCCGGGCGTCGAGGCTCGACGGCTCGAGCTCGAGCGCGCGGTCGTAGGCGCGCTGCGCGGAGATCCGCCGCCCCGCCTGCTCGAGCGTGCTCCCGAGGAAGAGCCAGTCGCGGGCGTCGCCCGCGCGCGCTCGGCGGGTGAGCGCGTCGATCCGCTTCCCGATCGTGAGCCCGGCCGCCTCGTTCGGAAAGCCCGTCAGGAAGAACTGCGGCCGGCCGGGCGGGGACTGCGGGTTGAGGAGGTCTTCCGCCTTGAGCGCCGCCGGCGCGTCGGGCTCGCCCTCCTCCGCCTCGCGCCATTCCTCCTGCGCGGCCTCGAGGTCACCGAGCGCGAGCCGCACGAGCCCGAGGTTGAGCCGGAGCACCGCGCTCGTCGGGTGGCGGAGGGCGAGCGCCTCGAGCTCCTCGAGCGTGCCGTCGGGCCAGGACGCGTAGGCGGCGCCGATCGCCGCCTCGACCGAGTCGGGGTTGCGCTCGAGCACGGCCTGGAAGCTCTCGCGGGCGCCGTCCGGGTCGCCCTCCTCGTAGAGGAGCTCGCCGCGGCGGAGCGCGGTCGCGTCCTCGTCGTCGCGGTCGGTCACGGCGAGCTCGAGCGCCGGCGGCCTCTCCTCCTCGGGCTCGGCGGGCTCGGTCCCGGTCGGCGCCGCCGCCTCCGTCGCGGCGGGCGTGTCGTCGCCGAGGAGGAGCGCGCCGGCGACCACCGCACCGACCGCGAGCACGGCCGCGAGGCCCACGAGGAGCACGATCTTGGCACGAGCGGACACCTCGCCGAATGTAGCGTCCGCACGAGGCCGCCCGGCCCGCCAACCGCTCGCGAGCGGCCGGCAGCGGGTCGCTATACTCATTGAAGCAATGCCGTCCTACCGCGACCTGCTGGCCCGGACGAAGGCCGAGATCTCCGAGATCGACGCCCCCGCCGCCCACGAGCGCCTGGCCGACCAGGAGATCCTCTTCCTCGACGTGCGCGAGGCGGCCGAGTGGGACGAGGGGCATCTCCCCGGGGCCGTCCACATCCCGCGCGGCTCGCTCGAGTCGCGCGCCGAGGGGCTCCTCCCCGACCGCTCGCGGCCGGTCGTCGTCTACTGCGCGGCCGGCAACCGGAGCGCGTTCGCGGCCAAGTCGCTCGAGGAGCTCGGCTACGAGGACGTCGCCTCGCTCGCCGGCGGCTTCGCGGACTGGAAGCGCAACGGCTTCCCGTTCGAGATCCCGCAGACGCTCGAGGCCGCGCAGCGGCGCCGCTACTCGCGCCACCTCCTCATCCCGGAGGTCGGCGAGGAGGGGCAGGCGAAGCTCCTCGCGTCACGGATCCTCCTGATCGGCGCCGGCGGGCTCGGCTCGCCCGCGTCGCTCTACCTCGCCGCGGCCGGCGTCGGGACGCTCGGGATCGTCGACGACGACGCGGTCGACGAGACGAATCTCCAGCGCCAGATCGTCCACACGACCGACCGGCTCGGCGAGGGCAAGGCCGAGTCGGCCAAGCGGACGCTCGAGGCGCTGAACCCGGACGTGACGGTGAAGGTCTTTGCGGAGCGGCTCACGTCGGGAAACGCCGACCGGATCCTCGGCGAGGGCTGGGACGTGATCGTCGACGGCGCGGACAACTTCCCCACGCGCTACCTCCTGAACGACGCGTCGGTCTGGCACGACATTCCCGTCGTGCACGGGTCGATCTTCCGCTTCGAGGGCCAGACGACGGTCTTCGAGCCGAGGAAGGGGCCGTGCTATCGCTGCCTCTTCCCGGAGCCGCCGCCGCCCGAGCTCGCGCCGAGCTGCGCGGAGGGCGGCGTGCTCGGCGTGCTGCCCGGCATCGTCGGCTCGCTCCAAGCGAGCGAGGCGCTGAAGCTCGTTCTCGGGATCGGCGACACGCTGACCGGGCGCCTGCTCCTCTTCGACGCGCTCGAGACGACCTTCACCGAGGTGGCGCTCCGCCGCGACCCGGACTGCCCGGTCTGCGGCGACGACCCTTCCATCACGGAATACATCGACTACGTCCAGTTCTGCGCCGGCCCCCGGGCGCACGCATGACCCGCATCCGGATCCCACCGACACTGCGCGCCGACGTCGGCGGGGCGCGTGAGGTCGAGGCCTCCGGCTCGACGCTCCGCGAGGTGCTCGACGACCTCGTCGCCCGGCACCCGGCGCTCGCGGGCCGGCTCTTCGAGAACGGCGACGTGGCCTCCTTCGTGAACGTGTACGTGAACAGCGAGGACGCCCGGACGCTCGACGGGCTCGACACGCCGACGCCTGAGGGCTCGACCGTGATCCTCCTCCCCGCGCTCGCGGGCGGCGAGCACGTCGTCGCGCCGGCCCGGTCGCTCCTCGACACGATCGGGCGCACGCCGATCGTCGAGCTGCCGCGCCTCGCGCCCCACGAGGGCGTCCACCTCTACGCGAAGCTCGAGGGCGCGAACCCGACGGGCTCGACGAAGGACCGCGTCGCGCGCGGCATGGTCGAGGCGGCCGAGGAGCGCGGCGAGCTCGAGCCCGGCCGCGAGCTCATCGAGCCGACGAGCGGGAACACCGGCATATCCCTCGCGCTCGTCGCGCGGCTCAAGGGCTACCGGCTCACGTGCGTCGTCCCGGAGAACGCGACCGAGGAGCGACTCCGGCTGCTCGAGCTCTACGGCGCGCGGATCGTGACGTCGCCCGCCTCACAGGGGTCGAACGGAGCGGTGCGCCAGGCGCTCCGGATGGCGGAGTCCGACTCGCGCTACGTGATGCTGAACCAGTACGGAAACGACGCGAACCCGCGCGCCCACTACGAGGGCACCGGTGCCGAGATCGTCGAGGCGCTCCCGCGCGTGGACGCGCTCGTCGCGGGGCTCGGGACGGGCGGCACGCTGATGGGCGCCGGCGAGCGGCTGCGCGAGGCCTTCCCCGGCGTCACGATCGCGGCCGCGGAGCCGCTCCAGGGCGACCTCGTCTACGGCCTGCGCTCGCTCGCGGACGGCTACGTCCCCCCGATCCTCGACGTGTCGCGCCTCGACCGAAAGGTGCTCGTCACGAACGAGGAGTCCGTCGAGGGCATTCGCGCGCTGCTCGACGAGGAGGGGATCTTCGCGGGCGTCTCGTCGGGCGCCGTGCTCCACGTCGCCCGCAAGATCGCCGGGGAGCTCGACGAGGGCGTCGTCGTCTGCGTGCTCGCGGACGGCGGCTGGAAGTACCTGAGCGCGCCCTTCTGGGGCGAGAGGAACGGCGGCGTCGGGCCGTCCATGGAGGACCGGCTCTGGTGGTGATCCCGCCCGCGGTGCGCTCGGCGCTCGTCGAGCACGCCGAGGCGGAGAAGCCGAACGAGGCCTGCGGGCTCGTCGCCGTGCGCGACGGCGCGGCCGAGCGGTACATCCCCGCGCGCAACGGCGCCGCGAGCCCGTACCGCTTCGAGCTCGATGCAGATCCGGAGGCCTGGTTCCTCGAGGACGAGGGCTACGAGCTCGCCGTCTTCCACTCCCACCTCGCCTCGCCGCCCCGCCCGTCGCGAACGGACGTCGAGAACATCGGCCTCTGGGAGGGCCGGCCGTACCTCATCCTCGCGCTCCACACCGGCGAGCTCGCCGGCTGGCTGATCGTCGACGGGCGCTCGGAGCCGCTGGAACTTTCCGCGGCCTAGCTCGTCGGTAAGGGTATGAGGCTCGTGACCCTCTGCCTGCTCGCGCTCCTGCTCGCCGCGTGCGGGTCGTCGGACGACGACCCGGCGGCCGAGCCGGAGCGGGCGCCGGCGACGACGACGGCTCCGGAAACGACGAACGGGCAGCCTGGCGGTCCCTCCGAGGAGCCGCCGGTCGCGGAGGAGGGCGGACCGCCGCCCGCCTGGATCGAGACGCCGGGCGCCGCCGCCTGGATGTCGTTCGGGCGCTACTGCTGGGGCGAGGTCTGCGTCGAGAGCGTCCAGGTGACGTGCGACGACTCGTCCGTGCCCCAGCTCGACCTCGCGGCCGGCGACGCGGTGCGCTTCCACCTCGACTTCGAGCCGGACACGGCCGAGCTGACGCTCGGCGCCGACGGAAACCGGCCCGAGGTCGTCACGCTCGAGCCGGCGCGGACGATGGAATGGCAGGGCGACTACGACGGCGCCCTCTGGCTCGCGGTCACGAGCGGCCAGGACGAGGTCGCCTACGTGGCGTGCGCCCGCGCGGTCAGCTGACGCGGAACGTCTTCGACATCTGCGCCGTATGCGTCTGGCAGAAGTAGCGGTAGATCGCGCCGCGCCGGATCCGCACCTGCCAGGTCACGGTACCGACGAACGAGACGCCGGTTCCCCGGATCCGGTTCTGGCCGCGCGCGAGGACGAAGTTGTGGATGCTCGAGCGGTCGCGGATCACGAACGTGTGCCGCCCAGCCGCGAGGGTGCGAACGACGGTTCCGTTGCGCTTCTTCAGCGTGATGGTGCGCTCCCCCTGAACCGTGCCCGTGAGCCGCGCCGCCTCCGCGGGCACCGCCGTACCGGCGAGGAGCGCGGCGGCGGCGAGAGCGACCA
>JAICNY010000148.1 GCA_025930955.1 Thermoleophilia bacterium
CAGAGCGCGAACGCGGCGACGAGCAGCCGGACGCGCCGGTTCACGACGCGCGCGCTCACCGCTTCGGCCGGCGCGCCTTCACGTAGCTTGCTCCCACCGCGTCCACGAGCCCGAGCCGGTCGCGCGCGGTCATCTCGACCCGGCTCGCCGCGCCCAGGCTCGAGAGCTTCGAGGCAGTCGTCGCGTTCTCCGCCTGAAGGTCCTGGCGGCGCTGCTCGAGCTCCTGCGACTCGAGGTTCAGGCGGAGGGCGGCGACGTTCACGGCGACGATGCCGGCGAGGAGCACCGCCAGGACGACGATCCAGAGGACGCCGCCTGCGATGCGCGGGCGTGCGGCGGGGCGCGGCCGGCGGGCGGGGGAGCGCTGCGGGCGGGGACGGGGCCCCGGGCTCGGCGCGGGCGCGGTCGCCGCCCGCCGCGGCCGTGCGCGTGCCGGAGCGGCGGCCGCCACGGCTACTCCCCTCCGGTCTTCACGGCGGCGCGCAGCCGCGCGGACGCCGAGCGGACGTTGGTCGCCACCTCGTCCGGCGAGGGGCGGATCGCCTTGCGGGCGAGCAGGCGCAGCGACGGCTCCTTCCCGCAGACGCAGATGGGAAAGTCGGGCGGGCACGTGCACCCGCGCGCCTCGGCCTGGAAGAAGCGCTTGACGATCCGGTCCTCGAGCGAGTGGAAGCTGATCACGGCGATCCGCCCGCCGGGACGCAGCACCTGGAGCGCGGAAGGCAGCGCGGCGGCGAGCGAGTCGAGCTCCCCGTTCACGGCGATGCGGAGCGCCTGGAAGACGCGCTTCGCCGGGTGCCCGTCGCCGAAGCGGCGCGGGGCCGGGATCGCGGCGCGGACGACCTCGACGAGGTCGGCCGTCCGCTCGAACGGGCGCTCCGCGCGCCGCTTCACGATCGCGCGCGCGATCTGGCGCGCGAAGCGCTCCTCGCCGTAGCGGCGGAAGATGTCCGCGAGCTCGCGCTCCGGCGACCGGTTGACGAGCGCCGCCGCCGTGACGGGCTCGGAGGGGTCCATCCGCATGTCGAGCGGCGCGTCGGCGGCGTACGAGAACCCGCGCTCCGGCCGGTCGATCTGCATGCTCGAGACGCCGAGGTCGAGGAGGATCGCGTCGGCCTCGAGCCCGTTCTGAGCGAGCTGGCCGAGGACGACGGAGAAGTCGCCGCGGAGGAAGCGTGCCTGCACGCCGCAACTCTTCGCGAAGCGGTCGAAGCGCGCGCGGGCCTCCGGGTCGCGGTCGATCGCGATGAAGCGGCCGTGCCCGCCGAGGTCCTCGCAGAGCACGCGCGCGTGCCCCCCGGCCCCGAACGTGGCGTCGATGACCGTCTCGCCCGGCCGCACGGCGAGGAGCTCGCGCACCTCGTCGGCGAGGACGGGGACGTGCTCAGATCTCGGTCGCTGCGAGGTGCTCGGCAACACGGTCGACGCTCCTTCCCACGTCGTCGAGCTCCCGGCGCCACGCGGCGGGCTCCCAGAGCTCGAGGTGGTCGTTGACCCCGGCCACGACGACCTCCCGCTCGAGGTTCGCGTGCTCGAGCAGCGAGGCGGGCAGCATGATGCGACCCTGCTTGTCGAGGCCGGTCTCGATCGCGTTCGCGAAGACGTGGCGGCTCATCTGGCGCGCCTCCCGGCTGAACGGGCTGAGGCCCGCCATCCGCTCCTCGACGAAGCGGTTCCAGCCGTCCGGCGGATAGACGAGCAGGCAGGGATCGATGCCGCGCGCGACGAAGACGCCGCTCGAGAACTCCTGCCGGAACTTCGCGGGCAGCGTGACGCGGTTCTTGTCGTCGAGAGCGTGCGCATGTTCACCGAGGAGCATCTGGCGGGATCCCTTCGCCATACCACTTCGCCCCACTTTACCCCACACGTCTCCACAACGCAACATCCCCGTACCACGCGCGCGCGCATCCCTAGTCCGGGAGGACGAGGTGGTTCTCGGACGGCACCCACCGCAGGTCGGCGGCGTCGACGGGGAGCCGAGCGACGACGGCCGTCCGCGCTCGCCCGTCCAGCGCGAGCACGTCGACCGCCCCGCCGCGCGCGACTGCGGCGAGGCGCTCGTCCGGGGACCAGGCGACCGCGTCCGCGGGCGGCGCCGAGGAAGGCGCGAGCCGCACCCGTGCGCCGTCCCGGCGGTATACGAGAACGCCGTGCTCCGAGCGCACGTCGGCGTACGTCCCGCGCGGGCTCGCGCGCAGGCCGCCGAGCGACGCGAAGCAGCACTCGGAGCCGACGAGCCGCCCGTCCTCGAGCACCGCGAACGCGAAGCGCGGCGCCCGCGGGCGGCGGAGGATCGCGAACAGGCGGCGGTTCGTCGCCCATGCGATCCCGACGAGCTCGTTCGCGCCCACAAGCGGCAGCCGCGCGAGGTCGTCGCGCGAGAGGAGCAGGCGGGAGTCGCGGTCGCCCACGCGGATCTCGCGGAGCGCGCCGCCGCGGACGATCGTGAGCGCGCCGTCCGGCCGGAGCGCCCGCGGCCCGCTCCGGCGGGCGGCCGTGCCGGCGAGGGTGACGGTGCCGCCCGAGTCGACGAGCCGGCGGGCGCAGAGGTCGAGCCGCACGCGCTCGAGCTCCGGCAGCGGGACGAGCTCGATCCGGCAGTCGGGGTCGGCGACGACGAGCAGCCCGACGGCGTCGGCGCCGTGCAGGGCGGCGGTGTGGCGCGAGAGGTCGGTCGTGAACGGAAGGGCCGCCGGCAGCTCGGGCCGCGCCGTCTCGGCGGGGACCGTCGTCGGCGCGGGCGGCGGCGCCGCGCCCCGCCCCGGCCGGATCGCGTCGACGAGCGCGGCCGCGCCGATCGCGACCACGAGCCCGACGAGAAGCAATGTCGACGGTCGCACCGCTACGACCCGACGGTAGCGCGGAAGCGCCCGCTAGCGCAGCCCGTGTGCGCCGCGGCGGGTGAGCTGCTCCGCGGAGCCGGCGGCGGCGAAGGCGGCCGCGTCCTCGGGGGAGCGGCCCTCGCCGAGGGCGTACGTGAGGCGGGCGGCGAACGTGTCGCCCGCGCCGTAGCTGTCGGCCCGCGCGGCCGGGAGGCCGGCGGCGGCCCAGCGCCGGCGGCCCGGCTCGATCCGCCCGCCGTCGGGCCCCTCGGTCGTGAAGACGAGCCGGGGCGGCGGGTCGAGGTCGCCCGGCTCGTAGCGCTCGTCCGGGTCGTCGTCGCTCCCGACGAGCGCGTCCAGCTCGACGGCGGCCTCCCTGAGCGTGTCGAGCTCGCGCGAGGTGGCGACGAGCACGCGGGCGCTGCGGGCGGCCCGGAGCGCAGCGGCGTCGGCGCCGGTGAAGTAGACGGCGTCGAGCTCCGCGATCCGCTCCCAGGCGAGGGGCTCGTCGCGCCGTGGGCGAAGCTTGTCCGAGAGGAGCGTGATCGTGCGCTCGCCGTCGTCGTCCAGGTAGCAGAAGCCACGCCGCTGCGCCGTCTCGCGCCAGGCCACCTCGCAGCGCACGCCGAGGCGCTCGAGCTGCGCGGCGCAGCCCCGCCCCGACGCGTCGTCGCCGAGCGCGGTGAAGAGCGTGCACTCGTCCGCGAGTTCCGCGAGCCGGACGGCCGACACGCCTCCGCCACCGGCCGCCTCGCCCCAGCTCTCGCGCGCGGTGACGATCTCGCCGGCACGCGGTACGCGCTCGACGGCGACGAACTCGATCCACTCCACGTGACCCACGACTCCGACCCGCATGCGCGGCAGTCTCACACGGCGGGGCGGCCGCGCGTTATACCCCTCTGATGGCGCCGCCACGAGAGACGACCGCCCGGGCCGAGGCCTTGGGCGCGCCGCCCTTCGAGCGGTTCTACGCGACCCACAAGGAGGAGGTGTACCGCTACCTCGTGCGGATGCTCGGACGACAGCTGGCCGAGGACGCGTTCCAGGAGACGTTTCTCCGCGCGCTCCGCGCGTACGGCGACCTGCGGCACGCGCGCCACCTGCGGGCGTGGGCGTTCACGATCGCGACGCGCGTCGCCCTCGACGAGCGGCGCCGCGCGCGGCCCGAATCGCTCGAGGCGCCGGAGATCCCGGTCGCCGACAGCAGGCCCGCGTACGCGGAGCTCGCGCATCTCGCCGACGAGCTGCCGCGAACGGAGCGGGCGGCGGTCGTCCTCCGGTACGGCTACGACCTGGACTACGCCGACATCGCGGAGGCGCTCGGCTCATCGGAGGATGCGGCGCGCCAGGCTGCTTCCTCGGGCGTCCGGCGGCTGCGCGCGAAGGGAGCCGCATGACCGTCCCCGCCTCGCTCGACGAGCGCTTTCGCGACCGGGCCGCCGCCGACGGGCTGCTCGACGTCGCGTACGACCTGACGGACTCGCCGGTCGGGCCGCTGCTTCTCGCGGCGACTGAGCGCGGCGTCTGTCGGATCTCGTTCGAGCCGGAGCCCGAGCGGGAGCTCGACGCGCTCGCCCGCTGGTTCGGCGCCCGGGTGCTCCGCTCGCCGAAGCCGGTCGACCCGCTACGGCGCGAGCTCGACGCGTACTTCGAGGGGACACGGCGCGAGTTCGACCTGGCGGTCGACCTGACCCCGCTCCCCGCCTTCCAGCGGAGCGTGCTCGAGGAGCTCGCCCGCGTGCGCTACGGCGAGACGGCGACGTACGGCGGGCTCGCGACACGCGTCGGGAACCCGCGCGCCGCCCGGGCGGTCGGCGGCGCGCTGAACCGGAACCCGATCCCGATCGTCCTCCCATGCCATCGGGTGGTCGGGGCGAGCGGGAGCCTCGTCGGCTACGCCGGCGGCCTGGAGCGCAAGCGTGCGCTTCTCGAGCTCGAGCGCGGCGAGCTCCGGCTGGCCTAGGAAGGGCGCCGTCCGCCGGCCGCGCGCGGTTGCGATCGCACACGCGGGCCGTGGTCGTTCGCCGAGCGGGAACGAGGGCGCGGCTGTCACGATGTGGGCAGTGCGCGGCGCCGCCCTCCTGCTCACCTCTCTCGTCCTCGCGCTCGGCGCGGCCGGCTGCGGCGGCGACGGCGACTCCGGCGGCGGCGACGCGGTCACGACGGCCGCCACCGCCGAGACGACGACCGCCGAGGCTACGACCGCCGAGACGGATACCGGCTCCGACGAGCTCGAGCGCGGCACCGTCACGATCGAGACGACGCAGGGCCCGGTGAGCGTCGACGTCGAGATCGCCGACTCCGACGAGGAGCGCCAGGTCGGGCTCATGAACCGCGAGTCGCTGCCCGAGGACGCCGGGATGCTCTTCGTCTTCGAGGAGGACGTGAGCTTCGGGTTCTGGATGAAGAACACGCTCATCCCGCTCTCGATCGCCTTCGCCGACGCGGACGGCGAGATCGTCCGCATCCTCGACATGGAGCCGTGCGAGGCCGACCCGTGCACGGTGTACGAGCCGGAGGCGACGTACCGGACGGCGCTCGAGGTCAACCAGGGCGCGTTCGCCGACTGGGGCGTCGCGGAGGGCGACCGCCTGACCCTCGACCGCTGAGCGTGGCCGCGCGGCTCGAGCTCGAGCTCGTCGGGCCGGCCGGCGAGCCGGTCGACCTCTGGCGGACGATCCAGTCGCACGGGCTCGTCGACCTGCCGCCCATGCGGATCGACGACGAGGCCCACGCGCTCGAGATGACGCTGCCGGGCGACGGCGGGCCGCCGCGACTCGTCCGCATCGCCGAGGAAGGGGCGCGGCGCGCCGTCGTCGACGTCGCGGGCCGCGCACCGGGCGCGCGCGAGCGCGAGCGGCTGCTCGGCCTGGTGCGGCACGTGCTGCGCCTCGACGCGGATCTCTCCTCCTTCTACGCGCGCGTGCGCGAAGACGACGACCTCGCCTGGGCGGCGAACGGCGCGGGGCGGCTCGTCCGCAACCCGACCGTCTTCGAAGAGGTCGTCAAGACGATCTGCACGACGAACTGCGCGTGGTCCGGCACGGTGCGGATGGTCGGCGCGCTCGTCGAGCACCTCGGCGAGCCGGCGCCCGGGTCGCCGGCGGACGGCCCGCTCGGCCGCGCCTTCCCCACGCCGGCCTCGATGGCCGATGCAGGCCTCGACTTCTACCGCGACGTCGTGCGCGCGGGCTACCGGGGTGCGTACCTCCGGACGCTCGCCGAGGACGTGGCGGCCGGCGCGCTCGACCTCGAGGCGCTCGCCGACCCGGAGCTCGGCGACGACGAGGTCGCGGCCCGCCTGCTCGCGCTCCCCGGCGTCGGGCCGTACGCGGCCGCGCACGTGATGATGCTGCTCGGCCGCTACTCCCGGCTCGTCCTGGACTCCTGGACACGGCCGAAGTACGCAAGCCTCACGGGCGGCCGAGCGAAGAAGGACGCGACGATCGAGCGGCGCTTCCGCCGCTACGGCGAGTACGCCGGGCTCGCGTTCTGGCTGTTCCTCACCCGGGACTGGGTCGAGGACTGAAGGGCGGCCGCCGGGGCGCACTCGGCGGTGTCGCCCTCGCAGCAGCCGATCTTGAACCGGCAGCGCGGGCACTGCCACGTCTGGTGGCGCCACTCCAGCGGCGCACCGCAGCGCAGGCAGGCCTCCGTCCCGCTCACGCGGCCGAGGTTACGAGCCGTCGCGGACGGCGGGGATCGAGTCCGCGTACGGCTCGAGCGCACCGGCGGTCGGCTCGAGGTCACCCGTGCCCAGCCGCTTCGCGACCTCGCGCGCGATCGCCCGCGCCTCGGACGTGTGCTGCGGCTCGAGGACCGTGTTCAGCGCCGCGAGCACCTCGTCGCCCGCGCGCAGCTCGAGCGCGACCGTGTCGATCTCCCGCCTGGCGACGTACGGGTCGTCCGCGACGCCCAGGGTCACGACGACTTCCCGCCCGTCGGGGAGCGTCGCGGTCTCGTGCACCGGGTTTCCGCGGAGGCTCATCGCCCGCATCCTTGCCCGCGAGGCACGCGCGGAAACCGGCGCCGCTCACCGGCCAGGAACCCGAGACCAGCGGTTCACGCCGCTCGCCCGGACATCTCCCCCCGGCGGTAGGCC
>JAICNY010000118.1 GCA_025930955.1 Thermoleophilia bacterium
GCTGCCACCGACCACCTCGAGGTCGCCGCGCTCGTCGAGCTCGTCGACGAGGGTGATCGCGTCGACGGGCTCGCCCTTCCCGTAGAGGGCGAGCGCGGCCTTGTAGATCCTCGCGTGGCTCTCGCGGTAGAAGTCGCGCCCGTCGCCGTCGAGCACCTCGCTGACGGCGCCGATCGCGCCGGGCGAGAGCATCATCGCACCGAGGACGGACTCCTCGGCGTCGAGATTCTGCGGGGGGACGGGGGCGGTTTGGACGGCCTGGCTCATGCGGGGAGCGCCGTATTAGACAGGACTCCCGCCGCCGTGTCACGCGCGTCCACTGAGCCGTCCGTCCACAGGCGAACGTGGTCGTTTTGCAGCCATTTCGGAACTGATGTTCGCAGGGAGGCCGGACGGTATCCGCCGAACCGGACACGGGCCTGTGGAGAGGACCGGCGCTCCGAGCGGGAACTTCGTCGCACGTGCCCACAGGCCGGGCGGGCCTGGGGACGACGGTGTGGATCGGCCGCGGGCTAGGGCCGAGGCTCGTCGGCGGGCTCGGCCTGCTCGGCCTCGTCCACCTCCGCGGCAACGCTCGCCTCTGCTTCGGCCTGCCCGGCGACGTCGCCGGACTCGTGGGCATCCCACGCGGCCTCGACCTGCTCTTCGGCGCTCGGTGCCTCGGGCGCCTGGGCCTCGGCTGCCTCGCCCTCGCCCGGCTCCGCCGCCTCCCCCTCGCCGGCCTCCGCGGCGAGCTCGGCCTCCTCGGCGGCGATCGCGGCCTCGACCGCGGCCTCCACCTCGGCCTCCTCGTCGGTCACGCCGGCGGCCGCCTCGGCCTCGGCCCGCTCCTCGGCCTCCCACGCGGCGATCTCGTCCTCGCTCGGGAGCTCCCCGCCCTCCGGGACGACGAGCGTCTTCACCTCGACGCGCACGTCCTCGAAGATCGCGATCGGCACCTCGTAGCGGCCGACGCGCTTGATCGTCTCGGGCAGGTCGATCTTGCGCCGGTCGACCCGGATGCGCCGCGCTCGCCAGAGCTCGTCGACGATGTCCGTCGGCGTCACGGAGCCGAAGAGCCGCCCGCGCGTCCCCGCCTTCACCTCGAAGCGGAGCACCGTCTTCGTGAGCGTGTCCGCGATCTCCCGGGCCTGCTCGACGCTGCGCGCCTCGTGGCGGGCGCGCTGCTCCTCCCGCTTGCGCAGCTCGCCGAGGAGCGCCGGCGTCGCCGGCTGGGCGAGCCCGCGCGGCTCGAGGTAGTTGCGCATGTAGCCGCGCGCGACGTTCACGACCTCGCCGCGCAACCCGACCTGCTCGACGTCCTGGAGGAGGATGACGTCCATCGCGCTACCCCGAGACGTAGGGGAGGAGGGCCATCTCGCGCGCCCGCTTCACCGCGACCGCGACCTGCTCCTGGTGGCGCCGGCAGGCGCCGGTGATCCGCCGCGAGCGGATCTTGCCCTTCTCCGAGACGTAGCGACGGAGCTGGTTGTAGTTCTTGTAGTCGACCTCGTCGATCTTGTCCTTGCAGAAGTAGCAGCTCTTGCGCCTGCCGCCGCCGCCCCCCTGCGGGGGACGCCGCGAGCGGCCGCCCTGCTGCTTTCCCTTCGGTGCCATGCGGGTCTCGTGCTCCTCTCTAGAACGGGATGTCGTCGTCGGCGCCGCCGCTCGGGGCGAAGTCCGACTGGTTGGCGGCGGACTGGCCCTGCGGGACGTACTGCGGCTGGCCCTGGCCGTCGCCGTCGCCGCGCGAGCCGAGGAACTGGACGTTGTCGGCGATGATCTCGACGGCCTGGCGCTTCTGGCCGTCCTCCTGGGTCCACTCGCGCCAGTCGAGGCGGCCGTCGACGGCGACGGGGCGGCCCTTGGACAGGAAGTTCGCGCAGCTCTCGCCCTGGTTCCCCCACACCGTGACGTCGAAGTAGTTCGGCTTGTCCCCCCACTCGCCCGTCGCCTGGTCCTTCTGGCGGGTGTTGACCGCGACGCGGAGCTTGCAGACCGCCGTTCCGCTCGGCGTGTGCCGGAGCTCGGGGTCTCGGGTCAGGTTCCCGACCAGGACGACGCGATTGATGTTTGCTGCCACGGCGCTCTCCTCCTAGGACGTTCGCTCGGTGGTCGTCTCCGTCTCGGGCGTCCCGACCGGCTCGAGCTCGGGAGCCGTGTCGGCCGAGGGCGCCGCAGCGGCCGCCGGGGTCGTGCGCCCGGCCGGCCTGCGCACCGCCATGTGCCGCATCGCGCCGTCGGTGATCTTGAGGACGCGCGTGAGCTCGTCCAGGGTCTCCGGCTCGCAGTCGAAGTGCAGCAGGTGGTAGTGCGCCTCGGTCTTCTTGTCGATCTCGTACGCGAGCTTGCGTCGGCCCCAGGACTCCTGGCCGACCCAGGCGCCGCCACCGCGCTCCACGAGCTCGCGGGCGCGCGTGAGGATCTCGTTCTGGCGTTCGTCGGCGAGCTCGGCGTCGAGCATCAGCATGATCTCGTAGGGGTTCAGGTCCCTTCCTCCTCTCTTCCCTCGGTCTAGCGGCCTCGCCCGTCGCGCCGCCCGGGATCAGGCGGAGCCCGGCGAAGCAGGAAGTCCGGCGAGTATAGCGACGTCCGACCCGGTTGCCGCGTCCTCTTCATCATGGAAGAGTGCCGACTGTGAAACAGAAGGCAGCACTCCTTGCAGGAGCCGTCGTAGGGGCCGTCGCGGCGGTCGTCCTGCGCGGCCGGCGGGCGGCCCGCGAGGCGGCGCGCGACGTGTCGGACCCGCGCGCCGCCGAGCTCCGCGAAAAGCTTGCGCAGGCCCGCGAGGAGGCCGCCGACGAGAGCGATTTCGAGGCGGCGGGCATGGGCGCGGAGACGATCGTCGTCGAGGAGGAGGGCGACGTCGAGGCCGCCAGGCGGCGCGTCCACGAGCAGGGCCGCGCGGCGGCGGAGGAGATGCGGCGGACGGAAGACGACGAGGAGGCTGCGGAGAACGCATGAGCGTCCACACGAACGAGCACACGATCGAGATCGACCGGCCCCCGCCGCACGTCTTCGCCTACCTGGCGGCGAGCGAGCGGCGTCAGCGCTGGATGTCGGCGCTCAAGGAGTCCGAGCAGGTGAGCGAGGGCCCGGTCGGGCTCGGGACGAGGTTCCGGGACGTCTTCGAGGACCACGGGCAGCGCTTCGAGATCGACGCGGAGATCGTCGAGTGGGAGCCGCACGCGAAGCTCGTGATCGACCTCAAGGCGAGCGCGTTCGAGTCCAAGGTCATCCAGCTGCTCGCGCCCGGCGAGAACGGCGGCACACGCCTCACGACCCGCATGGAGACGGAGTACAAGAGCGCGCTCGCCCGCCTCATGGCCGGCGTCGTCACCGGGCACGCGCAGAAGCAGCTCGAAGAGGACCTCGCCACGCTCAAGGAGATCCTCGAGACGGGTTAGGCCCGGCGGCCGAGGAACCGCTCGGCGCCGCGCGCGAGGGCCCGCGCGATCTTCCACTGGTACGGGAACGACGTGAGCCGCCGCCGCTCGGCCGGGTTCGTCATGAAGCCGGTCTCGACGAGCACGACGGGGACGTTCGCCCAGTTGAACCCCGTGAGGTCGCCGCGGCGGAAGAGGCCGAGATCGCGTGCGCCCGTGCGCCGGACGAGCGCCCGCTGGAGAAGCCGGGCCGCGCGCAGGCTCGGGCGGTAGACGTCGTCCGTCCAGCCGTGCCGCCAGGCGGGGTAGAGCGTCGCCGCGCCGTGCCGGGCCGGGTCGCTGGAGCCGTCGGCGTGGATCCGGATCATGAGCGCCGCGTTCCGGCGGTTGCAGAACTTCGCCCGGTCGACGTTCCCGCCGCGGCCGAGCGTGAAGTCGGGGCCGGTTCGCGTCATCGCCACGCGGAGGCCCCCGTTCTCGAGCACGATCCGGGCCCGCTTGGCGATCCGGAGGACGACGCGCGCCTCGCCCGCCGCGCCGCCGCCGTCCTTGATCTTCCGGATGCTCGAGCCCGGGCCGATCGGCTCGGTCGTGAGGTCCGGGCGGCTCGCGTGGCCGGGGTCGAGGCAGACGAGCGGCGCCGTGCCACCGGCCGCCGGGGCGGGTGCCACGAGGAGCGCCACGGCGCCGGCGAGGAGGGTCCCGCGGAGCACACCTCGCATGGTGGCACACGCCGCACGCAAAGCTGTAAGGTCCCCCTGCCAGATGAGTGAGCCGATGATCGCGGTCGAGGCAGTCACCAAGCGCTTCGGCGCCGTCGCAGCCGTGGACCGAGCCTCGCTCACGCTCGCGCGCGGGGAGTTCGTCGCCCTGCTCGGCCCGTCCGGGTGCGGGAAGACGACGCTCCTGCGCCTGATCGCCGGGTTCGAGACGCCCGACGAGGGCTCGATCCGCCTCGGCGGCCGCCTCGCCGCGGGGCCGAGCGCGTGGATCCCGCCGGAGCGGCGCCAGGCGGCGATGGTCTTCCAGGACTACGCGCTCTTCCCGCACCTGACCGTCGCGGAGAACGTCGGCTTCGGCCTCCCGCGCGCCCGCCGCGCCGCCCGCGTGCCGGAGGCGCTCCAGCTCGTCGGCCTGGGCGGCCTCGAGCGGCGCTATCCGCACTCGCTCTCCGGCGGGCAGCAGCAGCGCGTCGCCCTCGCCCGCGCGCTCGCGCCGGAGCCCGAGGTGGTCCTCCTCGACGAGCCGTGGTCGAACATCGACCCGCTCCGCCGGTCGGAGATGCGCGACGAGCTCGCGGAGATCCTCCGCGGGGCCGGCGTCACCGTCCTGCTCGTCACGCACGATCGGGAAGAGGCGTTCTCCGTCGCCGACCGCATCGCGCTCATGCACGACGGGCGGATCGAGCAGACCGGCACGCCGGAGCAGGTCTACTACGAGCCTTCTTCCCGCTGGTCGGCCGAGTTCGTCGGCGCGTCGAACGTCCTGCCCGGGCAGGTCGAGGACGGCCTCGTCCGGACGCTCTTAGGCGCGTTCCCGGCGCCCGCGGCGAACGGCGCCGCCACCGTGGACGTCGTCCTGCGCCCGGAGCTCCTCGAGCTCGTCCCCGACGAGGCCGGCGAGGGGGAGGTGGTGGCGCGCGAGTTCCGCGGGCACGACGTGTTCTACCGCGTCCGCCTCGCCGACGGGACCACCGTCTGCTCGCAGCGGCCGTCGACGGAGCACGTCCCGCTCGGGGCGCGCGTCGTGGTGCGGCCGCACGACGGCCGCGTCGCCGTGATCGCTCCCGTTTGACGGAGCGGCGGCCCGCGCGTACCCTCCGCACGCTGTTGTAAGGCACACCTTACAAGGAGGGCACGCTTGTCGAAGATCGCCGCCGCGGCGCTCGCCGCCGCCCTGGTCGTCCCGCTCCTCGCCGCGTGCGGCGGGGACGACGACGCGCTGACCGTCTACTCCGGCCGGAGCGAGGGCCTCGTCGCCCCGCTCCTCGAGCAGTTCAGCGAGGAAACGGGGATCGAGGTCGCGGTCCGCTACGGCGACAGCGCCGAGCTCGCGGCGACGATCGCGGAGGAGGGCGACGGCTCCCCGGCCGACGTCTTCTTCGCGCAGGACGCGGGCGCGCTGGGCTCCGTCGCCGGGGAAGGGCTCCTCGCCGAGCTCGATCCCGAGCTGCTCGACGCAGTGTCGCCGCGCTTTCGCGACCCGGAAGGGCGCTGGGTCGGTCTCTCCGGCCGGGCGCGCGTGGTCGCGTACAACACGGAGGAGCTCTCCGAGGCGGACCTCCCGGACTCGATCTGGGAGTACGCCGAGGAGGAGTGGAGCGGACGGGTCGGCTTCGCGCCGACGAACGCGTCCTTCCAGGCGATGGTCTCGGCGATGCGGCTGACGGAGGGCGACGAGCGGACGCGCGAGTGGCTCGAGGCGCTCGCCGCGAACGACCCGCGCCTCTACGAGAACAACCTCATGTCGCTCGAGGCCGTCGCGAGCGGCGAGGTCGACGTCGCGCTCGTGAACCACTACTACCTCTACGAGGTGCTCGCCGAGCAGCCGGGCGCGCCGGTCGCGAACCACTTCCTCGAGTCGGGCGACCCGGGCGCGCTCGTGAACGTCGCGGGCGCCGGGATCCTCGCCGGGACCGATCGGGCCGCGGACGCCGAGCGCCTGCTCGCCTACCTGCTCCAGGAGGGCCAGCCGTTCTTCGCGCAGGAGACGGCCGAGTACCCGCTCGCCGGCGGGGTGCAGCCGCGCGAGGAGCTGCCGCCGCTCGCGTCGGTGCGCGGGCCCGACATCGAGCTCGGAGAGCTCGGCGGGCAGCTCGCGTCCACGCTCGAGCTCCTGAACGACGTCGGCCTCACGCCGTGAGCGCGGCGGCGGGAGGGCGGCCGCGGCGGCCTCCGTGGCCGCTCGTCGCCGTGGCCGTCCTCGTCGTCGCCGCGGTCGCCCTCCCGCTCGCCTACCTCGTCGTCCGCGTCGCCGGCGCGGGCGCGGACGCGCTCGACGTCCTCGGCCGCGCCCGGCTCGGCTCGCTCATCCTCGACACGGCGCTCCTCGCGGTGGCCGTGACCGGCGGGGCGATCGCGATCGGCGTCCCGCTCGCCTGGCTCGTGACGCGGAGCGACCTGCCCGGGAGGCGCGTGTGGGGGGTGCTCGTCGCGCTCCCGCTCGTCGTCCCGAGCTACGTCGCGGCGCTCACGCTCCTCGCCGCGTTCGGCCCGCGCGGCCTGCTCCAGCGGGCGCTCGAGGGGCCGTTCGGCGTCGAGCGCGTGCCGGAGGTCTACGGCTTCCCCGGCGCGTTCGGGGCGCTCGTCCTTTCCACGTACCCGTACGTCTACCTCTTGACCGCGGGGGCGCTCCGCACGGCCGACCCGTCGCTCGAGGAGGCGGCGCGCGGTCTCGGGCGGCGGCCGCTCGCCGTGTTCGGCCGCGTGACGCTGCCGCTCGTCGCGCCCTCCGTCGCGGCCGGCGGGCTGCTCGTCTGCCTCTACGTCCTCTCGGACTTCGGCGCGGTCTCGCTCATGCGCTACGACTCGCTCACGCGCGCGATCTTCGTCGAGTACCGGTCGCTCTTCGACCGGACCCCCGCCGCGGTGCTCGCGATCGTCCTCGTCGCGCTGACGGCCGTCGTGCTCGTGGCGGAGGCCGCCGCGCGCGGGCGGGCGCGCGTGCACAGGACGGCGCCCGGCGCCCCCCGCGCGCTCTCGCCGGTCCGGCTCGGGCGCTGGCGCTGGGCGGCGCTCGCGTTCGCGGGGGCGGTCGTCGCCTTCGCGCTCGCCGTGCCGCTCGCCGTCCTCGGCTACTGGCTCGCGCGCGCGTTCCGGCTCGGCACGGACGTCGAGGCGGCCTGGGGGCCGGCGCTCAACTCGGTCGGGATCTCGGCGCTCGCCGCCGGCCTCGTGTGCCTCGCGGCGTTTCCCGTCGCGCTGCTCGCCGTGCGCTACCCGTCGCGCGGGACGCGCGCGCTCGAGGTCGCCGGCTACGGCGCGAACGCCCTGCCGGGGATCGTGATCGCGCTCGCACTCGTCTTCTTCTCCGTCCGGTACGCGGGGCCGCTGTACCAGACGCTGGCGCTCCTGCTCTTCGCCTACGTCGTGCGCTTCTTCGCGCAGGGCCTCGCGGCGACGCGGGCGGCGATCGTCCGCGTCGACCCCGCGCTCGAGGAGGCGGCGCGCGGGCTCGGCCGGAGCCCGCTCGGCGCCTTCGCGTCGGTCACGGCGCCGCTCGTCGGCTCGGGGCTCCTCGCCGGGGTGACGCTCGTCTTCCTCTCGACGATGAAGGAGCTGCCCGCGACGCTGCTCCTGCGGCCGATCGGCTTCGAGACGCTCGCCACGGAGGTCTGGCAGGCCACCTCGGTCGGCGCGTACTCGGAGGCCGCGATGCCCGCGCTCCTCCTCGTCGCCACGGCGGCGCCGTTCGTCTGGTTCCTCACCGGCCGCCGCGTGCGGGAGCTCGCCGCGCACGACTGATGCGGGCGGTCGCGCTCCTCCTCGGGATGCTCTGCGCGGCGGCGGCGTCGCTCCTCCTCCCGTGGGCGCCGGGCTACGACCCGCTCGCGTGGCTCGTCTGGGGGCGGGAGGCGGCGGCGCTCGAGCTCGACACGACGAGCGGGCCCGCGTGGAAGCCGCTCCCCGTGCTCGCGACGACGCTCCTCACGCCCGCCGGCGAGGCGGCCGCGGCGCTCTGGGTCGTCCTCGCGCGCGCGTGCGCGCTCGCGGCGCTCGCGGCGGCCGGCCTCCTCGCGGCGCGGCTCGCGCCGGCCCCGCTGCGGGCGCTCGCGGCCGCGACCGCGGCCGTCACGCTCCTCCTCGCGGACGGGTTCCTGCAGGGGTCGGCGCTCGGCTACTCGGAGGGGCTCCTCCTCGCGCTCGCGCTCTTCGCCGCCGAGCGCCACCTGGCCGGGCGGCCGGGACAGGCGCTCGCGCTCGCCGGCGGCGCGGCGCTCCTGCGCCCGGAGACGTGGCCCTTCCTCGCCCTCTACGGCGGCTGGGCGTTCGCGCGGCGCCCGGGCCTCCGGCCGCTCGTGGTCGCGCTCGCCGTCGCCGTGCCGGCGCTCTGGCTCGGTCCGGAGCTCTGGGGCTCCGGCGACCTCCTGCGCTCGAGCGAGCGCGCGCGGATCCCGAACCCGGGCGCGCCGGCGCTCGCAGGGCGGCCGTTCCTCGCGAGCCTCGGCGTCTTCGCCGGCCTCCTCCCGCCGCTCGCGCTCGCCGCGCCGGCGGCGCTTCGCCGCGACCCGCTCGTGCTCGCGCTCGCCGGCGCCGCGGGCGCGTGGGTCGCGCTCGTCGCCGGGATGGCCGAGCTCGGGTACTCGGGGGAGGCGCGCTACCTCCTGCCCGCGGCGGGCCCGGTGGCCGTCCTCGCCGGCGCCGGCCTCGCGCGCGGCCTCGCCGCCGTGCCCGGGCCGGCCCCGCTCGCGGCCGCCGGCGGAGCGGCCGTCCTCGTCTGCTCCCTCGCCGTCGCCGTAGCGGACGTCCGGCGGACGGCGGCGACGCTCGAGCACGCGGCCGCGCTGCACCGCGACCTCGGGCACGCGGTCGAGGACGCCGGAGGGGCCGAGCTGCTGCTCGCCTGCGGCCCGCCGTACGCCGGGCGCTACCGGTTCCCCGCCGTCGCGTGGCGGCTCGGCGTCCCCATCTCCCGCGTCGCACTGGAGCCGTCCCCGCCGGGCGTCGTCCTTCGCTCGCGCCTGACGGCGGCGAGCCCCGCCGACCCCGACCCGCCGGCCGGGTTCGCGCTCGTCGCGGACGGCGGCGAGTGGGACGTGCTCGCCTCGTGCCGGAAGGAGGCAAGGTGAGGCACGAGATCGTGCTGAGGCCCCGGCTCGCCGTCGCCTGCGCGATCGTGCTCGGGGCCGTGCTCGGA
>JAICNY010000049.1 GCA_025930955.1 Thermoleophilia bacterium
ACTTGGGGGCGGCGTCGCTCGCGCTCGGGCATTCCGACCTGTCGACTACGGCTGCGATCTACGGCCACTACGACCTGAGTGACCTGGAGCGCGCAATGGAGGCGCTTGCGCGCGCACGGCGGGAAGACGGAGAGCCGGCCGACTGAAAGTGTTTCAATCGACCGGCTCGCAGAACCGCTTGGTTGAGCGGAAAGTGGAGGCGGCGGGAATCGAACCCGCGTCCGTGGACGTTCCGGCCTAGCGTCTACAAGCTTGTCCTGCGATTCGGTTTCGCCCGTCCGGCCGGCTCGCAGGCCGGCCAACCGATCGGGCTAGTCCTCCTTTGGGTGTCCCGCGTCGGGCGAGTGACTCTCCCTCGGCGGCAAGCCCGTTCGTTGACGCCGGATTCTCGCCCCACGGGCCGAGGGCGAGGCCGACGCGCTAGCTAACCGAAGTTAGGCAGCGAGTGCGAGTTCGTTATCCGCACTTGCGTTTGGTCCCGGTTGTTTTACGAGGCCGACCGGGGACCTCGGCTTGCAGCTCTGCCGGGCAACCGACCACGTCGAAACCTGATCGCCCCCGTATGTGCCCACATTGTAGCCTCGATCCGTGCTCGTTCTCGTGGACGGCCGGAACGTTCAGCGGTCGCGCTGGCCGAACGTCTCGTCCGAGCAGCTCGTCTCGGCCGTGGAGCGCTGGGCGGCCGGCGAGGGCCATGAGGCGGTCGTGGTCTTCGACGGCTCGGCCCCCGACGGCGCGGTCGGGACGGGCGGCGAGAGCGCGGACGACTGGATCGCGCGTCGGGCCGGCGAGCTCGAGGAGCCGTTCTGGCTCGTGACGTCGGATCGCGAGCTCCGCCGACGTGCCGGCGAGCGGGCCGAGCGGATCGTGGGCGGCGGGTCGTTCCTCGGCGTCCTGGGCCTCGACCGCCGCCCGCGCGGCTGACACGAAATCGGCACAGTTCGGCCGACGACGCGGGCGCCCTTCCGCGTTACGCTGGCGGCGGATGGGGGTGGGCTGGGACCCTCAGTCAGACGCGCGCGTCAATCGACATCGCGCCCCCGACTCTTCACCGCGCGCTCCATCTCGCGCTTCGCGTCGCGGGCGGCGACGTCGCGGCGCTTGTCGCGCGCCTCCTTCCCGCGCGCGAGGGCGAGCTCCACCTTCACACGGCCGTCCTTGAAGTAGAGCCGCGTCGGCACGAGCGTCAGCCCGCGCTCGGCCACCTTCCCCGCGAGCCCGTCGATCTCGCGGCGGTGCAGCAGGAGCTTCCGGTCGCGGTCCGGATCGTGGTTCTGCATGCCCCCCTGCGCGTACTCCGGGATGTGGGCGCCGACGAGCCAGAGCTCCCCGCCGCGGACGTCGCCGAACGCCCGCTGGAGCGTCGCGTGGCCGGCGCGGAGCGACTTCACCTCGGTGCCGGTGAGCGCGATGCCGGCCTCGACCTTCTCGAGCAGGTGATACTCGTGCCGCGCGCGGCGGTTGTCCGCGATCAGCTTCGTTCCGGAACCTCGGGCCACGCCGCGATTCTAGGGACGGTGGGGCTGCGTCACGCGGTCGCGCCGACCCGGTCGCGACGGATCATGCGGCGCAGCGTCACCACGCCCACCGCGAAGAGCGCCGCCCCGCCAATCACGCCGACGAGCGGCCACAGCCACGGCGGCCCGTCGCCGCCCGAGAGCGCGTACGCGAACGCGCCTTCGTCGGGCGCGAAGTCGGGCTTGCCGCCGGCGCCCTCGGCCTCGTCTCCGAACTCCCGGGCGGCGGCGACGGATACGGCCACGTCCTCGGGGTCGCCGAGGAGCGCGCGCTCGAGCTCGAGCGTGATCTCCGCGCCTTCGACCGTGACGTCGGCCGTTCCGACCCGTCCACGCGGCTCCGCCGCGACGACCATCGCCTCCGTCGGGTCGACGCCGTGCACGCCCGTCCAGAACTCGACGTCTTCGTGCGCGAGGTCGTCGTCCGTGTGGATGCCGACGAGGAGCATGTCGGTGTACCCGGCCTCCTCGTCGAAACCGAGCGGCGGCGCGGCCGCAAGCTCGACGGCGATCGCGAGCGTCTCGTCCGTGTGCGACAGCGTCACGCCGACGACGTCCGGGCCCGGGCTCGCGTCCCCGCGCGGGTCGTCGAAGCCGCCCGCGGCGAGCGCAGCGGGCGCGAGCGCGATCATCGCCGCGAGCAGGACGGGCACGACGCGCACCGCTTCACCTCCTCGGTCGTCGATTCCAGCGTGCGCCGGGACGGCGCCCGGGGCATCGGGGAGATCGCTGATCGCGGCTGGGGGTTACGCGGATCGCGCGAGCGTCAGCGGCGCGTCCAGCTCTCGCGCGGGTTCGGGAGCGGCGTCAGCACGTCCTTCAGCTGCTCCCGCAGCCGCTCGTAGTTCGGCGGGAGCGAGAGGCCCTCGCCGAGCGTCTCGAACGGCTCGTCCGCGGTGAACCCGGGGCCGAGCGTGGCGATCTCGAAGAGGACGCCGCTCGGCTCGCGGAAGTAGATCGACCGGAAGTAGAACCGGTCGATCACCGGCGTCGGGTTGCCGCCCGCGCGCGCGACGCGGTCGCGCCATGCCTCGTGTTCCTCCATCCGGGACGACCACGCGACGTGATGGACGGTGCCCGCGCCGCCGATCCCGCGCTCGGCGGGCGCCGGATCGTAGCCGTAGGAGCCGCCGCGCTCGTCGCCGCGCGACTCCCACTCTTCCGGCGGCGCAACGGCCGTGAACCCGAGGCCCGCCTCGAGGAACTGGCGCGACGCGTCCGGCGCGAGCGAGTACGCCCGCACGCCGTCGAAGCCCTGGAGCCGCAACTCCTCCGGGATTTCCGGATGCTCGGCGACGAGCGGCCTGTCGTCCGTCTCGACGACGGCGAGCTCGAGCTCGAGCCCCTCCGGATCGCGGAACCGAAGCCGCGCGTCGTCGCCCGTCGCCTCGACGCCCTCCCCGCCGAGCCGGTCGGCCCAGAAGTCGAGCGCCTGCTCCGAGCCGACGCGCCACGTCACGCGGTGCACCATCCCCGCGCCCGCGCGCCCGGGTCGCGCGCCCGGGTACTCGAAGAACGTGATGTCGGCGCCGGCGCTGCCCTCCTCGTCGGCGTAAAAGAGGTGGTACACGGTCGGGTCGTCCTGGTTCACGGTCTTCTTGACCAGCCGGAGGCCGAGCACCCGCGCGTAGAAGTCCACGTTGCGCGGGGCGTCGGCGGTGATGCACGTGACGTGATGGATGCCCTCAAGCCTCATCGTCCCTCCAAACGCCGCCCTCCCCCGCCCTCTTCCCCCGTGCCGGCGAGCCGAACCTCGACCTTGCCCTCGAGCCGGTCGAGCGACTCCACCTGCACCTCGAGCGCGTCGCCGAGCCGGTAGCGCTTGCCC
Organism: Thermoleophilia bacterium; assembly: GCA_025930955.1. GTDB lineage: Bacteria > Actinomycetota > Thermoleophilia > Gaiellales > Gaiellaceae > JAICNY01. Next base: position 3,346 of record JAICNY010000049.1, read on the forward strand.
GTCCGGCGCCCGACGAGCGCCGTCGCGAGCGGGTCGAGCTCGAAGTACTCGCCCGGCAGCCGCCGCGCCGGGAGATAGCCCTCGAACACGTCGCCGAAGCGGACGAAGATCCCCGACCCGATCGCGCCCGTGATCTCGCCGGCAAAGCGAGCGTCCCACCCCTCCTCGAAGAGCAGCCGCTCGAGGTACCAGGCGAGGCAGATCGCGTCCGCGCGGTACTCGACGTCGGCCGCCTCGCGCTCGCGCACCGACGTCCACTCGGCGAGCTCGGGCAGGTCCTCGGGGAGCGGGTCGTCGGCGACGCCGAGCTCACGGAGGAGCGCCCGGTGCAGGACGAGATCGGGATACCGCCTGATCGGCGACGTGAAGTGCGCGTACGCGGGGCTCGCGAGGCCGGAATGGCCGAGGTTCCGCGGGTCGTAGCGCGCCTGCTTGAGCGCCCGCAAGACCAGCGTTGGAAACGCGTCGCGGCCGCGGCGCGACTGCTCCGCATAGGCGGAGACCCGCTCGCTGATCCGGGCGGCGAGCGGCGCGGCGTCGCCGGGACGCACCTCGTCGGGCGCGGGCGGCGTCGGCACCTCGAGCGCCTCGAGCTTCGCGAGCAGGAGCTCGATCGCCTGCGGGTCGGGCCGCTCGTGCACGCGGTACATCGCCTGGCGGTCCCGCCCGGCGAGCAGCCCCGCGACCGCCTCGTTCGCGAGGATCATGAGCTCCTCGACGAGCGCGTGCGCGGCCGGCTCCGACTCGACCGTCGCGCGCGCGACTCCGCCCTCGCCGTCGAACTCGAACGTGACCTCGCCCTTCTCGATCCGGAGCGCCCCGCGGGCGAACCGGCGGCGGCGGAGCTCGGAGGCGAGCCGTTCGGCGAGATGAAGCGTCTCCGTCGTCACCTCGTCCGCCTGCTCGCGGCCGGCGAGGATGCGCTCGGCCTGCCCGTACGTGAGCCGCCCGGTCGAGCGGATGAGCGAACGGTAGAAGAGCGGCTCGCCGGCGCGGAGTGCGCCGTCGAACGGGATCTCGACCGTGACGCAGCGCCGCTCGACGTGCGGGCGGAGCGAGCAGCGGTCGGCGGAGAGCTCCTCCGGGAGCATCGGCTCGACCGTCCCGGGCACGTACACCGAGAAGGCGCGCTCGGCGGCGTCGCGATCGAGCGGCGAGCCGGGCGGGACGTACGTCGAGACGTCCGCGATGTGAACCCACGCCCGTAGCCCGTCGCCGTCGCGGCGGACGCTGATCGCGTCGTCGAAGTCCTTCGCCGTCTCCGGGTCGATCGTGAACGCCGGGAGCTCGCGGAGGTCGACGCGGGCCGGGTCGTCGCCGGAGGGCTCCGGAGGGAGCGGCGGCGCGGGCCGGCGCACCTCGAGGTGCCAGAGGAGCCCCTCGAGCACGGTCTCGATCTCGTGCGGCCGGCCGAGCACGCGCTCGAGCCGCGCTCGGCCGCGGCCCGACCGGAGGACGACGAGGTCGCCCACCGCCGCATCGCCCACGCCTTTCTTGTCGACGACGAGCGGGACGCCACCCTCGAAGAACGGGTCGCCGACGAGGAGCTTGCCCCTGCGGGCGAGCTCGCAGACGACGAGCGTCACTCGGCCGGGGCGTCCAGCTGCTCGAGCAAGAGGCGCGACGCCGCGCCCAGCCCCTCGTCGCGGATCGTCTCCGGCAGGTCGCGGGCGACCACGTCCGGCGTGAGCCCACGGCCGGTGAGGTTCGAGCCGTTCGGCGTGCGGAAGACCGCGGTCGTGAGCTTGACGGCGGCGCCGTTCGAGAGCTCCCGGACCGCCTGCACGGAGGCCTTGCCGTATGTCCGCTGCCCGACGACGAGCGCGCGGTCGTGGTCCTCGAGCGCCGCGGCGACGACCTCCGCGGCGCTCGCACTCTCGCGGTCGACGAGCACGATGAGCGGAAGCTCGCCGTGGGGCGCGCCGCCGGAGACGCGGTACTCGCGCCGCCCGTGGTGGACCCCGTCCGTCGCGACGACGAGCCCTGCCTCGATGAAGAGCGAGACCGTCGCCACCGCCTCGGTGAGGAGCCCGCCGTGGTTCCCGCGCAGGTCGAGGACGAGCCCTTCGGCACCGCGCTCGAGGAGCCGGTCCACGCGCAGCGCGAGCGTCTCCCCAACGTCCGTCCGGAAGGAGAGCAGCCGCACGTAGCCGAGGCGCCCGTCCGTCCGCCCGAGCAGGCGGGCGCGCACCGTCGGCAGCGCGATCTCCGACCGGGCCACCGTGAAGTTGAGCTTCCCCTCGCGCGGGCGGCGGATCGTGAGGCGGACGGACGTCCCGTCGTCGCCCTGGAAGAGGGCGAGCGAGCGCTTGAACGGCATGCGGTCGACCCCGCGACCGTCGACGGAGACGATCAGGTCGCCCGGCCGGATTCCCGCCTCGCGTGCGGGGCCCTGCATCGCGGTCTTGACGACGAGCCCGCCCTTCGCCTGCTCGAGCGTCAGCCCGACCCCGTTGTACGTGCCCGCGGTGCTCTCGCGCAGCCCCGCATACGCGGCCGGGGTCAGGAGCTCCGTGTACGGATCGCGGAGGTTCGCGATGAGCTCCTCCGGCGTCTCGGCCGAGAGCGTGTGCGACGGGATCGGGCGGTAGTACGAGCCGAGGAGCGCCTCGCGCACCTCGGCGAGGACGTCCGGCGGCGCCTCCCGCGCGATCGTCGTGACGGGCGACGGCGTGGCCTCCTCGGCCTGGGCGCGGGTGAGGAAGAGGCCGAGGAGAAACGCGGCTCCGAGGAGCAGGGCGACACCTGCGATTCCCGCTGTCCGTCTCATGATCGCCGCGACCGCCAGTATAGGTCGGCGCTCGGGCGGCGACCGCCGATCCCCTGTCGCGTCAGAGCGAGCCGCGCCGCTAGATCTTCAGGAAGCGCCGTAGCGTGATCCCGGAGCCGATCGCGCCGACGAGGAGGCTCGTCCCGATCATGATGAGCGCGATGAGCGGGAACGCGAGCGCCCGCACCTCGTCGTTCGTCAGGTCGGTGCGCTGGATGACGGCGGGCAACGCGACCTCCTTCGCGATGAGGAGCAGGACGACCGCGACGAGCGAGCCGACGAGGCCGGTCATGAGCCCCTCGAGCATGAACGGGCCGCGCACGAACCAGTTCGTGGCTCCGACGAGCTTCATCACCTCCACCTCGCGCCGGCGGGCGAAGATCGAGAGCCGGATCGTGTTCGCGATGAGGAGGACGGACGCGACGATGAGGATCGCGCTCCCCACGACGAAGATCGCGCCGACGACCTTCGCCACCTGGAGGACGCGCCCCGCCTCCTTCTCGCCGTAGTTCACCTTCTCCACGCCGACCGGCGGCGGCTCGAGCTGGGCCGCGATCGCGCTCACGTCCTCGCCGCGGTGCGGGATCACCTGGTAGGAGGCGGGCAGCGGGTTCGAGACGATGTTCTCGACGAGCGCGGGACTGCGCTCGCGCATGATCTCGAGTGCCTCCTCCCTCGAGATGAACTTCACGTCCTTCACCTCGGGCATCGCGACGAGCTGCTGCCGCACGGCCTCCATCTGCCGCTGGTTCGCCTCGTTCTTGCCGACGCCGCAGGAGGTCTCGGTGCAGAAGTAGACGTTCACGATGAGCTGGCGCTTCACGTCGTTCGTGTACGACAGCACCCACGTGCCGAGCGCGATGAAGAGGCCGAGCAGGAACATGCCGATCACGACCGTGAGCGTCGCCGCGATCGCCGTCGAGAGGTTCGACTGGATGGAGCGGAGAGCCTCCGTGACGAACAGCTTCGTGCGCATTCGGGGCTAGCCGTAGCCTCCGCGGCGCTCGTCGCGGACGACGACGCCCTCCTCGAGCGCGATCACGCGCCGGCGCATCTTGTCCACCATCTCGCGGTCGTGCGTCGCCATGAGGACGGTCGTGCCGGTGCGGTTGATCCGGTAGAGGAGCTGCATGATCCCGACCGAGGTGTCCGGGTCGAGGTTCCCCGTCGGCTCGTCGCAGATGAGAAGCGGCGGGTGGTTCACGAACGCGCGCGCGATCGAGACACGCTGCTGCTCGCCGCCAGAGAGCTCGTCGGGCATGTGGCTCATCTTCGACGACAGGCCGACGAGGCCGAGCACCTCGGGAACCTTCGTCCTGATCCCGCGCTTCGACTCGCCCTGCACCTTGAGCGCGTAGGCGACGTTCTCGTACGCCGTCCGGTTGGGCAGGAGCTTGAAGTCCTGGAAGACGCACCCGAGGTTCCGGCGGAGCATCGGCACCTTCGAGCGCTTGAGGCGCGCGAGCTCGCGGCCGCCGACGATGATCCGCCCGCTCGTCGGCTCGAGCTCCTTCAGGAGGAGCCGCATCATCGTCGACTTCCCCGACCCGGACGGTCCGACGAGGAAGACGAACTCGCCCTTGTCGATCGTGAGCGAGACGCGGTCGAGCGCCTTGATGTTCGGCTCGTAGATCTTCGTGACGTCCTCGAAGACGATCATCGGCGCGCCGGGCTGGCGCGGCGTCGCCTCCTCGGCCACGACGGGCGAAGGGGCTGCAGCTGGCTCGAGGCTCGTGTCGGTCACCGGGAGGATTTCCTGGGGGGCACTGGGGGCCCGCCGGCGAAAGTCGCTGGAATTTCGACCTCTGAGTGTACGTGAGCGGCCGGAGGGCCGGTCAACTGACCGTCCGGGCGGCTTTGCCCAGCAAGTAGGCGTGAATCAGCTCGTCGAGGCGCCCGTCGAGCACCGCCTGGGTGTTGCCCTCCTCGAAGCCGGTGCGGTGGTCCTTGACGAGCTGGTACGGGTGGAGCACATAGCTCCGGATCTGGCTGCCGAAGTTCGTGTCGGCGACGACGCCGCGCTCCCTCGCGAGCTCGGCCTCGCGGCGCTCGAGCTCGTGCTCGGCGAGGCGGCTCTTGAGGATCCGCATCGCCGTCTGGCGGTTCGAGAGCTGGCTGCGCTCGTTCTGGCACTGGACGACGATCCCGGTCGGGATGTGCGTGATCCGGACGGCGGAGTCGGTCTTGTTCACGTGCTGGCCGCCGGCGCCGCTCGCGCGATACGTGTCGACGCGCAGGTCGTTCTCGTCGATCTCGACCTCCGCGTCGTCCGAGACGAGCGGGCTCACGATCACCTGGGCGAAGCTCGTGTGGCGGCGGTGCGCCTGGTCGAACGGGCTCAGACGGACGAGCCGGTGGACGCCGCGCTCGGCGGTCAGCGTGCCATAGGCGTTCTCGCCGTGGACGGTGAACGTCGCCGACTTGAGGCCCGCCTCCTCCCCGGGTGACGCCTCGACGATCTCGGTGCGGAACCCGCGGTCGGCGGCCCAGCGCTCGTACATCCGCAGAAGGAGCTCGGCCCAGTCCTGCGCGTCGGTGCCGCCCGCGCCCGCCTGGATCGAGACGACCGCGTCACCGGCGTCGTACTCGCCCGTGAAGAGCGCGTCCTCCTGGAGGCGGGCGAGGCGGGCCCTGAGGCTCTCGACGGAGGCGGCCACCTCGTCGAGCTGGGCGTCGTCGTCCGCGAGCTCGGCGAGCTCGGTGAGATCCTCGGCCTCGGCGGTCAGCGTGTCGTAGCGCTCGACGCGGCGCGTCAGGCGGGCGTGCTCGGACGAGATCGAGGCGGCGCGGCCCTGGTCGTCCCAGAAGCCGGGCTCCCCCATCGCCCTCTCGAGCTCCTCGAGGCGGGCGCGCAGGCGTTGGGGGTCAAAGGTAATCACGGACCCAGGCGAGCCGGGTCCCGATCTCCTCGAGGTCGCGCTGCACTGCCGCTCGGTCAGCCACGGGTGCGATGGTACCGGGATGGGCCGGATCGCAGTTGTCGTCTCCCCGGGCGCGCGCGGGACTGTGCTCGTCGGGCGGCAGGGGGACGCGTGGAAGGTGCGGGTCGCCGCCCCGCCCGAGCGCGGGAGGGCGAACGACGCCGTCTGCGGGCTCCTCGCCGGGCTGCTCGGCGTCCGCCGGGACGAGGTCTCGATCGCGGCGGGCGGCTCCGGGCGGCGGAAGGTCGTCGACGTCGACGGGCTCGCCCGGGACGAGATCGACCGGCGGCTCGCGGCCGCCGTCCGGTGAGGGCCTTCAGTCACTCGCGCGCGCCTAGCGGGTCACGCGCCGTAAGGGGGTCAGACCCCGCACCAAAGCGCATGAGAATCCGTGCCGAATCTGTAACGTCCCTGCTCGTTGCGGGCTTCTCCGCCCGCCGAACCTGTCACGGAAGCGTGACGCGTCCGTCTTCACGGGGTCAGACCCCGGACGCAGGCGTCACGCAGGCCGTGCGGGCCCTCCGTGCGGCGCGGAAGGCGTCAGCGGGGTGCGCCGGCGTAGCGGTAGCCGAGCGCCCGGATCGCGCCGGCGTCGATCAGGGCCCGCTCGAGCGCGTCGCCCGCGACCGCGTCGAGGTAGCGGTGGAGGTGCGGCCCCCAGGAGAACGCCCGCTCGGAGAAGCGCGCGTCGAGCGCGGGCCGGATCCGGTCGTAGCCGTGGAGCCCTTCGTGCTCGGCCGCCCACTCCGCTCGCAGCGCGTCGAGCGAGGCGGGCACGCCGCTCCCGCGCGCCGCTCCGAGCGCGCGGAGCTGGCCGTAGTACCAGTCCGCCGTCGACTCGTCGAGCCGCTCCGGCGCGAACTCGTCCACGCAGACGACGCCGCCGGGCGCGAGGAGCTCGACCACGCGGTCGAGCGCGGCGTCGAGCGCGTGCACGTGATGGAGGGAGAAGGCGGCGACCGCCGCGTCGAACGGCCCCGGCTCGTCGAGCTCGGCAAGCGTCACGCGCCGGAAGATCGCCCCCTCCGGCGCCACGGGGTCGATCGCGACCACCTCGTACCCCGCCGCGTCGAGCTCCCGCGCGAGCGCCCCGTCCCCGCACCCGATCTCGAGGACGCGCCCCGCCGGAACGTGATCGCGGACGAAGTCGAGAAACGAGCCCATGAGCCTAAGCGTCGCCGCGGCGGGCTTCGCCCGTCGCGGCCCACCGGCGGCCGGACACTCGCCTATTCGGCGCGAGTCGTCATGGTCGGCGCGGAGCGCCGGCCGGCCTCGCGGCGGCCTACGCGCCGTGGCACTTCTTGTACTTCTTGCCGGAGCCGCAGGGGCACGGGTCGTTGCGCCCGACGCGGTCCCACTCCGAGGACACGCGCTGCTCCTGCTGCGGCGCGGCGGCGCCGCCCGCCGGCGGCGCGAGCACCGCCGTCGCGCCGGCTCCCGCGCCCGCTCCCGCGCCGGCAGCCTGGATCGCGTCCGCGCCCGCGACCGATTCGTGCTCGTACACGAGCCCGCCGCGCTGGCCGCCGTTCGGCGAGGCGGCCTGCTCACCCGCGAGCCCGGCCGCCTGCTCCGGCTCGATCTCCAGGTGGAAGAGATACCGCAGCACCTCCTCGCGGATCGTCGCGCGAAGCTCCTGGAAGAGCACGTGCCCCTCGGCGCGATACTCCGAGAGCGGATCCTTCTGCGCCATCGCGCGGAGGTGGATGCCCTCGCGGAGGTAGTCCATCGCGTCGAGGTGCTCGCGCCAGCGCGCGTCGACGACCTGGAGGACGAGGAAGCGCTCGACCTCGCGCATGAGCTGCGAGCCGAGGTCCTCCTCCTTCTTCTCGTACGCGTCGAGCGCGTCGTCGACGAACTCCTCGACGACCTCCTCGCGCGAGAGGCCCTCGAGCTCGTCGGGCTCGATCGCGATCGGGTAGAGCGCGCCGAGGTCGTGGAAGAGCGCGTCGACGTCCCACTCCTCGCGGTACTCCGAGGTCGTGTGCTGGACGACGACCTGCTCGACCAGCTCGCCGATCCAGTCGCGGATCTCCTCCGAGATGTCCTGCCCCTCGAGGACGCGGCGGCGCTGCTCGTAGATGATCATCCGCTGGACGTTCATCACGTCGTCGTACTTGAGGACGTTCTTGCGCGAGACGAAGTTCTGCTCCTCGACCTTCTTCTGCGCGCCCTCGATCTGCTTCGAGAGGATCCCGGCCTCCATGGGCTCGTCGTCCGGCAGGCCGAAGCGGTCGATGATCTTGTAGATCCGGTCGCCCGCGAAGAGGCGCACGAGCTCGTCCTCGGCGGAGAGGTAGAAGCGCGACTCGCCCGGGTCGCCCTGGCGCCCTGAGCGCCCACGGAGCTGGTTGTCGATCCGCCGCGACTCGTGCCGCTCGGTGCCGAGGACGTAGAGCCCTCCGACCTCCGTCACGCCCTCGCCGAGCTTGATGTCGACGCCGCGGCCCGCCATGTTCGTCGCGATCGTGACCGCGCCCGGCTGGCCGGCGTCCTTGATGATCTCGGCCTCGCGCTCGTGCTGCTTCGCGTTCAGGACGTTGTGCTTGATCCCCGCGCGCGTCAGGAGCTGCGAGAGGTGCTCGGAGACCTCGACCGAGATCGTCCCGACCAGCACCGGCTGGCCGGACTCGTGGCGCTCCTTGATGTCCTCCATCACGGCCTTGTACTTCGCGGGCCGGGTCTTGTAGATGAAGTCGTTCTTGTCGTCGCGCTCCATCGGGACGTTCGTCGGGATCTCGACGACGGAAAGGTCGTAGATCTCCTTGAACTCCTTCTCCTCGGTCTTCGCCGTCCCGGTCATGCCGGAGAGCTTCTCGTAGAGGCGGAAGTAGTTCTGGAGCGTGATCGTCGCGAGGGTGACGTGCTCCTCCTTGATCGGGACGCGCTCCTTCGCCTCGACCGCCTGGTGGAGGCCCTCGCTCCAGCGACGTCCCTCCATGATCCGGCCGGTGAACTCGTCGACGATCTTCACCTCGCCGTCCATGACGACGTAGTCGTCGTCACGGTGGTAGAGCGACTCCGCCTTGAGCGCCTGGATCAGATGGTTCACGAGCTGGGCGTTCCGCGGGTCGTAGAGGTTCTCGATCCCGAGCGCCTGCTCGACCTTCTCGATCGCCGACTCGAACGGGGAGACGGTCTTGAACTTCTCGTCGTACGTGTAGTCCGCGTCGCCGTAGGCCTCCTCGCCCTTCGCGCCGGGGATGACCGCCGCGCCCTTGAGCGTCTTCGCCACGCGCGCGAAGTCGTAGTACGTCTTGCCTGCGGTCTCCGGCTCGCCCGAGATGATGAGCGGCGTCCGCGCCTCGTCGATCAGGATCGAGTCGACCTCGTCCACGATCGCGAACCGATGGTGCCGCTGCACGGTGTTGTCGAGCGACGTCGCCATGTTGTCGCGCAGGTAGTCGAAGCCGAACTCGCTGTTCGTGCCGTACGTGATGTCGGCCGAGTACGACTCCTTGCGCTCCGCGAAGGGCATGAGGTTGCGGATGAACGCGGCGCGCAGGCCGAGCGCCTCGTACACCGGGCCCATCCACTCGGTGTCGCGCTTCGCCAGGTAGTCGTTCACCGTCACGAGGTGGACGTTGTCGCCGGGGAGCGCGTTCAGGTAGAGCGGCATCGTGGCGACGAGCGTCTTGCCCTCGCCGGTCTTCATCTCGGCGATGTCGCCCTCGTGGAGGACGATCCCGCCCATCACCTGCACGTCGAAGTGGCGCATCCCGAGCGTCCGCTTCGCGGCCTCGCGGACGGCGGCGTACGCCTCGAAGACGAGGTCGTTCACGTCCTCGCCGTTCTCGAGCCGCTGCCGGAACTCGGCCGTCTTGCCGGCGAGCTCGGCGTCCGAGAGCCCCTCGAAGTCGGGCTCGAGCGACGCGACGTAGTCGGCCTGCTGGGCGAGGCGCTTGAGGCGCCTGCCCTCGCCGACGCGGAGGACCTTCTCGAAGGAGCCGAGGTTCTGAGCCATGAATCTTCCAGGGTAGCTGGTTACAGGGGATCGACCGTGACGTGCCAGCGGCCCCCGGCTCCCCTATCGGCACGGGCGACGAAGGACTCGAATCGCTCCGAGCCGACGCGCGCGAGCTCGGCCGCCGCGGCGGCGTACAGGGCCTCGTCGCCCGGGTCGACGTCCTCGCCGTCGACGCTCAGCGTCGTGTCCCCGCCCGGCGCCCGGACGAGCTCGACCGTCCCGGCCGGGAGGTCGCCGAGCTCGAGCGGCTCGCCGAGCCGCACGGCGTTCGCCCCGATCGCCCACAGGCGCCCGTCCCGCCGCACGGCGAGCGCCTCGTACGGCCGTGCGAGCCGGGCGTCGAGCTCCGCCGCGAGCCGTTCGAGCGCCTCGCGCGGCACGGCCTCGTCGGCGCGCGCGTCGAGCCCGCCGTCGGGGAGCGCGTCGAGCTCGAGCTCGCGCAGCGGAGAGGCCTCGAGCTCGGGCACCTCGACGAGCGCGACCGCGTCCCACTCCTTCAGGCGCGGGATCCCGGTGACGCCGGTCGGAAGCTGCCCGAGGACCTCGAGGAGCCGGGAGCGCGGGTGCTCCATCGCTGGCTAGGTGACTCGAGGCTCGATGAGCCCGTAGTTCCCGTCGCGGCGGCGGTAGAGGACGTTCACGACGTTCGTCTCGTCGTTCTGGAAGACGAAGAAGTCGTGCCCGATCAGCTCGAGCTGGACGATTGCCTCCTCGGCGTCCATGGGCTTCACCGTGAACTGCTTCGTCTTGACGATCACGTGACGTCCCTCCTCGTCCAGGGCCGGAGCCGGTGGCGGCGCGGCGGCGCTCGTCGAGCCCGCGCGCGCGGCGCGGCGGCGGCGGTTTTCGTGGAGACGCTCCGCCTGCCGGTCGAGCTTGTCCACCAGCAGGTCGATCGCGGCCTTCATGTCGCGGGCGCTCTCGCGCGCGCGGAGCACGGGGCCCTTCGTCCACACGGTCGCCTCGGCGATCTGGCTCTCGCCGATCGACGGGTTCCGCTCGGCGGCCAGCTCGAGCTCGACGCGGGTCGAGTCGCTCAGGACGCGCCCCAGGCGCCCGAGCTTCTTCTCCGCGTAGGCCTTGAGCGCGGGGGTCAGTTCGACGTTCTTCGCCTTCATCTGGAGCTGCAATCCGGGCCTCCTCGTCGCGGTCGCCGAACCTGGTCGGAGCGTACCCGATGCCGGTCACGCGGCCACTCTCAGCGTCCGGGCGAACGTGACGACGTCGACCGCGCGCGCCCCGCCCTTGCGGAGCGCGGACGCCGCGGCGTTCGCGGTCGCGCCGGTCGTGTACACGTCGTCCACGAGAGCGACGCAGCGCGGCGTCTCGCCCCTGGGCCGGAACGCGCCGCGGACGTTGGCGCGCCGCTCGACCCTCCCCCGCCCACGCTGGCGAGGCGCCCGGCCGGTGCGCGCGAGGGCGGCGACGACGGGGAGCTCCCAGCGGGCGCCGAGCGCGCGGGCGAGCTCCTCGGCCGTGTTGTGCCCGCGCCAGAGGAGCCGCTCGCCGTCGCCCGGGACGTAGGCGAGCGCCTCGACGTCCGGACGCGCGAGCGCCTCGGCGACGAACGCGGCCGCCTCGTCGGCGAGCCGCCGCAGGCCGCGCTCCTTCCAGCCGAGCACGAGCGCCCGCGCCGTCCGGTCGTAACCGACCGCCGCGCGCGCGGCGCGGAACGCGATGCGACGTCCGGCGCACTCCGAGCAGCGTTCGACGGGCCAGGCGGTCGGCGTGCCGCAGCGGGCGCAGAGGGGCGGGCGCAACGGCCGGAGCTCCGCCCGGCAGAGGCCGCAGAGCGCGAGCTCGCCGCGCCCGCACGCGACGCAGCGCCGCGGCAGGACGAGGTCGAAGAGCGCACGCACCCGGCGAGCGTAGGCACGGCCGTGTGCGCGCTTCGTGCCGGTTTCGTGCCGACTTCGCTACCCGGCGACGGGGTAGCGGAGGATGCTCTCGGCGAGCTTGGACGCGTCGCCGAAGATCCCGGCGACCGCGAGGCCCTCGTCGGGGACGATCGAGCCCGGCAGGAGCGCCGCCCGGCGGATCGCGGCCTCGCGCCCCACGTGGCAGTCGGCGCCGATCGCTGCGGGCCCGCGGATCTGTGCCCCGTCCTCGACGACGACGTTCTGGCCGAGGACGACCGGCGCGTCCACCTGGGCCGCGGCGCTGATCCTGCAGCCGTCCTCCGCCCAGATCCCCGGCGCGATCTCCTCGCCCGGGATCTCGACGCGAACGTTGCCGAGCACCGCGTCGAGAATCCCGTTGCGGAGCGCGTCCAGGTCGCCGACGTCGTTCCAGTACGCCATCGTCGTGTACGCGTAGATCGGCTCGCCGGCCGCGACGAGGAGCGGCCAGAGATCCTGGCCGAAGTCCATGTACGTGTCCTTCGGGATCCGCTCGAGCAGCTCGGGCTCGATCACGTAGACGCCGCAGTTCGCGAGGTCGGAGCGCGCCTCGTCGCGGGCCGGCTTCTCCTGGAAGCCGCGTACACGCGTGTCGCGGTCGAGGATGAGGACGCCGTACGAGGACGGATCCTGCACCGGCTTCACCGCGAGGGTCGCGAGCGCTCCCGTGCGCTTGTGGTGCCCGAGGAGCGCCGTCACGTCGATGTCGTGGAGGCCGTCGCCCGACGTGATGAGGATCGCCTCGCCGCCCCAGAAGCTCTCGAGCTTCTTCGTCCCGCCCGCCGTGCCGAGGAGCTCGGGCTCGTGCGACCAGCGGATCTCCATGTCGAGCGTCTGGCCGTCGCCGAAGTAGCTCTCGATCATCCCCGGCGCCGCGTGGAGGTTGATCCCGACCTGGTCGATCGCGTGCCGCCGCAGGAGGTTCAGGAGGTGATGCAGTACGGGCCGGTTCGCGACCGGCATCATCGGCTTCGGGAGGAAGTCGGTCAGCGGGCGCAGGCGCGTGCCGAGCCCGGCCGCCATGACCATCGCCTTCATGCGGCGCTCCTCGCGGCGGCCGGGCGGGCAAGAGACGCGCCGTACGGGGCGCGGTGGATGCCGTCCTCCGTGACGATCGCGGTCACGAGGCCGGCCGGCGTCACGTCGAAGGCGGGGTTCCGCGCCGGGAACGCCTCCGTCACCTCGCGGCCGTCGCGCTCCTCGATCGGGATCTCCGCGCCGGTCGGGGTCTCGAGGTCCACTGTGGAGCTCGGCGCGACGACGACGAAGGGCAGCCCGTGGTGGGCGGCGAGGACGGCCAGCGCGTAGGTGCCGACCTTGTTCGCCGTGTCGCCGTTCGCAGCGATCCGGTCGGCGCCCGTCAGGACGTGCGTCACCTCGCCGCGCGCCATGAGCGCGCCCGCCGCCGCGTCCGCGATCACCGCGTGCGGCACGCCGGCGCGGTCGAGCTCCCACGCGGTGAGGCGCGCGCCCTGGAGAAGCGGGCGCGTCTCGTCCACGACGACGCTCTGGACGAGCCCGGCCTCGAACGCGCGCCGGATCGCGCCGAGCGCGGTGCCGTACCCGCCGGTCGCGAGGCCGCCGGTGTTGCAATGCGTGAGCGGCCGCGAGCCGGCGTCGAAGAGCGCGAGCGCGTGCTCGGCCA
>JAICNY010000177.1 GCA_025930955.1 Thermoleophilia bacterium
ATCGCCGCCTCGACGTAGGCGATGGCGTTCGCAAACGTGAAGGCCACCTCCTGGATGGCGGTCGATCCGGCTTCACGTATGTGGTAACCGCTGATCGAGATCGTGTTCCAGTTCGGCAGCTCACGCTCGCAGAACGCGAAGATGTCGGTCACGATCCGCAGCGATGCGCGCGGCGGGTAGATGTAGGTGCCCCGAGCCACGTACTCCTTGAGAATGTCGTTCTGCACCGTCCCGCGCAGCTCGGCACCCGGCACTCCCTGCCCCTCGGCGACGAGCTCGTAGAGCAAGAGCAGAAGCGCCGCCGGCGCGTTGATCGTCATCGAGGTCGAGACCTCGCCGAGCGGGATCCCGTCGAGGAGGATCTCCATGTCGGCGAGCGAGTCGATCGCGACGCCGGTGCGGCCGACCTCGCCCGCGGCGCGCGGGTCGTCCGAGTCGTACCCGAGCTGCGTCGGCAGGTCGAACGCCACCGAGAGCCCGGTCTGCCCGCGCTCGAGGAGGTACCGGAAGCGTGCGTTCGTCTCCTCCGCCGACGCGAAGCCGGCGTACTGGCGGATCGTCCACGGCCGGCCCCGGTACATGTCCCGGTAGGGCCCGCGCGTGAAGGGGAACTCGCCCGGCGCCTCGAGCTCGAGACCGGCGACGTCCTCGTCCGAGTAGACGGGCTTGACCTCGATTCCCGAGTCGGTCTCGCGCCGGTCCGGCGTGGTCGCCATCGAGCGAATCGTAGGTGGTTGCGGGCCCAGGCGGGCTCGGCTGGTCAGTCGTCGTCGTCCGCCGGCGCTCGGCGACCGTCGAACTGGTGCTCGCCGCGCCACTGCTTCCACTCGGGCGACGTCGACGGCACCGGCCACGCGTCGGCCGGCGTGCCCTCGAGCGCCGGCCCCATGAAGCGCCCCCAGATCGTCGCGGGGAACGTCCCGCCCGCGACCGTGATCCCGTGGACGCTCGTCATCTCTTGCGCGGCCCGCGGATACCCGACCCACACCGCGCTCGCGAGCCGCGGCGTGTACCCGGCGAACCAGGCGTCCGTGTGCCGGTCGGTCGTCCCCGTCTTCCCCGCGGCCGGGCGGCCGATCTGCGCCCCGGTTCCCGTTCCCGACGTCATGTTCTGCGCGAGGATCCGCGTCACGACCGCCGCCTCCCCGTCCGTGAGCACGCGCCGCCGCTCGCCGCGGCCCCACTCGTCCGCCCCGTGCACGCGCCCGTTCGGGAGGACGACACGGCGGATCGCGAACGGCTCGCGGTAGACACCACCCGCGGCGAGCGTCGCGTACGCCGACGCGAGCTCGAGCGGCGAGACGGAGTTCGACCCGAGCCCGATCGACGCGACCGGCTGGAGCTCCGTCCGAATCCCCATGTCGTGGGCGAGCTGCGCGACGCTCTCCGGCCCGAGGTCGACCGTGAGCCGCGCGTAGACCGTGTTGTCGGAGCGGAGCGTCGCCGCGGCGATCGTCGACGGCCCGTGGTAGTCGCCCGCGTACGTCGACACCTCCCACTCCTCCGCGCCGGGCGGCGTGTACGTGAACGGCGCCGAGAGGTAGCGCGTCCGGTCCGGGTGGATCCCGCGCCGCACCGCCTCGGCGAGCACGAACGTCTTGAACGCCGAGCCGGACTGCCGCCGGCCCTGCTCGGCGAGGTTGAACTGGAGCCCGCGCTCCCCTGGCGCGACCGCGGTCATCGCGCGGATGGCGCCGTTTCTCGGGTTGACCGCGACGATCGCCGCCGCTGGATCGTCGCCGCGGTCGAGCGTCGAGCGGATCGCCTGCCGGGCCTCCCGCTGGAGCGGAAGGCTCACGGTCGTGTGCACGCGGAGGCCACCGCTTCGCACGCGCTCCTCGCCGTAGCGTTCGACGAGCAGCCGCCGGACGTACGAGAAGAAGTAGCGTTCGCGCTCCGTCTCGTAGAGCGTCCCGTGCTCGAGCCCGAGCGGCCGCCCGACGATCTGCTCGTAGCGCTCCCGGGGGAGATAGCCCGCGTCGACCATCGCCTCGAGCACCGTGTTGCGCCGGGCGAGCGCCGCCTCGGGCCGCTTGAACGGGTCGTACGCCGACGGCGCCTGCGCGAGCCCGGCGATGAGCGCCGCCTGCGCAGGCCCGAGCTTGCGCGCGCTCGTGGCGAAGTACGTCCGCGCCGCCGCCTGCATGCCGTAGGCCCGGTTCCCGAAGAAGACCCGGTTCAGGTACGTCTCGAGGATCTCCTCCTTCGTCCACTCCTCCTCGAGCTGGAGGGCGAGGCAGGCCTCCTTCCCCTTGCGCTCCCACGAGCGCTCGTCCCCGGTGTAGAGGCTGCGGACGAGCTGCTGCGTGATCGTCGAGCCGCCCTCGACGATCTCGCCCGCCTCGAGGTTGCGCACCGCCGCGCGGACGATCCCCTCGTAGTCGAGGCCGTCGTGCTCGTAGAAGCGGCGGTCCTCGATCGCGAGCGTCGCGCGCTCGACCCAGGGGCTCATCCGCTCGAACGGGACCGGCTGGCGGTTCCGCTCCGCTCGGATCGTGCCGAGGAGCCGCCCGTTCGCGGCGAAGACGAACGAGTTCTCGCCGAGCTCGGCCGGCCGGAGGTCGTCGATGGAGCAGCTGTCCCGCCACGTCGTGACGGCCGTGTACGCGCCGCCCGACACCGCGACGACCGCGAGCGTGGACGCGAGCGCCGCGAGCGCGACGAGGAGCGCCGCGACGCGCTTCGTCCGCACTGCCCGCTGCCGGTGCAGCCGCCGGCGGCGGCGCCCTGCGGGCCGCGGTACGTGTCCGTTGCCGTTTCCGCGTGCTCCCATCCGTTCTCGCCTTCCGGGCACGGGCCGGGCGGAAACCCGCGCACCGTACGCTACGGCCGTGCACATTGTCGTCAAGCTCTTCGCGGGCCTGCGGGAGCAGGCGCGGACCGGCGAGCGGGAGCTCGACCTTCCGGCGGGCGCGCGCGTGGGCGACGCCTGGGACGCGCTCGGGCTCGGCGCCGCCCCGGCGGGCCTGCTCTACGCCGTCAACAAGGCGTACGCCCCGGCCGATCGGGAGCTCGCCGAGGGCGACGAGGTGGCGTTCGTCCCGCCCGTCTCAGGCGGCGGGTTCCGGCTCGTCGACGGTCCGCTCGACGCCGAGGCGGTCGCCGCCGAGGTGGCCGACGAGCGGGCCGGCGCCGTCGCGACGTTCACGGGGACGGTGCGCCGGCACTCCCGCGGGCGCGAGGTCCTTCACCTCGAATACGAGGCGTACGCCGGGATGGCCGAGACGGTCATGGCCGAGATCGCCGCGCAGCTCGAGGCGCGACACGAGCTTTGCGCGGTCGCGATCGCGCACCGTGTCGGGCGTGTCGAGATCGGCGAGACGAGCGTCGTCATCGCCGTCTCCGCACCGCATCGCGCCGCCGCCCTCGCCGCCTGCGCGGAGGCGATCGACACGCTGAAGGAGCGTGTCCCGCTCTGGAAGAAGGAGGTCTACGAGGGCGGCGAGGAGTGGCTCGGCCGAGGCTCGTAAGGGCCGCTGCGATGAGTCTCGCGCGACCGCGCCGTCCTACGTGCGACGGCATTTGCCGGCCGGTCTACGAGCGAAAGGATTCGAGCGATGAGAAGGCTCCTCGTCAACACGTTCCTCACCCTCGACGGCGTCATGCAGGCGCCCGGCGGCCCCGAGGAGGACCGAAGCGGCGGCTTCGACCACGGCGGCTGGTCGGTGAACTACTGGGACGAGCGGATGGGCGAGGTCATGGGCGAGGCGCTCAGCCGGCCGTTCGCGCTCGTCCTCGGGCGCAGGACGTACGACATCTTCGCCGCGCACTGGCCGCACGCCTCCGAGGAGGAGGGTGCGGCGACGTTCAACGAGGCGACGAAGTACGTCGCGTCGAGGGGCAACCCGACGCTCGAATGGGCGAACTCCGAGCTGATCGAGGGCGACGCGGCGGAGGGCGTCGCCGCGCTCAAGGCAGAAGACGGCCCGGAGCTCCAGGTTCACGGCAGCTCGGACCTGCTCCAGACCCTCATCCGGCACGGCCTCGTGGACGAGTTCCGGCTGTGGGTCTTCCCGGTCGTGGTCGGGTCGGGCAAGCGCCTGTTCGGGGACGGAACCTCGGCCGCGGGGCTGAGGCTCGTCGACAGCACCGTCTCGTCGACCGGCGTGGTGATGGGAACGTACGAGCCGGCGGGCGAGCTGGTCACCGGCTCCTTCGCGCTCGAGTAGCGAACGCCGGCACGGGGGCGGCGGCCCGGCGGTCGGCATCTACGATGCGTAGGTGAGCGGCCTACCTCCCGACCGCTACGGCCTCGAGCCGCAGCCGCCCGCGGCGCCCGAGCCGGACGAGCACCTTCTCCGCGACTACCGGCCGATCCAGCCGGAGAGCCGCTTTCGCGAGCTCGCAAGGCGGCTCTGGATGCCGTTCGCAGCGATCGGCCTCCTCGTCTGGAAGTTCAAGGCGGTCGCGCTCGCCGCGTTCAAGCTGAAGGTCTTCGCGACCTCCGCGTCGATGCTCGTGTCGATCGGCGCCTACGCGCTCCTCTGGGGTTGGAAGTTCGCGGTCGGCTTCGTCCTGCTTCTCTTCGTGCACGAGCTCGGGCACGTGCTCGAGCTGCGCCGGCAGGGCGTGCCCGCCACGGCGCCGCTCTTCATCCCGTTCCTCGGAGCGGTCGTGGGGATGAAGCAGCTCCCCGCCGATGCGTGGCGCGAGGCGCAGGTCGCGCTCGCCGGGCCGATCCTCGGGACGGCCGGAGCCCTCGCCGTCTGGGGCGCCGCCGAGGCGCTCGACTCCGAGCTCCTGCTCGCGATCGCGTTCGTCGGGTTCTTCCTGAACCTCTTCAACCTGCTCCCGATCGTCCCGCTCGACGGCGGGCGGGCGATGGCGGCGATCCATCCGTCGTTCTGGGCCGTCGGGCTCGTCGCGCTCGTCGGTCTCCTGTTCGTCGCCCCGAACCCGATCCTCCTGCTCGTCCTCGTCCTCGGCGGCCTCGAGCTCTGGCGGCGCTGGAAGGAGCGCGGCGAGCCGGGCGGCGCGGACTACTACAGGGTCACCCCGTGGCAGCGCCTGGCGGTCGGCGTCACGTACGTCGGTCTCGCCGCAGGCCTCGCCCTCGCCATGAGCGCCACGTTCGTCGAGCGCTCGCTCTGACGTTCCCGGGCGCTCTTGCC
>JAICNY010000100.1 GCA_025930955.1 Thermoleophilia bacterium
ATGTCGTCCGGCAGCTCGAGCTCGCGCTCGCCGCCGCCCACCTCTCCCCCGGCGCCGTAGCCCATCAGCATGCTCGGCCAGATGACCGAGTGGAAGACGATGTTGTCCTTGCCCATGAAGTACGCGTGTCGCGCGTCCGCGTCCTGCCACCAGTCCCGCCACGCCTCCGGCCGCCCGGTCACGTGCGCCCACTCGACCGCGGCCGAGAGGTAGCCGATCACCGCATCGAACCAGACGTAGATGCGCTTGTCGTCGCGCTCCTCGAGCTCCGGGAGCGGGATGCGGACGCCCCAGTCGAGGTCGCGCGTGATCGGCCTCGGCTTCAGATCGTCGACGAGGCCGAGCGAGAACTTCCGCACGTTCGGACGCCACTGCTTCTGCGCGCCGATCCACGCCGCGAGCCGCTCCTTGAAGGCCGGCAGGTCGAGGAAGAAGTGCTCGGTCTCGCGGAAGACCGGCGCCGTCCCGTCGATCTTCGAGCGCGGGTCGACGAGGTCGGCGGGGTCGAGCTGGTTCCCGCAGTTGTCGCACTGGTCGCCGCGCGCCTCGCCGTAGCCGCAGATCGGGCACGTGCCCTCGATGTAGCGGTCGGGGAGCGTGTGGCCGGTCGTCGCCGAGAACGCGCCGGTCGTCGCCTGCTTCAGGACGAACCCCTTGTCGTAGAGCGTCCTGAAGAGATCCTGCGTGACCCGGTGGTGGTTCTTCGTCGTCGTGCGCGTGAAGAGGTCGTACGACAGCCCGAGCGCCTGAAGGTCCTGCCGGATCACCGCGCTCATCCGGTCGGCGAGCTCGCGCGGGGCGACGCCCTCCTGGTCGGCGGCGACCATGATGGGCGTCCCGTGCTCGTCCGTCCCGCTGACCATGAGGACGTCGTCGCCCCGCAGACGGTGGTAGCGGGCGAAGATGTCCGCCGGAACGCCGAAGCCGGCCACGTGGCCGATGTGCCGCGGGCCGTTGGCGTACGGCCAGGCGACGGCGACGAGGATGCGGCGGGGCATTCGGACGCTGATCCTACGCAGTCCTTACGCGCTCCTCGCATGGGGTTTCCCCTTCCAGCCCCTGGGAAAGCGTCGCGGTATGGCAGCAAACGGCAACAAGCGCGACGGTGCCCGGACGGGCATCGTCAGGCACATCGACGAGCTCGGGCGGATCGTGATCCCGAGCGAGATCCGCAAGCGGTTCGGGTTCGGGGTCAAGGATCCCGTGGAGATCTCCGTCCGGGGCGAGACGATCCTCCTCACCCGACCGCAGACGGCGTGCGTCTTCTGCGGCCGCGGCGATCGGCTCTCCGAGTACCGGGGGCGGTGCGTGTGTCACCCGTGCATCGGCGAGCTCAAGTCCGTCGCCGCATAGGCTCGTCCAGGGAGCCACGGTAGAGCGCGTTGCGCGGCGCGCCCGTCAGGCGCGCGACGAGATCGGCCGCCTTGCGCCGGGGCAGCCCCGCGGCCACGAGCTCGGCGACCGCTGAGACGGCGTCCGCGGCGTCCGCGTCGTCCGCGCTCGGCGCGGGTGCGGCGCCGATCACGAGGGTGATCTCGCCCCTCGGCGGCTCGGCGAACCGGGCGGCGACGTCGCTCGCGCTTCCGCGGACGACCTCTTCGAAGCGCTTCGTGAGCTCGCGGCAGACCGCGACCGGGCGGTCCGGGCCCGCCGCCGCGAGACTCGCAAGGCTCGCGGGGAGGCGGCGCGGGGACTCGAACGCGACCGCGGGCCACGTCCAGCCGGCGAGCTCCTCCCAGAGGCGGTCGCGCTCGACCGCCCGCCGCGGGAGGTAGCCGAGGAACGTGAACCGCTCGCCGACGAGCCCGCTCGCGACGAGCGCCGTCTCGACGGCCGACGGGCCCGGAAGCACCGTCACCTCGAGCCCGCGGTCGAGCGCGGCGGCGACGAGGCGCGCACCCGGGTCGTTGACGCCCGGGAGACCCGCGTCGCTCGCGAGAGCCAGCCGCTCTCCGGCCTCGAGCCGCGGAAGGAGCTCCGCGATCCGAGCCTCCTCGTTCATCCGGTGGTACGAGACGAGCGCCCGCGCGCGGATCCCGTGCCGGTCGAGCAGGACGCGCGTGCGCCGCGTGTCCTCGCAGAGGACGGCGTCGGCCTCGCCGAGCTCGCGGAGGGCTCGGAGCGTGACGTCCTCGAGGTTGCCGATCGGGGTCGGGCAGACGACGAGCGGCATCAGCCGGCGAGGAGGTCGAACGCGACGAGCCCCGCCCCGACGAGCCCCGCGTCCGGGCCGAGCTCGGCCGGGACGATCCGCACCTCGTCGCGCGCCGTCGGGAGCGCCTGCTCGGCGACGACCTCGCGCACCGGGTCGAGGAGGAAGTCGCCGGCCGCTCCGAAGCCGCCGCCGATCACGACGACCTCCGGGTTGAAGACGTTCACGTAGCCCGCAACGCCGGCACCGAGCCGCCGCCCGATCGTGTCGATCACGCCGCGCGCATCCGCGTCCCCGGCCTCCGCCAGCCGAACGAGCGCGCGCCCGTCGAGCTCCGGCTCGCGCGCGAGCGCGCTCTCCGGCCGGCCGGCCGCGACCTCGGCCGCGAGCCGCTCCGCCGCCGTTCCCGAGGCGAGCGCCTCCAGGTGGCCGATCCCGGGGCAGGTTCCCTGGCAGGCCGGCCCGTCGAGCGCGACCGTCACGTGCCCGAGCTCCGCGGCGGCGCCGATCGCGCCGCGGTAGAGCCGGCCGTTCAGGATGAGCCCGCCGCCGATCCCGGTGCCGATCGTGAGCAGGATCATGTGCTCCGTCCCCCGCCCCGCGCCGAGCCGGTGCTCGGCCACCGCGGCTCCGTTCGCGTCGTTCTCGAGCGCGACCGGGAGGCCGAAGCGCTCCTCCAGGCGGGAGCGGAGCGGCAGCCCGGCGAGCGGGACGTTCACCGACGCGCCCGGCACGCCCGTGCGCTGGTCGATGAGCGACGGGATCCCGACCCCGAGCGCCCTCGTCGCCTCGTCCGCGAGCTCCGCGATCGCGGCGTCGAGCTGCGCGACGAGCGCGTCCTCGCTCGACGTCTCGGTCTCGTGGTCTCTCCGCTCGAGGATCCGGCCGCCCGCGTCCACTCGGCCGGCTGCGAGCTTCGAGCCGCCGAGGTCGAGCGCGACGACGTGTGGTTCCGCGCGGGTGGCCATCGGGGGGCTGGCTACCATACCCCGTCGTCGTGGCCGGCAAGGACAAGCCCTACAAGGTCTACCGCGGCGGCCGCGCGAAGGGGCCGATCCGGCCCGAGCGCGACCCGTCCGACGGGCGCCGCGACGCAAAGGCCCGGGACGGCGCTCCGAAGACCGCGAAGCCGGGCCGGAGACGCCGGATCGTCCGCGGGATCGTCCTCTTTCTTGCCTTCGTCCTGCTCGCCGCGCTCGTCTGGGGGCTGCTCGGCTACCTCGCCGTGCGAAGCGGCGTGAAGGAGGCGAACGACCGCCTGCCGGAGGGGACGGAGAACGCGCTCACGCCGCCCAACGGCTCGATGCTGACGACGCCTCGCTCGATTCTCGTCCTCGGGCTCGACAGCGGCGGCACGCGCGAAGACCGCCAGGGCACCGGACGCTCGGACTCGATGATGGTCATCCGCACGGACCCGGACGAGCACCGGATCGCGTACCTCTCGATCCCGCGCGACCTCCGCGTCGAGATCCCGAACCGCGGCGCGGACAAGGTGAACGCCGCCTACGCCTTCGGCGGCCCCGCGCTCGCCGTCGACACGGTCGAGGCGTTCACGGGCCTCGAGGTGAACCACGTGATCGTCGTCGACTTCGGCACGTTCCGCGAGGTGATCGACGCCGTCGGCGGCATCACGATCGACAACCCGACGCGCGTCCGCACGAACCCCTTCGAGTGCCCGTTCAAAACGCCCGAGGAGTGCGCGGAGCGGTTCGACGGATGGCAGTTCCGCAAGGGCGAGATCCATCTGGACGGGTTCCGCGCGCTCATCTACGCGCGCACGCGCGTGAACCAGCTCGACCCGGGCGAGAGCGACATCACGCGCGGCGAGCGGCAGCAGCGCGTCATCCAGGGGCTCATGTCGAAGATCACCGGGTTCGAGGGCTACCTCCGGATGCCGCTCGTCGGCGACGACATCGTGAAGCCGCTCGCGACCGACCTCTCGACGAACGAGCTGCTCCAGTTCGCCTGGGTGCGCAGGCGCTCGGCCGCCGACAAGACGCTCCGGTGCCGCCTCGGTGGAACCCCAACGACGATCGACGGCTCGTCCGTCATCCAGTCCTCCGAGGACAACGCGCTCGTGATCGCGATGATCACCGGCGAGACAGCCCCGCAGCGCCCTCCCGCGGGCCGCCCGTTCGAGCCCGGCTGCTTCGTCGGCCCGGCCGGGGGCTAGCTGCCCGTCTCGGCCGGCTTCTTCTCCGGCTTCTTGTCGCCGCCACCCGCGTCCCCGGCCGGCTTGGAGTCCGTCTCCTTGCCGTCGCGCTTGCGGCTCCCGCGCCCGTAGTCCGTCGTGTAGAACCCGGAGCCCTTGAAGTGGATCGCGGCCGGGTAGAGCACCTTCTCGAGCGGCGCCGCGCCGCAGATCTCGCAGGCCTCCGGGCCCGGGTCGGACATCCGGTGGAAGGTCTCGAACGTGTGCCCGTTGGGGCAGCGGTACTCGTAGGTAGGCATGGCGAAAAGGGCGCTGGGGAGCGGAAAAAGCCTACCAGCGGCCCCCGTCGTCACCCCGCTCGGCGTCGTCCCGCTCGACGAGCTCGCGGTAGCACGGAGCGCCCTCGAACGCGGCCAGGCCGTCGCCCGCCGGACGCTCGTACGGGGCGTCCTTCACGCGCATCCGCCCGGCGGCGACGAGCGCCGCGACGCCGCCGACCACGCCGCCGACGAGGAACGACCCGAGCCTGCGTGCGCGATCGGTCTCCACGCTTCGGAGTCTAGGGTCCCGCTCGTGATCTGCACGCTCGGAGACCTGCTCCTCGACGTCGTCGTCCGCCTCGACGGGCCGATCGCCGAGGACACGGATACCTACGGGAGGACGCGCGTCGCGCCGGGCGGGCAGGCGGCGAACGTGGCCGCCTGGGTCGCGGCGCTCGGCGGGCGGTCGCGCTTCGTCGGGGTGCGGGCGCGCGACGCGGCGGGCCGGATGCTCGCGGACGAGCTCACGCGGCGGGGCGTGGAGGTTGCCGGGCCGGAGGTCGACGAGGGCACCGGCACCGTCGTCTCGCTCGCGCGCCCGGACGGGCGTCGGACGATGCTGACCGACCGCGGCGCCTCGCCGTCGCTCGACCGCGTCGACTCGGACTGGCTCGCGGGCTGCTCGACGCTCCACGTGCCCGCGTACTCGCTCGTCCGCTCGCCGATCGGCGCCGCGTCGCTCGAGGCGGCCTCGCTGGCGCGGGCGGCCGGGGCGCGGGTGAGCGTCGACCTCTCCGGCACGAGCGCGATCGAGGAGCTCGGGGTCGAGCGGTTCCGCAGGACGCTCGCCGGGATCGCGCCCGACCTCGTCTTCGCGAACGAGGACGAGGCGAGGCTCGCCGGCGAGCTCGCGGCGCCCGTCGTCGTCGTGAAGCGCGGCGCTCGCGGGTGCGTCGTGCGCGGCCGCGGGGAGGAGCAGGCGTACGAGGCGCTCCCGGCCGAGGTCGTGGACACGACGGGGGCGGGCGACGCGCTCGCGGCCGGGTTCCTCATCGGCGGGGTCGAGCTCGGGCTCGAGGCCGCCGCACGGTGCGTCGCCCGCATGGGAGCCTTCCCACCGTGACGCTCGTCCGGCTCTCGCCCGAGGTCGAGGCCGCGCTCGCCGGCGGCGGGCCGGTCGTCGCGCTCGAGACGACGCTCGTCTCGCACGGGTTTCCGGGCGAGGAGGGGCTGCGGGTGGGACTCGACTGCGAGGAGCGCGTGCGCGAGGCGGGCGCGGTAGCCGCCACCGTGGGCGTCCTCGACGGGGCCGTTCGGGTCGGTCTCGCCCGCGACGAGCTCGAGCGCTTCGCCGGCGACGTGTCGATCCGCAAGGCGGGGCCGCGCGACCTCGCGGCGTGCGCCGCGTCGGGCGAACCGGGCGCGACGACCGTCGGCGGCACGCTGGCCGCCTGCCGCGCCGCCGGGATCCGCTTCATGGGCACGGGCGGGCTCGGCGGCGTCCACCGCGGCTGGACGGAGCACCTGGACGTCTCCGCCGATCTCGGTGCGCTCGCCTCGACCCCGGCGGTCGTCGTCGCGTCGGGCGCGAAGTCGATCCTCGACGTCTCGGCGACGAGCGAGCTGCTCGAGACGCTCGGCGTGCCCGTGCTCGGGTTCCGGACGGACACGCTCCCGCTCTTCTACGCGGCGGAGGGCGGGCCGCCGGTCTCGTCCCGCGTCGAATCGGCCGGGGAGGCGGCGCGCGTCGCGGCCCTCCACTGGGAGCTCGGCGGCGGCGGCGTCCTCGTGGGCCGGCCGCCGGACGAGTCGCTCGACGTCGAGGGGCTCATCGCGCAGGGCGTGGCGGAGGCTGAGCGGCGGGGCATCCGCGGCCAGGAGGCGACGCCGTTCCTCCTCGCGTACCTCCACCGGGAAAGCGGCGGCCGGACGGTCGAGGCGAACAAGCGGCTCATCGTCGCGAACGCCGCGCTCGCGGCCGAGCTCGCGGTCGCGCACGCCGCGGGGTAGAGTCGCCGGCGTGGCCCGGTTCGCCGGACTCGCGCTCCTCGCGATCGTCGCGGCGCTCGCGCTCCCGGCCTGCGGGGGAGACGACGATGAGCTGCCGCAGCCCGTCCAGGAACCCGAGACGACGATGCCCGAGCCGGTTCCGACCGAGTCCCTCCCCGAGGACGAGATGACGACCGAAGAGACGACGACCGAGGAGACGGCGAGCGGGGACGACGACGGCTCGGCCGCGCCGGCCCCCCTCCCGGGGCTCCCGAACTGGACGGCCGGCTACCGCGAGTGGATGAAGCTGAACGCGGGCCCCATCCCGCCGCGCGACGCCGACCCGCACCTCGGAACGAAGAACGTCTACGCGAGCAGGCAGAAGCGCCGCGACCTCTATCCGGCCGGCACGGTGATCGTGAAGGAGGCCCGGCGGCCCGGCGCGGACTTCGTCGGCCTCGTCGCCGGGATGCGGAAGGTGCCGGGGTCGAACCCCGGGCACAACGACTGGATCTTCGTGGAGTGGACGCGCGAATCGCGCGACACGCCGTTCACAGAGCTGGCGCGCGGCGCGGTCTGCGAGTCGTGCCACAGCGGCGTTGCGCCGCAGGACTACGTCTTCACGACCGGCTGACGAACGAACGGACGGCCCAGGCGTGCCGGAGCGCCCGTCCGTCGGAGAGCGGCCCCGGCGCGAGCTCGACGACGAAGGAGCGCTGCCGCGAGAAGCGCGTGTTCTGCCAGCGGGGCGCCGTGCCCGGCGGCCAGACGAGGCTCCGGTAGCGGAGGCCGGCGCGGGCGCCGTAGCGGCGGGCGGCCGCGACGCTCCGGCCCCAGGCCCGCACCATCCGCTGCGGCTGGTGGTACCAGATCGTCACCTGCGGCCGGACGCGGCGCACGAGGCGGCGGATCGCCCGGGTCTCCGGCTCGGAGAACGGCCGCGTCCCCGGGTACTCGCCGTCCCACGGCCGCCCGCCGGCCCGCCACCCTGCCGGGAAGTTCCGGTTGAGATCGACGCCGCGCGCGTTCTGGCGGACGCCCCGCCGCGCGCCGTCGGGGTTCACCTGGTGGACGATCCAGATGACGCTTCCTTTCGGCGGCGTGCCCATCCGGGCCAGGCGCCGGGTCGCCGCGAGCCCGGCGCACTCGTTCCCGTGGATGCAGCCGACGACGAGGATCCGCCGGGCCGCCTCGCGGTCGCCGAGCGCGAGCGCGCGGATCGGCCGGCCTTCGGCCGAGTGCCCGATCGTCTCGACGTGGCGCTGCGCTTCCGTCCCGCCGGGCGCGGCGGCGAGCGCGAGAGCGGCGGCTGCGACGGCGCCGACCATCACGGTATGTGTACGCGATCCGGCGCCCGTGCGGGTCCGCGGCAGGTTCGGCACGAAGACGGCACGAAGGTCACAGGCACGTGCGGTTCTCGCCGCTACCGTGCACCGTGAGGGGTGTCCGGAGGGGGTCCCCGGGGAGGATCTCTTCGCGCGGAGGCCCGGCCGGACCCGGGCCCGGAGGCGGCACGTACCCTCGGAGGATGCTTCGGGTCGCCGTGCTCGCGGTGCTCCTCTCGCCGGCGCTCGTCGCGGCGGCGCTTGCACGCGGGCTCACCCCGGCGCCCGAGACGGCCGCCCCACCCGCCGCGACCGACCGCGTGCCGACGACGACCGAGAGCGCACAGGCAGCGCCGCCCGCGCCCCTCCCGCCGCCCGCTCTCTCCCCTCCCCCCGCGCCGCCCGCGGCGCCGGAGCCGACGTGGCCGCCCGTGCGGTGGCGCGAGAGTCGCTCGCTCGGCCTCCCGCACGCGGGGAGGCTCGTCGGCGGCGTCCGCCTCCCACGTGAGGGCGAGCACTTCCTGACGTGGGATCCGGTCCTGAAGACGTCGCCGAGCCGCCCCTGGCGCCGCTGGGGCACCGACCGGCTCGTCCGCGTCGTGCTCCGCGTCGCTCGCGAGCACCGGAGCGAGCATCCCGAGGCGCCGCGCCTCACGATCGGCGACCTCAGCCGGCCGCGCGGCGGCGACTTCGGGAAGCGCTTCGGGATCCTCGGCCACGTCTCGCACCAGAACGGGCTCGACGTGGACGTCTACTACCCGCGCAAGGACCGCCGCGAGAAGGCGCCGCGCCGTCCCGGGCAGGTCGACGGGCGGCTGGCGCAGGACCTCGTCGACCGGTTCGTCGCCGCCGGCGCCGTGAAGCTCTTCGTCGGCCCGAGCCTCGACCTACGCGGCCCGCGCGGCATCGTGGAGAAGCTCGTCCACCACGACGACCACCTCCACGTGCGGCTGCGGCCGCTCAGGCGCTGAGCACGTTCACGAGCTCGTCCACCTCGATCAGCTCGAAGCTCTCGAGCTCGGTCGAGCCGCGCGCCGAGATCGCGATCGAGACGCGCGCGATCGCCTTCGCATCGTCGGCCTCGACGATGTTCACGAAGTCGTACGGCCCGAGGACGAACCACTGGTGGAGCACCCTGGCGCCGAGCTCCTCCACGTCCTTGTTGACCTCCTTCAGCCGCTCCGGGTTCGCGCGAAGCGTCTGCAGGCCCTGCTCGGAGAGCTTCGAGAGCATGATGTACGTCGGCATCCGGCCTCCCTCGTCGTCGACCCGGCCCTACCGTCGGCCGCCGCGCGAGGATAGCGCCCGCGCCCGCTGCTCGAAGTAGAGGACGGCGAGCCCGAGGAAGAAGAACGGCGCGAGCACCGCCTGCGCGATCGCCGCGGCGGCGACGTCTGCCTGCTCCGCGAAGCCCCGCAGCGCGCCGAAGAGGATCGTGCTGAGGAAGAGGTAGAGGATCACGAGCGCCGAGATGACGCCGACCGCGTGGAGGAACTCGGCGCGCGCGAGCTCGATCGAGCGCCGCAGCAGCCAGCCGAGCCGGTGGAAGAAGTCGAGCGGCTCGGCGGGCTTCTCCATCACGGCCGCCGGGATCGCGAACCCCGTCCCGGCGAGCCAACCGACGGCGAAGATGACGAGGACGAGCTGCTGCGAGAGCGCGAGCGCGAACGGCACCGTGGCGACGGCCGTGAGAACGAGCAGCACCGGGATCCGCACGGCCACCTGCGCCCACGCCTCCGCGAACGAGTCGCCCGCGACCAGCCGCGTCGCCGCAGCCCAGGAAACGGTCAGCGAGAACGCGAGGAGCCCGATCGCGGCGGCCGCCGGCAGGAGCAGCCCGGCGAGGAAGCTGCCCGCCGTGACGAGCCCGAGCCCGATCGCCGGCCACAGCCGGGCGCCGTAGAGGCGTGTCGTCTCCGCCAGCACCTCGCCGAGCCGAAGCGGCCGGTCGAGCGCGCCTGCCGCCGGGTCGGGCGGGCGGCCGTTCGCCGCCGACGGCTCCTTCGTCTCGCGCGCGGTCTGCACCGACGCATCGTACGGTCGCGTGCGGTCGTGTCCCCGGCGAGGCGTCGCGACGGCTCCCGAGGAACGCTGCCTTGCGGCTCCAGGCCGGCCGGCGGCGAAAGACGGCGGATCAGGCGGCGGCCGGCTCGGCGACGGGCGCCTTCTCGAACGTGAGCTCGCCGTCGCGAACGTCGACGGCGACCGTGTCGCCCGGCTCGAACTCGCCCTCGAGGAGCCGGAGCGCGAGCGGGTTCTCGACGAGCCGCTGAAGCGCCCGCTTGAGCGGTCGCGCACCGTAGGCCGGATCCCAGCCGGCCTCGGCCACGTGCTCCTTCGCGGCGTCGGTGAGCCGCAGGCCGATGGCCCGGTCGGCGAGCCGGCCGCGCAGCCGCGCGAGCTGGAGCTCGACGATGTCTCCGAGCTGCTCCCGCGAGAGCGGGTGGAACTCGACGATCTCGTCGATCCGGTTCAGGAACTCCGGCCGGAAGCGGTCGCGCATCTCCTCGGCGGAGCGGACGTTCGAGGTCATGATGATCACCGCGTTTCGGAAGTCGACCGTGCGGCCCTGGCCGTCGGTCAGGCGCCCGTCGTCGAGGATCTGCAGGAGCACGTCGAAGACCTCCGCGTGCGCCTTCTCGATCTCGTCGAGAAGGACGACCGAGTAGGGCCGGCGGCGGACGGCCTCGGTGAGCTGGCCGCCTTCCTCGTAGCCGACGTAGCCGGGCGGCGCGCCCACGAGCCGCG
>JAICNY010000093.1 GCA_025930955.1 Thermoleophilia bacterium
GTCGCGTACGTCGAGAACTTGAAGCCCTTGCGGTAGTCGAACTTCTCGACCGCGCGGATGAGGCCGAGGGAGCCCTCCTGGATGAGGTCGAGGAAGCTCAGGCCGCGGCCCAGGTATGCCTTCGCGATCGAGACGACGAGGCGGAGGTTCGCCTCGATCATCTGCGTCTTCGCCGCCATGTCGCCGCGCTCGATGCGCTTGGCGAGGTAGATCTCCTGGTCGGCGGTGAGGAGCGGAACCTTCCCGATCTCGCGCAGGTAGAGGCGCAGCGAGTCGAGCGACGGCTCGACGGTCAGGTCGAGCTTCGGGGCTGTCTTCTCGTCCTCGGCGAGCGCGGGCTGCTCGTGGGGCGGGGTCTTGTGCTCCTCGCCCTCGTGCAGCTCGATGCCGTGGTCGATGAGGTAGGTGTAGAAGTCTTCGATCTGCTCCTTGGTCAGCTCCACCTCGTCGAGCCCGTGGACGATCTCGTCATAGGTGAGGAACCCCTTCTCCTGTCCTTCGACGACGAGCTTGTGCAGCTCTTCGATGTCGGGGAGCGTGATGTCGACCGTGAGCATTCGACCTCGCCTTCGTCGCTTACGTGGGGGTTTGCAACGAAAAGAGCCGGCGAGCTCACTCCCCTCTCCGGCTCCGTAGCCTGCAGCGGCGGGATTCTACATCGCCTTGGGGAAAAGTGGACCCGAAATTTTCGATCTGGGGAAAAGTCGCCCCACTTGTTCACAGCGACTGTTGAAAATCGGCCGCTCTGCCAGGTCCTGGATCCCGAGGAGGGCGGCAAGAGCCGGCCCGGCCGCACGGTTCGCGCCGTCCACGACCTTGACGGCGACGGCGGTGCCGTCCGGAAGGGCCGCGCAGAGGACGCCCTCGGCCCCCCGCTTGGCGACCGCGCCCGGGCGCGCGCGCATGATCGCGGTGTCGGCCGCCTGAGGGCCGCCGACGAGGTCGGGGTGCGCGAGCATCGCCGCCACGACGGGCTCAGAGCCGGGCAGCTCGCGGCGCGCGAGCCGCGCGAAGGCGTGCGCCATCGCCTCGAGGGAGAGCGCGAACGTCGGGACGCCGCACCCGTCGACGGCGGTCGGGATCTCGCCCGGCGAGACACCCGCGGCCGCGGCGACCGTCGCGAGGAGCTCTGCCTGGAGCGGATGCCCCGCGTCCACGTAGTCCGGCGGCCAGCCGTGCCGCCGGACCCGTAGGAGCATCCCGGCGTGCTTGCCCGAGCAGTTGTGGCCGCTCTTCGAGCCGTGCTCCTCGCCGCACGCAAGCTCGTCCTCCCGCGCGCCCGCGCGGGCGAGGAGGGAGGCGACGAGCCGGAGCTGCTCGGGCGTCGCCTCGTGCGAGGCGCAGGCGATCGCTAGCTCCTCGGAGGGGAGGCCCGGCTCCTCCTCGGCGAGCGCGAGCGCCTGGAACGGCTTCGCGGCCGAGCGCATGAAGGTGACGAGCCCGGCGTCTCCGACGGCGCCCGCGAGCTCCCGGTCGCGGACGACCGCGGCGTGCGCCGTGTGCACGGACTCGACCACGCCGCCCCGCTCGACAACTACGCTGATCGGGTCCGTTCGCACGAGGACACAAGCGTATGCCAGAGCTCCCCGAGGTCGAAGCGTGGCGCCGCTCGCTCGACGAGCGGTTGCGCGGTGCGACCATCGCGAGCGCCGGCCCGGCGCACATCGCGACGCTCAAGACCTTCGACCCGCCGCTCGGCTCGCTCGAGGGACTGACGATCACCGGCGTCGAGCGGCGCGGCAAGCGGTTCCTCGTCCCGCTCGAGGGCGAGGATCTCGTCGTCCTCGTCCACCTGATGAGCGCGGGGCGCCTGAAGCTCGTGGAGCCGGGCGGGAAGCGGCCGGGGCAGCCGGCGTTCCGGCTGGGGCTCGAGGACGGCGGCGAGCTCGTCCTCACCGAGACCGGCCGGAAGAAGCGGGCCGGCGTCTGGCTCCTGACGCGTGAGGGCGCGGAGGCCGAGAACGCGCACCTCGGCCCCGAGGCGGACGCGATCGGCGAGGTCGAGCTCGCCGCGACCCTGCGAGCCGAGTCGCGGCGCCTGCACAGCTTCCTCCGTGACCAGCGGGCGCTCGCCGGGATCGGCCGCGCCTGGGCGAACGAGATCCTCCACACCGCCAGGCTCTCGCCGTACGCGCTCTCGGGCGAGCTCTCGGCAGTGGAGGTGACGCGGCTGCACGAGGCGATCCGGTCGGAGCTCGCGCGCGGCCTCGCCCTCCGCGAGGGAGGTGCGCCCGACTCGAAGGTCTACCGCGTGCACAAGCGCCTCGGCGAGCCGTGCCACGTTTGCGGCACGCCGCTCGCGCAGGTCGACTTCGAGGAGCACACGATCTTCTACTGCCCGGAGTGCCAGACCGGCGGCCGCGTGCTCAAGGACCGCCGGATGTCTCGGCTGCTGCGCTAGCCGGCTACTTCCCGCCCGGCGCGTGCTGGCGGGCGAGGTCGAGGGCGACGACGAGGAGCAGCGTCGTCCCCCAGACGTTCACGGGGTCGAACCGGATCGGCTCCGAGTCGCCCGCGAGCGACCAGATTCCCCACACGAAGAACCAGACGAGCGTCACGGCGTCCTCCCTTCGGTCGTGTCTCCGGCCGCAGTCTCACGCGGCCGCCAGACGCCCGCATCGGCACGAACGCGGAGGCGTCGCGCGAAAAACCGCAGAGGCTGCCCGCCGGGCGGGGTGCGGATACCACCACTTCAAGTCTCGCGATCGCCGCATTCCCGGAACTCGCGGCGCCCTTCAGGCTGCGGAGCGTCACCGCCAACCAACCGCCAAGAAGGGGAGACACCAATGATCCGCACCGGAGACACCATCGAGAACCCGATCACCGGCGAGCGCCTTCGCTTCCTCAAGACCTCGAGCGACACGAACGGGGAGAGCGTCGTCGTCGAGTGCACCGTCCAGCCGGGCGGCTTCGTCGCCGCCGCTCACATGCACCCCGAGCAGAGCGAGCACTTCCAGGTTCTCAAGGGCCGGGTCGGCTTCCGCGTCGGCCGTGAGAAGGTCGAGCTCGGCCCCGGCCAGTCCGTGCTCGTCGAGCCGGGCACGGCGCACAAGTTCTGGAACGCGGGCGACGAGCCGGCGCGCTTCGTCACCGTCGTCCGCCCGGCGCTCCGGTTCGAGCAGCTGATCGAGACGATGTACTCGCTCGCCGCGGACGGCAAGACGAACAGGAAGGGCATGCCGAACCCGCTCCGGCTCGCCGTCATCGCGAAGGAGCACTTCCAGGACGTGCAGCTCCCGTTCCCGCCCCTCTTCCTCCAGCGCCTCGGCCTCGCCATGGGCGCGCCGGTGGGCCGGATGCTCGGCTACGAGCCGACGTACCGCCCGGCCGCCCCGATCGGCGACCTGGCAGGCGCCGCCGCCTGACCACGCCAACCGCCCGGAGGCCCGGTTCGCGCCGGGCCTCCGGGAATCCGCGTGCGAGAATGAGCCCGATGGCGGAGACACTCGATCCCACCCGGCGTCGCGTGCGGCCGACGCCGCCCGGCGCGCTCCTGCGCGGGTCGTGGCTCGCAATCAAGCTGGGCGTCGAGCCGCGCGTCCTCGACGCCCGCCGCCGTGCCGGCGAGCTTCTCGCGGTCCCCGAGGAGCACGGCGACGACCACCTCTACCCGATGTGGCAGTTCGCGCCCGACGGCACGGTGCTACCTGCGGTGACGCACGTCCTCTCCGTCGCCCGCAGCGCGGGGGTCTCCGAGGAGGAGCTCTACGCCCTGCTCGGCCGCCGGCACATGACCGGCGGCGGCCGCCTGCTCGACGCGCTTCGCGAGGGCCGGGTCGAGCCCGTGCTCACGGCGATCAACGGCGCCGCGCGCCGCTAGGCCGCCTCCGGCAGGCGGATCCGGAGCCGCCCGTCGGCCACGGCGACCGTCGCGCCGAGCGCGCGCAGAAGGTCGCCGGCGGCGGCGGCCCCGAGCTCGCGCAGCTCGGAGCCCGTCACGACCGGCTCCGCCGCGGCGGTGACAGGGGAGATCTCCAGCTCGGCTCCGCGGACCTCCACCGTCACGCTCTCGAGCCCTCCGTGTCGGCGCGCCGCCCGCGCGAGCTGCCGGAGCGCGCGTCGCGTGGCGTCGACCTCGACCGCGACCGGCACGCCGTCCCCGTCGACCGCGACCGTCCCGTCCTCGAGCTGCTCCGCCGCCTCGCGCGCGAGCGCGAGTGAGTCGACCGTCTCGAGCCGGGGCTCGAAGCGGCCCGACTCGATCCGCGCGAGCAGGCTCAGCTCGTCGAGGAGCTCCGCGAGCTGCACCGACGCCGCCTCGATCATCTCGACGTGCCGGTGGACGGGCTCCTGGAGGTCGCTCCGGACGAGCGTGCGCGCGAAGCCGTGCACCGTCGCGAGCGGCGTCCGGAGGTCGTGACACGCGAGCGCGACGAGGCGCGGGAAACGCGAGTCCTGGCTCACAGGGAGGGTGCTACGGTTGCCACGTGGCCGAGAGCGTAACCGGGGCGCCCGACCTCCAGGCTTCGCCGCCCGACATCCGCATCGGGCTCTCGCGCGTGGGCGTGACCGGCGTGCAGAAGGCGGTCCGCATGCAGCACGAGGGCGCCGACGCGCTCGTCTCGGCGGAGATCGACTGCTTCGTCGACCTCGATTCCGACCAGAAGGGCGTCCACATGTCGCGCTTCCCCGAGCTCTTCGGGGAGGCGATCGACGAGCTCGTGATCCCGGAGAAGCTCCTCGTCGAGGAGCTCGCCGAGCACATCGCGACGCACATCGTCGAGCGCCAGGACGCCTGCAGGGCCGAGGTGCGGATCCGGGCCCGCTACCCGGTCGAGCGGCTGACGCCGGTGACCGGCCTGCGCACGCAGGAGCTCGTGACGCTGATCGGCACTGCCGCGGCGACCGAGACGAGCTCGCGGCGGGTCGTCGGCGTCGAGGCGACCGGGATCAACGCCTGCCCCTGCGCGCAGGGCCTCGTCCGTGAGCAGGCGGCCGAACGGCTCGGCGAGGCGGGGTTCGACGGGGTCGACGTGGAGCGGATCCTCGAGCTGGTCCCGCTCGCGACGCACAACCAGCGCGGCCGCGGGCTCCTCTACCTCGGCACGCGCCTCCGCGTGGACGGCGAGGACCTCGTGCGGATCGTCGAGGGCTCGATGAGCTCGCCGATCTACGAGCTGCTCAAGCGCCCCGACGAGCTCTTCGTCGTCGAGCACGCGCATCTCCAGCCGCGCTTCGTCGAGGACTCGGTGCGCCTGATGGTCAAGGGCGCCCTCGACGCGTACCCGGAGCTCGACGACGAGGACTTCCTGCTCGCTCGCCAGGTGAACTTCGAGACGATCCACAACCACGAGGTGCTCGCCGAGCGCTACGGCACGATCGGCGAGCTCCGCCGAGCCCTCGCGACCGGCGAGCACTCCGCGCGCCACACCGAGCTGCGCGACTGGCTCCGGGCCGCCTAGACGCCCGCGACCGCGCGGCCGCGGAGCTTGATGCGGTGCTCCGTGCCGGCGCGGAGGCGGCGGATGTTCGTCCGGTGCAGGACGAGCACGGCGAGCGCGGCCGCGCACGTGAAGACGAGCACCGGCACCGAGACCTCGAAGAGGAGCGAGAAGAGCGGGAGGAAGAGGGCGGCCGCGATCGAGGCGAGCGAGGCGTAGCGGGTGGCGAGGAAGACCACGATCCAGACCCCGACCGCGGCGAGCGTGGGCAGCGGCGCAAGCGCGAGCCCGACGCCGCCGAGCGTCGCGACCGCCTTGCCGCCGCGCCCGAAGCCGAGGAACAGCGGCCGCCAGTGCCCCGCCATCGCGGCGAGCCCGGCGAAGACGGCGATCAGGTCGTCCGCGAGCCAGCGCGCGAGCAGCGCCGCCGCGGCGCCCTTCGCGATGTCGAGCAGCGCGACCGTGAGCCCGAGCTTGAAGCCGAACGTGCGCCACACGTTCGTCGCGCCCGCGTTGCCGCTCCCCTGCGTCCGGATGTCCACGCCGGCGAAGAGCTTCGGCAGCCAGTACCCGAACGGCAGCGAGCCGATCAGGTAGCCGACCGGGATGAGCAGCAGCTCGAGCACGCCCCCGCCCGGGATCTAGGTCTCGATGCGGTAGCGCGCGACCCAGTCGTTCACCACGCGCCAGTCGAGGTTGTCGAAGAACGCGTCGATGTAGGACGCGCGGTCGGTCTGGTAGTCGAGGAAGTACGCGTGCTCGTAGACGTCGAGCGCGACGAGCGGGGTCGCGTTCCAGATCGGGAACGTGTTCTGCGCGTCGCCGATGTAGTTGAAGAGCCGCTCCTCGTCCCAGTCGTACGCCGTCCACGCCCAGCCGCGGCCGGCCATCCCGGTCGCCCTCAGGTCGTCGCGCCACGCGGCGACGCTGCCGAAGTCGCGCTCGATGAGCCCGCCGATCGCGCCGTCCGGGTCACCGCCGCCGCCGCCGAGGTGCTCGAAGTAGATCTCGTGGTTCTTCACGCCGCCGATCGCGAACGTGAGGTCGACCTTGAGCGCGCGGAGCTCGGAGTAGACCTGGTTCCCGGCCGAGAGGTCGATGCCCTCGAGCTTGCCGAGGATCTCGTTCCGCTTCGCGACGTAGCCCTCGTAGAGCTTGTAGTGCGCCTCGACGGACGCGCGGGAGATGCCGTCGAGCTCGAGCACCTCCGGGCGGAGCTCCCGGGCGACGATCTCCTGGTGGTTGAAGGCGAGCGTGGACATTGGCTTGAGTTCCCCTCTGTCGAAGTCCGCGGGAGCTTATCGTGCCCCCATGGACCATTCGGGACGCGCGGCGCTCGTCACCGGCGGCACCGGCCGGGTCGGGCGCGCAATCGCCGTGCGGCTCGAGGCGGACGGGTTCCGGGTGAAGGCCGCCGGGCGCCGCGACGGCGATCTCGCCCGGGCGGCCGGGGCGCGGGAGCTCGTGGACACGGCGGTCGCCGAGCTCGGGCGGCTCGACGTCGTCGTGCACGCCGCGGCCGAGGGCTTCGCCCCGCAGCCGGTCGAGGAGGTGACCGAGGAGGACTGGGACACGGCTCTCGGCGCGACGGCGAAGGGCGCCTTCTTCGTCGCGCAGGCTGCCGCACCGCGCCTCCGCGCGGCCGGGGACGGGGTGATCGTCCTCGTCGAGGACGTCGCCTCGTACGAGCCGTGGCCGCTCTTCGCGCCGCACTCCGCCGCGAAGGCGGCGGAGGCGATGCTCACCCGCGTCCTCGCTCGGGCGCTCGCGCCCGAGATCCGCGTCTGCGGCGTCGCGCCCGGCACGGTCACGCGCGACGGCGACGCCGGCTGGGAGGAGCGCCGCGCCGCCGAGACGCTCCTCGGCCGGGTCGGCTCCCCCGAGGACGTTGCCGAGGCGGTCGCGTACCTCGTCCACGCGCGCTACGTGACCGGGACGACGCTCGTCGTGGACGGCGGGCGGCTGCTCCAGCGCGACCGCCCGTCCAAGTGACACTGTCTTACAAGGGAAGGGGCTCGCGCCGGCCGTGGGCGGCAATCCACGCTCCCTTGAACTTCGTATCTCAGCGCGGTATGGCTTTGCTCGCGATGGCGACCGAAGACGACGCTGCGCTGATCCAGCGCACGGGGCTCGGCGACCGGGACGCCTTCGAGGAGCTCTACCGCCGCTTCGCGCGCCCCGTGCTCGGGATGGCGATCCGCCAGCTCGGCGACAGTGGCCGCGCGGAGGATGCGACCCAGGAGACGTTCACGGCGATCTGGCGCTCCGCCCGGAGCTACAGGCCCGAGCGCGGCACGGCGTCCGCCTGGCTCTACGCCGTCGCACGGCACGCGATCATCGACCGCGCCCGCCAGCGCGTCGAGCCCGCGGCGGAGGCGCCCGACGAGCCGTCCCGCGACCTCGGGCCGGACGAGCACGCCGAGCTCTCTTGGCTCGCATGGCGCGTCCACTCCGCGCTCCAGCGGCTACCCGAACGCGAGCGCGCGGTGCTCGAGCTCGCGTACTGGAGCGGCCTCTCGCAGAGCGAGATCGCGAGCTACCTCGACGTGCCGCTCGGAACCGTGAAGACGCGCACGCGCGCCGGCCTCGCACGCCTCGCGGGCCTCCTCGAGGAGGTGCGCCGGTGAGCGAGCGGCGCCCGCCCGACCTCACGGAGCTCGTGGGGGACGACGTCCCTGAGGCCGAGCTCGCGAACCTGCGCCGGGTGGACTCGCTCCTGCGCAGCGTGCCCGCGCCGCCCGAGCTGCCCGACCGGCTCGCGGCGCCGGTGCGCCACGAATCGCGACCGTCGCGGCTCTGGACGCCGCGCCGGTCGCTCGCCGCGGTCGCGCTCGCCGCCGCCGTCGCGGCGCTCGCGTTCGGGCTCGGCGCCTGGATCGCCGGCGGCAACAGCTTCGACGAGCGCTACGCCGTGGAGATGAGCGGGACGTTCGAGGCGCCCGCGGCGTCGGCGGTCGTCCGCCTCGGCGAGCCCGACGAGGACGGCAACCGCCCCATCCGCCTCGAGGCGACCGGGCTCGAGCCGCTCCCCGAGGGCGGCTACTACGTCCTCTGGCTCGAGAAGGACGGCGAGTACGCCGGCACGTGCGGCACCTTCGCCGTCGGCGCCGGCGACGCTGAGGCCGAGTGGACGGTCTCCTACGACTTCACCGACTACGACGCGTGGGTCGTGAGCGCCCGCGTCCCCGGGGACGAGCCCGCGGATGCGCCGCGCATTCTCGAGGCCGAGATCTCGTTCTAGGGGGCCGTTCGACCCGCGGCGACGAAGGCCGCGTGGGTGACCGGCATCTTCTCGGCGAGGAACGTCTCGCACGCCTCGGCGTACCGCCGGATCTCCCGCTGGGCGGTCTCGGCTGCGCGGAGCGAGACGAAGTTCATGAGCGAGCGCGCGTTGATCGTCCAGAAGAACTCGGTGTACGCGCCGACCGGCATCACCGACCGCGCTAGCTCGCGCGCGACGCCAGCCTCGACGAGCCGCTCGTACGTCTCGTACGCGTGGTCGTAGACCGCGCGGAGCTCCTCGCGCGTCTGCTCGGCGAGCTCGGGCGAGACCTGCTCGAAGGAGTACGCGCCGGGCTTGCCGACCTGCGAGCGCACGTCGTCGGCCTCCGGGACGTAGAAGTCGTCCGTCGCCTTCGCGTAGCGCATCGAGAACTCGTTGAACGAGCCGACGCGGTGTCGCATCCACTCGCGCGCGACGAAGATCGGCGACCGGATGTGGAAGCGGAACGAGTTGTGCTCGAACGGCGTCCCGTGCCGGTCGCGCATGAGGAAGCGGATCAGGCCCTCGTCCGACTCGTCCATCTCGTCCTTACGCCGGGCGAAGGAGACGCGCGCGGCGTTCACGACGGAGA
Source organism: Thermoleophilia bacterium (assembly GCA_025930955.1). Taxonomy (GTDB): domain Bacteria; phylum Actinomycetota; class Thermoleophilia; order Gaiellales; family Gaiellaceae; genus JAICNY01. Next base: position 9,236 of record JAICNY010000093.1, read on the forward strand.
GGTCGCTCGCCATCGCGTCGTCGAGGCGGACGAACCCGTGGTCGAGCACGCGGACGGTGTTCTCGGGTATCACGTCGGTCGTGACCGCCACCGGGCCGAGTCTAGCGCCCCTCCAGGTCGGAGCCTCCGGCTTCTCCTACGCCTCGTGGAAGCCCGGCTTCTACCCCGCCGACGCGCGGCCGGAGGACTTCCTGCGGCTCTACGCTGAGCGGCTCCCGACGGTCGAGCTGAACAACACGTTCTACCGCCTGCCGGCCGAGGAGCAGTTCGCGCGCTGGGCCGAGCAGGTCCCGCCGACCTTCCGCTTCGCGGTCACCATGAGCCGCCGCGTGACCGGCCGCGGGCGCGTCGAGGGCGTGGACACGTTCGAGACGAGCGTCCGCGCGCTCGGCGAGCGGCTCGGGCCGATCCGCATCAAGGTGCCGCAGGCCCGCGACGACGGGTTCCTCCTCCTCCTGCTCGGCTCGCTCGCGCGCGACCTGCGCTACGTCCTCGACTTCCGGCACGAGTCGTGGGACCACCCCGACGTCACGGCCGCGCTCGACGAGGCGCGCGTCGTGCGGGCGAACGCGCTCGAGGCCGCCGCACCCTTTCGCTACCTGCGCTTCCGCGATCCGCCGTACGACGACGCGGCGCTCGAGCGTCTCGCCGCCGAGATCCGCCCGCTCCTCGCGCGTGGCGTCGAGGTGTTCGGGTACTTCCGCCACGAGGACGAGCCGACCGCTCCCGTGTACGCCCGCCGGCTGCTCGAGCTGGCCGCGCGCGGATAGCCTCCACGGGAAGAGACGAAAGGAGAGCCATGCCGTTCGAAGTCCCGCCCCTGCCGTACGACTACGCCGCGCTCGAGCCGACGATCGACGAGGAGACGATGCGGCTTCACCACGACAAGCACCACCAGGCCTACGTGGACAAGGCGAACGCCGCGCTCGAGGGCACCGACTGGGCGGACAAGCCCGTCGAGGAGGTGCTCGCGAACCTCGACTCGCTGCCCGAGGACAAGCGGATGCCGGTCCGCAACAACGCGGGCGGACACGCGAACCACACGCTCTTCTGGGAGATCATGGGCCCGGACGGCGGCGGCGAGCCCGACGGTGCGCTCGCCTCGGCGATCGACGAGACGTTCGGCGGCCTCGACGCGCTGAAGGAGAAGGTGAACGAGGCGGGCGTGAACCGCTTCGGCTCCGGCTGGACGTGGCTCGTCCACGACGGCTCCGGGCTCGTCGTTACGTCGACGCCGAACCAGGACAGCCCGCTCATGGAAGGCCAGACGCCGCTCCTCGGGATCGACGTCTGGGAGCACGCGTACTACCTCAAGTACCAGAACCGGCGTCCCGACTACCTCGCGGCCTGGTGGGACGTCGTGAACTGGGCGGAGGTGGCGCGCCGCTTCGAGGGCGCCGGCGGCTCCTAGCGCTCCCGATCCAGAGCGGCGAGCAGCCGCTCGCCGAGCACGACCTCGTGCGGGAGCCGCCGCAGCTCGGCGGGCTCGATCGAGATCCCGTGCGCGCGAAGGACGCCGGCGAGGTGCGCCCAGTGGTCGTCCTCCATCTTCTCCTGCGAATGCCCGTCGAACGCCTCGTCTGGGCCCACGACCATGCGTGCCTCCCGCTCGATCTCCTCGCGGGTGACGGACGACCAGGCCTCGAGAGCCTCGATCGCCGTCACGGTGCGTCCGTCCGAGCGAACGACTTTCTCGCTCCAGCCGCGGTCGTCGAGCAGCGTCA
>JAICNY010000083.1 GCA_025930955.1 Thermoleophilia bacterium
GGACGCCGCGCGGACGTGGGCGCGCGCCGAGGGCCTGCCCGCGTACGACCAGGAGGCGCAGAGCGGGTACCTGCGCCACCTCGTCGTCCGCGAGGGGCGGTACACGGGCCAGGCGCTCGCGACGCTCGTGACCGCGCCCGGCGAGCTCGTCGGCGAGGAGCGGCTCGTCGCGGCGCTGCGCCGCGTGCCGGAGATCCGCTCGATCCACTGGGCCGTGAACGACCGGCCGGCGGAGGTGACGAACCTCCCGACGAAGCTCCTCTGGGGGGAGCCGTGGATCGAGGAGGAGATCCTCGGGCTGCGGTTCCGGATCCGCCCGAACGCGTTCTTCCAGACGAACTCGGAGATGTGCCAGGTGCTCTACCGGCTCGCCGGCGAGTACGCGGGGCTGACCGGCGAGGAGACGGTGTACGACCTCTACTGCGGGACGGGGACGATCGGACTCTCGCTCGCCGGGTCGGCGTTCGCGGTGTGGGGCGTGGAGGCGTCCGAGGAGTCCGTCGCGTGTGCGCTCGAGAACGCGGAGGTGAACGGGATCACGAACGCGGCGTTCTTCGCGGGCGACGTCGCCGCGTCGCTCGAGGAGCTCCGCGAGCGGTCCGGCGCGCCGGACGTCGTGGTCGTGGACCCGCCGCGGGCAGGGCTCTCGGGAAAGGCGCTCCGCCGCGTGGGCGAGCTCGGCGCCGCGCGGATCGTGTACGTCTCGTGCAACCCGACGACGCTCGCCGGGAACGCGAAGGAGCTCTCGCGCGACTTCGGCTACCGGCTCGAGCGGGTGCGGCCGGTGGACATGTTCCCCCACACGCCGCACGTCGAGTCGGTCGCACTCTTCACGCGCGCCAGCGCCGCCTCCTGAGCCGGGCCCCTGTCCACCGCAGCCATGGCTCCTGCCGGGCGAGAGCGCACCCCCCCAACGGGGGCGCGAGGCTCCCAGCGCGAACGCTAGCGAGCGCGGGCGCGCGGAAGCGTCACGCGGCCGTCACGAGTTCGTGCCGAGTCGTCCACAGCCCGGCCCCGCGGGCTCATGCGCGGTCGCTCGCCGGTCGGTCGCGGATTCCGCGCCACAGCAGGTCGGCGTTCACGGCGACGAACGCGAGCGAGAGGAGCGGCAGCGCCGCGATCCCCGGCTCCCCGAGGGCGACCGCGAGCGCGAGCGTCGCGCCGAAGGACAGCGTCATCGCCACCCACGTCGGGCCCGCGCGCAGCCCGAAGCGCACGCACGCGCCGAGGAAGAGCGCGAAGAAGAGGACGTCCGGAAGGCCGAGGTTCGCCGTCCCGCTCTCGCCGGGGACGCGCATGAACACCGAGAGCGCGTCGAAGACCTCCGGCCGGTTCTCGGTGATCTCGCGCGTCGGGCCCCGCGCGACCGAGTAGAGGTCGACCGGGACGATCAGCACGGCGATCAGCGGCACCCACCACGCCTCCTCGAAGAAGGAGAGCGCCCACCAGCCGAGCGTCGTCGCCGCCGCGAGCTTCAGGAAGTTCGCGGCGAGCTCCAGGTCGACCCGCGAGGCCGCGATCGCGAGCAGGACGAGCGTCAGTGCGACGAGCCCGAGCCGCAGCGACCCGAGACGGCTGACCGGCAGCGCGATCCAGACGAGCACGAACATGAGCGGGATCACGAAGAGGGCGACGACGGCCACCTCCCACCACGTGCTCACGTCGGGCAGGCGCTCGGCGACGAGCGTGTACGCGACGAGGACGAGCGCGGCCGCTAGTAGGGCGGCTGCTCGGACCACCAGGGCCCGATCGCCTTGAACGCGGCCCAGAAGGCCCGCTTCGTCTTCTCCTCGTCGAGCGCCGTGTCGACGTCCGGGCAGAGAAGCGCCTCGATCGTCGGCGTCAGGCGCTGCACCTCGCCCGTCCGCTCCTCGATCCGCTTCGCGAGGGGGAACTCCGCTCCGTTCAGGCACGAAAGGGCATCTTGCCCCATGACGACCACGAGCTTCGGCTGCACGACGTGGAGCTCGCGGCGCAGGGTCTCGCGCTGCTCCTCGTCCGGCTGGCCGTCGTACTTCACGCAGTTCGTCCCGTAGATCGCGGTCGGGTCGACGTGCAGGCGCTGAAGCGATTTCAGGATCGCCTGGCCCGTCCGCCCGAAGAACGCGACGCCCTCGTGGAGCTCGGCCGTCTGGGGCCGGTGCTTCAGGAGGAAGATGTCCGCGAGCGGGTGGCCGGAGCCCAGGACGGCGACACGATCGATGCCCGCGGCCTCGGCGATCGCGTGCCCGAGATCGTTCATCTCGGCGATCGCCTTCCGCAGGTAGCGCTCGGAGATGTCGTCCGGGGCGAGAGGCACGGAGGGTCGTGGCGTAGTTCGCTCTCGCCCGGCCGCTCTCCTACCGGGCTCGCCGCCGCGGCCCCCGCTCATCGCCGTGCGCCCGCCGCCGCCCGGCCGCCGCGCGCCCGCCGGTCGCGCGCCTGCGCCACCCACTTCATGCTCTGGAGATACACGAGCGACTTCGGCCGCCGCAGGATCTCCGCCGAGCGCAGCGAGATCAGGAACTCCTCCGCGTTTTCGAACGCGCGCATCCGCACCGCGCCGGTGCCGACGCCCTGGAGCACGTGCGCGTCGGACCCCGCGCCCATCGTGAGGTTGTACTTCCGCGCGAAGCGGAGCGCCTCGTCGTTGTATCCGTCGAGCAGGAGCCGCGCGTTGTACACCTCGAAGACGTCGATCTGCCCGAGATGCCGATGCAGCGTGCGCGCATCGGGGATCGCGTGGAGCCGGTCGAACGGATGCGGGAGGTAGACGATCCCGCCCTGCGCACGGATCGCAGCGATCGTCTCCTCCATCGTCATCCCCCGCGCGATCTCCTCGCGCAGGAAGAGGCCGATCACCTCGCCGCTGCGGTCGGTCTTGACCTCCTCGCCCGGGATGACGACGAGGTCGCGGCCGCGGGCGAGCTCGACGGCCTCCTCGGCGCCCGAGAAGACGTTGTGGTCGGTGATCGCGATCGCGCCGAGGCCCTGCTCCTCCGCGTGGTCGAGGAGGTCGGCGACCGGGACGGAGCAGTCGTGCGAGTGCTCCGTGTGCATGTGGAGGTCGACCGTGACGAGCGGCCGGTCGGCGACCGGCTCGGCGGGCTCGGGGCGGCGGCGCCGGGCGACGACGGCGCGATAGACGTCGCCCTCGAGCGCGTCTGCGAGCGCCGCGAGGCTCTCCGCGTCGGCCGAGCGGCGCGCCGCGTCTGCCTGCGCGCGGCGCCAGCCCGCGTCCTCGGCGAGCCGCGCGAGCGCGGCGGCGAGGAGCTCCGGCTGGGCGCCGGCGCCCGGTGGGTCGACCGTGGGGACGCCCGCCGCGGCGGCCTCGAGGCGCGGACGGCGCGAGCCGCGCCCGGCCGGCAGGAAGCCGGCGGCGCCGCGCAGCTCCTGCGCCCGGCTCGCCGCGTCGAGGCCCCGCGCGACGTGCACGCGGCTGCGCACGGCCCGCGGGACGTACGGCCGGCCGCTCAGCGGACGGGTGCGGAGCACGACGAGCTCCCAGCCGGGCAGGTCGGCGAGCGCGCGAAACGCGGCCGTCGCGCGCGCCGTCTCGTCCGCGCGCCACTCGAGCACGAAGCGCTTCCGCTCGCGCCCCGGCCGGAACCGGTCGGTGTCGACGCCGAACGGGAGCCGACGGAAGTCGCCCGGAAACCGGTCCCGCGCGAGCGCGAGCGTGTCGTCGCGCGTCGCGGTGAGCGCGTCCACGCGGGCCAGGAGCTTCTCGCGCTGCCGCTTCCCCGGCGGGTAGGCGAGACGCTCGGGCGAGTGGTACGTCGCGACCGTGAGCCCCCGCGCGTGGCGGAGCGCGAGGTACGAGAGGCTCGGCAGGCCGGGCTCGTGCGCGTGGACGACGTCGAACCGGTCGGCCGAGAGGGCGAGCGCGAGGTTCGCGCGCACGCCGAGCGGCACGCCGACGAGCGTTCTCGCCGGCCCCGGAACCGCCGGTCCGAGCGCGACGAGCTCGGGAAGCGGCTCGCCGTCACGCGCGAGCCGCCGCAGCGCCCGGCGGCCGGCCGCGAGGTCGGCGGCGCGATTCGACGGGGCGAGGACGACCACCTCGTGGCCGCGGCGGCGCAGCTCCTCGGCCGCTCCGGCGACGTGCTCGTTCACTGCGTGCGGCTGCGACCACGCGAACGGCGTGACCATGGAGATTCGGAGTCCCATCGCCTGCGGGCGAGTGTAGCGGGGTGGAGGTTTCGGCCCGTTCTTGCTCTTTCGGCCGAGGTCGTTTACTGATGTCACGGGCTCCGACGCGTCATCTCCCCCGTCAACTCCGGAGCCCGTAGGAGGGGAACATGCACCCGCAGTCCTTGCTCTGCAAGGGACGAGGCGGACGGTTACGGCTGCTCGCAGCCGTAGCGGTGGGAGCCGTCGCGCTGCTCGTCCCGTCCTCTGGACTCGGGGTCGTCCAGCTCTCGCTCGACGGGGACGACCACGAGACGTTCGACTCGCGGACGGCGTCGCTCGCGCCCACGGCGGCGCAGCGCGCCGCCGCGGCCGCGCTCGACGCGGAGGTCCGCTGGAACAGGTTCGGGACGCCGCAGTCGGTGATCCGTTACGGCGGCCATCTCGGCGATGCGGTGGCCGGCGCCGACGCCGAGAGCGCGGCGCGTCGCTGGGTCGAGGCGAACGCGACGCTCTTCCGGCTCGACTCGACCGCGTCGCTCGAGCTCGAGAGCGCCGTCCTGCTCGGCGACGGCGCGCACGCCGTCGTCTTCCGCCAGCGCATCGGCGGGCTCCTCGCGGCGCCCGACGGGGCGCTCACGGTCGGGCTGACCGGCTCGGCCGGCGCGGGCTGGAGGGTCGCCTACGCGTCGTCGTCGCTCACGAGCGACACGACGCTCGACGCGGCGGCCGACCTCTCGGTCGCCGAGGCCTGGGTCGAGGCGGCCGACTCCTCCGACGTCGACGCGTCCGTCGCCGACGTCGAGGTCGCCGGCCGGCAGGCCGGCTGGACGCAGCTCGACGTCGCTGGCGTCGCGGACACGCAGCTCGTCCGCCGAGTCGCGTTCCCGACGCCGAAGCGCGGCACGATCGCCGCGTACGAGGCGTACGTCCTCGACACGGACGACGACGGACACGTGATCGGAGACCGCGTGATCGTGGACGCCGACACAGGCCGCGTCCTCTTCAGCGAGAGCGCAGTCCACCACGCGCTCGACAACCCGAAGTGGAGCGTCTTCCCGTCGTGGCCCCGGACGACTCCGCTCAACCGCTACCCGTGGAACTACCCGAGCGCCGACACGCGCGAGGCGTGGTGCTGGCTGAACGAGGCCGGCTGCCGCCTCGAGCTCGCGGGCTCGTCGCCGCACCCGGCGTTCCCGTGGGACGTCGTCCCGCCGGCGGGCGTGCCCACGTTCACGACGACCGGCAACTACGCGCGGAGCGCCGAGAACTGGATGGACTTCCTCTTCCCGGGCCCGACGCAGTACCGGCCGACGAGCCCGACCCGCGACTACGTCTACCCGTGGGAGAACGTCTGGTTCGAGGAGCGCTGCGACCCCGACGTCCTCGTGGTCGGCTCGGGGAACGACATCGACGCGGCGACCGTGAACCTCTTCGCGATGCACAGCCGCATGCACAACTGGTCGTACCATCTCGGCTTCACGGAGTCGGCGTGGAACGCCCAGCTCCACAACTTCGGCGTGGGCACGGCGCAGGGCGACCCGCTCATCGGGATGGTGCAGGCGGGCGCGGTCTCGCACGGGCCGCCGACGTACGCCGGCCGCGACAACGCGTTCATGCGGACGCTGCCCGACGGGACGCCGTCGCAGTCGGCGATGTTCCTCTGGCAGCCGATCCCCGGCGCCTTCTACGCCCCGTGCGTGGACGGCGACTACGACATGGCCGTGATCGGCCACGAGTACGGCCACATGATCGAGAACCGGATGATCGGCAAGGGCTCGAACCGCATGGGCTTCCACGCGGGCGCGATGGGCGAGAGCTTCGGCGACTTCGTGTCGATGGAGCACCTGAACGAGTACGGCCTCGTCCCCGGCGGCGACCTCGCGTGGGCCGTGGGGCCGTACGTCACGGGGAACCACTCGCGGGCGATCCGGAACTACAACATGGCCTGGCCGTCCGCCGGGGCGTTCCCGGCGCCCGGCCGCGAGGTGCGGGTGAACCCGCTCAACTTCGGCGCGGTCGGCTACGACATCGTCGGGCCGCAGGTGCACGCCGACGGCGAGATCTGGAGCGCCACGAACAAGGGCATCCGCGACCTCTACGTCGACCGCTACGGCCAGGGTGGCGGCCGGCTCCAGCAGGAGTGCGCCGACGGAGACCGCCCGCCCGAGCAGTGCCCGGGGAACCGGCGCTGGATCCAGACGGTGTTCGACGCGATGCTCCTCATGCCGACGGCACCGACGTTCCTCGACGCCCGTGACGCGTACCTGGCCGCCGACCTGCTCCGGTTCGGAGGCGCGAACCAGGATCTCCTCTGGCTCGGCTTCGCCCGGCGCGGCTTCGGCCAGAACGCGACCACGACGGGGACGCAGGACACGGAGCCGGTTCCGAGCTACGCCTCGCCGCTCCACGGGGAGGCGACGCTCACGTTCGAGGCCGTGGCGAAGGACGAGGGCGGCGCGCCGATCGCGAGCGCGCGCGTCTTCGTCGGCCACTACGAGGCCCGAGCGACCCCGGTCGGGGCGACGAGCAACTTCGTCCCGAGCCCGCAGGGGTACGACTTCGTCGCCCAGGCACCGGGGTACGGGCACGTTCGCTTCCACGTGAGGAACCTCCGGGCGGGCGAGTCCCGCACGATCACCATCCACATGCCGACGAACTGGGCGTCGCAGGCGAAGGGCGCCACGGCGAGCGGTGACGGAGCGAACCACGGGAACCTGATCGACGACACCGAGGCGACGACGTGGCAGTCGACCGGCGCGCCCGTCGAGGGCCGCCGGGTGCTCGTCACGCTCGGCGGGGACCGAACGTTCGACCTCGCACGGGCGAGCGCGCTCCTCGTGCCGGGCCAGAACCGGTTCGTCGCCCTCCGGTCGTTCGAGCTCCTCGCCTGCACGGTGGGCGGGGGCGCGAACCCGACCTGCGACCCGGCCGTCGCCGCCGGCTGGAGCCTCATCCTGACGGCCGAGGACGCGTTCCCGGCCGACAACCCACGCCCGGTCGCGCCCGCGCTGAACCTCCGCACGTGGGCGGTCCCGGGGACGACGGCGACGCACGTCCTCTTCCGCGTGCTGGACAACCAGTGCACGGGGCAGACGTCGTTCCAGGGCAAGCAGGACGCCGACCCGCGGCACGAGACGGACTGCCGCATCGGCACGCCGCTCCCGCCGCGCGACAACCAGGTCGTCGCGGCGGAGCTCGAGCTCCACTCGAGCAGCCCGCGCGTCGACGGGGCGCAGATCGTGGAATAGCTCCTGAGGCGATCGGAACGAGAGGAGAGGGCCGGCCGCGCGCCGGCCCTCTCCACCACTTGAACCGGTGCGCGGCCGCGGGTAGCCTCGGGCCGTTCACGACAGGGGAGGAAGTCATGTGTCTTCCAGGCACGGCCGAGGCCGTCCGTGAGCGGATCGAGGAGGAGGGCGCGCCGACGGTCACCCGCGGCACGCTGCTCGCCGGCGGCGCCGCGGCGGCGGCGGCGGCGATGTTCCCGGGCGCGGCGTTCGGCGGCGGGCGCGGCTCCGGCGGGCCCTCGCGGCGCTTCAAGCGCATGCAGGACCTGACACACCTCTTCCGCGCCGGCTTTCCCGTGTTCGGCGGGCCCGAGCCGACGCGCGAGACGTTCTTCGACTTCCCGACGGACGGCTTCTACTCGCAGCGGTGGACGTTCACCGAGCACTCCGGCACGCACATGGACGCGCCGGGCCACTTCGTCCCGGGCGGGCGGCTCACGCCCGCGATCGAGGCGGACGAGCTCATGCGGCCGCTCGTCGTCGTCGACATCCGGCGCAAGGCGGCGAGCGACCCGAACGCGATGGTCACCGTGGACGACCTGCGGAGGTTCGAGCGGGGTCGCGGACGGATCCCGCGCAAGGCGATCGTGGCGATGAACTCCGGCTGGGACGCGAAGGTGAACGACTCGCTCGCGTTCAAGGGCGCGCCCGCGTTTCCGTACAACTTCCCCGGCTTCTCCGGTGAGGCCACCGAGTGGCTGATCGAGAACCGAGACGTCGCCGGGATCGCCGTCGACACGCTCAGCCTCGACCCGGGCAACTCGACGACCTTCGACGCGCACTTCGCCATCCTGGGCGCCGACCGCTACGGGCTCGAGAACGTCGCGAACCTCGGGGAGGTGCCGGCACGCGGCGCGACCGTCGTCGTCGGCGTCGTCCCGTGGGAGCAGGGCTCCGGCGGGCCGCTCCGCGCCTTCGCCCTCTGGTAGGACGCAACGCGAAGGGGCCCCGCGGGGCCCCTTCGCTTGTACCACAGTGTTACTTGGAGGCGGGCACGCGCTCGTCCTTGCGCGCGTACTTCTTGATGAAGCTCTCGACGGCCTCGTGCGCGTCGTCGTCCGGCATCTGCTTCGGCGGCGACTTCATGAGGTAGGCGCTCGGGCCCTCGAGGGCGCCGGCGACGCCGTGGTCGAGGGCGAGCTTCGCGAGCCGCACCGCGTCGATCACGATCCCGGCCGAGTTCGGCGAGTCCCAGACCTCGAGCTTGAGCTCGACGTTCAGCGGGACGTTCCCGAAGGAGGAGCCCTCCATCCGGATGTACGCCCACTTCCGGTCGGTCAGCCACGGGACGTAGTCGGACGGGCCGACGTGGACGTTCTCCGCGCCCATGTCGTAGTCGAGCATGGACGTGACTGCGTTCGTCTTCGAGATCTTCTTCGACTCGAGGCGGTCGCGCTCGAGCATGTTGAGGAAGTCCGAGTTCCCGCCGACGTTCAGCTGCATCGTCTTGTCGAGGTGCACGCCGCGCTCGCGGAAGAGGCTCGTGAGGACGCGGTGGGTGATCGTCGCGCCGACCTGGGACTTGATGTCGTCGCCGATGATGGGCAGGCCGCGCTGCTCGAACTGCTTCGCGAAGTAGCCGCCCTTCGCGATGAAGACCGGCATGCAGTTCACCATCGCGCAGCCGGCATTCAGGATCTGCTCCGTGTACCACTTCGTCGCCAGCTCGGAGCCGACGGGGAGGTAGTTGACCACCACGTCCGTCTTCGTCTCGCGGAGGATCTCCGCGACGGGGTCGGTGTCGCCGGGCGCCTTCTCGACCACCTCGGAGATGTACTTGCCGAGGCCGTCGTGCGTCATCCCGCGCGAGACCTTGATCCCGGTCTTGGGGACCTCGGCGAAGCGGTACGTGTCGTTCGGGTGCGCCCAGATCGCGTCGGCGAGGTCCTTGCCGACCTTGTCCTTCGTCACGTCGAAGGCGGCCGTGAACTCGATGTCACGGATGTGGTAGCCGCCGAGGTCGACGTGCATGAGGCCCGGCACGAACTCCTCCGGGGAGGCGTCCTTGTAGAACTCGACGCCCTGGAGGAGCGAGTTGGCGCAGTTGCCGACGCCGATCAACGCGACGCGGACCTTCTCGCCCGACGGCCGCTTGCCGTTCCGGCTTCCGTTCGTCTCGCCCATGCTGTCCTTTCTCGTCGTGGGGAGGCCGAGCCGCTCCGCGAGCGTCTCGACGATAAGGTCGTTCGTGGTGCGGCGCCGTCCCTCGGCCCGGTCGCGCAGCCGCTCCTTGAGGGCGCGCGGCATCCGGAGGAGGACGTCGCCGCTTCGGCCGCCCGGGCTGCCCTTCCGGCCCGTCGGGTCGAACGGGATCCCGAAGCGCGAGGCCAGGATCTCGACCGCGACGTCGTTCAGGTTCGACCCGCGCTCGCGGACCTCGTCCGCGAGCCGGCGCTTCAGCTCGACCGGCATGCGGACGAGGACTTCGGTGCGCTCCCTGGCCATCGCCGGGAAGTGATATCACAAAACTGCTATCAGCGGTGCCGGAGCTGCGAACGCACCGAGAGCACCCGCTGGAGCACCGTCACCCACGCGGTCGCGGCGAGGATCGCCATCGTGACCGGGAGGACGAGCTCGTGGATCGGCGCGAGCACGAGCCCGGTCGTGATCACGACGACCCGCTCCGCCCGGCTCCCGAACCCGACATCCCCCTTGAGACCGAGCGCCTCGGCGCGAGCCCGCGCGTAGCTCACGAGGAAGGAGCCCGCGAGCGCGGCGAACGCGAGCGCGACGCCCCACTCGTAGCCGTCCCGCATGAGCACGAGCGCGATCGCCCCGAGCATGAACGCCTCGCCGACGCGATCGACCGTGGAGTCGACGAAGGCGCCGAACTCCGACGCGACCCCCCGGCTCCGGGCGAGCGCGCCGTCGAGGATGTCGAGGATCGCGCCGAGCACGAACAGCGCGGCGCCGAGCCAGAAGAATCCCCAGCCGGCGTACTCGAAGTAGACGACGACGGCGCCGGCGATCGAGAGCGCGATCCCGGCGACCGTGAGCATGTTCGGCGTCACGCGCGTCCGCCCCAGCCGGCCCATCGCCGTGGCGGCGAGCCGGCGAACGCCGCCGATGTAGCCGCCCTGGAGTCGTTCGAGCGAGTTCACCGGCGGGACGCTAACAGCGTCACGAGCCGGAGAGGGCGAAGCGCGGCACGTCCCGGCGCCGGCCCGCCCACGCGAGGAGCGCGTACGCGACCCAGGCGACCGCGATCCCGGCCGCGATGTCGAGCCAGAAGTGGTTGCCGGTCGCCATGACCGCGAACCAGACCCATGCGGGCCACAGGAGCCAGACCGCCTTCATCCACCACGAGCGGACGAGCGCCGCCATCGCGAGGCCGATGATGAGGGCGTCCGCGCCGTGCAGGCTCGGCATCGCCGCGTACGGGTTCGAGGCGAGCTGGACGAGCCCGCTCCCGTGGTTCAGCGAGGCCGAGTGCGCGAGCGTGTCCACGAAGCCCTCGCCGGGGAACATGCGCGGCGGCGCCGTCGGGAGGAAAACGTAGCCGAGCAGGCCGATGACGTTCGCGGCGATGATCCAGTTCCGCACGCCCGCGAACGCCTCGGTGCGGAAGAAGTAGATCCAGAGGAGCGCCACGCCGAGGACGGCGAACTGGGAGAGCCAGTACGTCCAGTTGAGGACGTCGAGGAAGACCCCGCCCGCCTCGAGCACGACGCGCTGCAGGTCGAGCTCGACGAGCGTCGAGGTCGCGCGCTGGAAGTCGATGATCCACTGGCCGTTCGCGAACGCCTGCGGGACGTCCCGGTCGGCGACGCCGCGCGCGACCTGGTACGCGGCGAGGAAGCCGAACCAGATCCCGAGCTGGAGGGCGAAGTCGGCCGGGCCGCGGGGGAAGACGGCGGCGATCCGCTCGCGCACGGCTCAGCCGCCGATCTGGCTCATGCTCCGGCTCGCCGGGAGGAAGCCGGGGTCGTTGATCCTGTGCTTCAGCTCCTTGTGGGCGACGGCCTCGCGGATCGCGGCGGCGAGCTCGTCGTCCGTCGCGCCCTCGCGAAGCGGCGTCTTCAGGTCCCACTCCCGGCGGGAGAAGAGGCAGGTGCGCAGGTGGCCGTCCGCGGTCAGGCGGATGCGGTCGCACGTGGAGCAGAAGGGCTCCGAGACCGGGTTGACGAACCCGACCTCGCCCGCGCCGTCCGCGAAGCGGAACCGGCGGGCGGTCGACGACGGCTTCGCCGGGATCTCTTCGAGCGGCCAGCGATCCTCGATCAGGGCGCGGATCTCGTCGCCCGTCAGCACCTTGTCCCCCGCCCAGGCGCGGTCCGCGTCGAGCGGCATGAACTCGATGAAGCGGACGACGTACGGCTTGCGCCGCGCGAGCTCGGCGAGCGCGGGAACCTCCTCCTCGGTGAAGCCCTTGACGGCGACGCAGTTGACC
>JAICNY010000251.1 GCA_025930955.1 Thermoleophilia bacterium
ACCGCAAGGGCTTCAAGTTCTCGACGTACGCGACGTGGTGGATCCGCCAGGCCGTCACGCGCGCGATCGCCGACAAGGCGCGCACGATCCGGATTCCCGTGCACATGGTCGAGAAGCTGAACAAGGTCGTGCACATCGAGCGCCAGCTCGTCCAGCGCCTCGGCCGCGAGCCGCGCCCGGACGAGATCGCCGAGGAGCTCGAGATCACGACCGACGAGGTGCGCGAGATCCTCCGCATGGCGCAGCTCCCCGTCTCGCTCGAGAAGCCGATCGGCGAGGAGGAGGAGTCGGAGCTCGGCGACTTCGTCCAGGACGAGCAGGCCGAGTCGCCCTTCGACTCCGCCTCGGTGCACCTGCGGCGCGAGGACATCGACAGGACGCTCGACTCCCTCCCGGACCGGGAGCGGAAGGTGATCGAGATGCGCTTCGGCCTCGGCGGCGACCAGCCGCGGACGCTCGAGGAGGTGGGCCGTGCGTTCGGCGTGACCCGCGAGCGGATCCGCCAGATCGAGAACCACACGCTGAAGAAGCTCGAGAATCTCCCCGAGGCGCAGGCGCTCAAGGACTGCATGTAAGGCCGCCCCGGAATCCGGCGCGCCCGCTCCCGCGGGCATGCCATGACGATTCCGGGCGGGGAAGCTCAGCGTTGGCGAGCGGCGCCGGGCGAAGCCCGCCGCCGCGACGGTTCTCCTCCCCTAGTGACATTGTGTTACGAAGTCGGTGCCGGCGGCCGGCTTACCCGGGCGGGAGCCCGATGCCTTGTAACACTGTGTTACTAGCGAGGGGCTCGGCCCGCGTCGGCTACTCGGCCTCTGGTTGGGGCGCTTCGGCTCGCTCGAGGGCGACGAAGAGGCGGCAGTGCGGGCACTTGAAGCCCGCGTTTCGGACCGAGTCGGCGTGGAGCGGCTCCGGCTGGAACGTCTTGCCGCAGTGGGGGCAGACGACCTCGGGCGGAGCCGAGGCGGGGGTTGCGTCGGCCATGCGGCCAGGATAGAGAAACGTACCCGGCTCGCCGACCGGTTAGCGTTCCGGCATGGCTCCCGAGCGGCGGATCGCGCTCGTCTCGGTTGGTGCGGCGCTCCTCCTCATCTGCGTGAAGCTCGGCGCGGGGCTCGCGTCGGGATCGCTCGGGCTCGTCTCGGAGGCGGCCCACTCCGGCACAGACCTCGCCGCCGCGCTCCTCACGTTCTTCGCGCTCGGCGTCGCGGTGCGCCCCGCCGACCGCGGCCATCCGTACGGGCACGCGAAGGCGCAGCATCTCGCCGCGCTCGCGGAGGCCGCGGTCCTCGTCGTCGTGAGCACGGGGATCGCCGTCGTCGCCGTCCGGCGGCTCGCGGACGGCGCGCACGACGTCGACGCGGCGTGGTGGACGTTCGCCGTCCTCGGCGTCGTGATCGCGATCGACGCGAGCCGCGCGGTCGTGCTCCGGCGGGCGGGACGCCGGTACGCGAGCCCGGCGCTCGGCGCGAGCGCGCTCCACTTCGCGAGCGACCTCGCCGGCTCGCTCGCCGTGCTCGCGGGGCTCGTCGCGGCGCGCGCCGGGCATCCGGCCGGCGACGCCGCCGCGGCGCTCCTCGTCGCCGGGCTCGTGCTCGTCGCGGCCGGACGCCTCATCGCCCGCAACGTCGACGTCCTCATGGACCGGAGCCCCGCGCCCGAGGAGGAGGCGGTGCGGCGCGCGATCGAGGACGTCTCGCCGCGCGTCGAGCAGCGCCGCCGCCGCCTCCGGCCCGCGGCGGGGCTGCACTTCGCGGACGTCGTGATCGCCGTCCCGCCGCTCGCCGCGATCGGGCAGGGCCATGCCGCCGCGGACGCGGTCGAGGCGGCCGTCGAGGACGCGCTGCCCGGAACCGACGTCGTCGTCCACGTCGAG
>JAICNY010000257.1 GCA_025930955.1 Thermoleophilia bacterium
CCCCATCGGCAGGTGGACGCGCCGCCGCTCGTACGCCGCCGGGTCGTCGGAGAAGAGCCGCATGAGGAGCGGCGTCTCGACCGGCCCGGGGCAGAGGGCGTTCACGCGTACGCCGCGGCGCGCGAACTCGACCGCGAGCTCGCGCGAGAGCGAGAGGACGGCTCCCTTCGACGCCGTGTACGCGATCTGCGACGTGGCCGCGCCCATGAGGGCGACGAACGACGCAACGTTGATCACCGACCCGCCGCCGCGCTCCAGCAGGTGCGGGATCCCGTGCTTGCAGCAGAGGAAGACGCCCTTCGCGTTCACGGCGAGCACGCGCTCCCACGCGTCGGCGCCCGTGTCGAGGACGGACGCGTCGTCGGCCGGCATGATCCCCGCGTTGTTGTAGAGGACGTCGATGCCGCCGTACCGCTCGGCGGTCGCCGCATAGAGCGTCCGGACGCTCTCCTCGCTCGCGACGTCGACCTCGTGGAAGAACGCGTCCCGGCACTCCGAGGCCGTTTGCTCGCCCGCGTCCGGGTCGACGTCGGCGACGCAGACCCGGGCGCCCTCGCCCGAGAAGAGGAGCGCGGCCTCGCGCCCGATGCCTCCGGCCGCCCCCGTGATCACCACGACCTTCCCGTCGAGCCTGCCCACGCCGCCCTCCTTTCCGCCCGCCGATCGGCGGAATCTACCCGGTCGTGAGGCCGGCGAGGATCTCGTCGAGCCGCTCCCAGCGCTCGTCGGTCTCCGGCTTCGCGCTCTCGCTGAACCAGGCGAGCACGACGTTCTCGCCGTAGCGCGAGTGGGCGACCCAGGTGTTGCTGAGCGAGTCGCGCTCCCAGTAGATCCCCTCGCCGTCCTGCTCGAGCGGCTCGCCGGTCGCCTTGTCCGTGAGGAGCGACTCGAGCGCCTCGGGACTCTCGTCGTCCACGACGTAGATCGAGAACGTCCCGTACTCGCGGAGGACGCGCGGCGGCGGGTCGAGGCCGAAGCCGAGCTGCTCCCACGAGGGATCCGGCGCGGTCTTCTCGAGCGGGCGCCCGGTCTCCTCCCGGAACTCGTCCGAGACCTGCTGCGAGCTGAGGACGAGCCCGTCCGGCTCGGGGTCGGGGTCGGGGGCCGACTCGGTCGCCCCGCAGCCCGCGCCGAGGGCGACCGCGAGGAGCGCGACGAGGAGCACGTGGAGGCGGCGGCCCACGCCGTCAGGGTAGGCGAACGTCCGGCTAGCCGGTGGAGATGTACACGTTCTTTACCTCCGAGTAGCCGGCGAGCGCGTGGAGGCCGAGCTCGCGGCCGAACCCGGACTGCTTGAACCCCCCGAACGGCGCCTGGACGCGCACGCTCGTGTTCGAGTTCACGGAGAGCACGCCCGAGTCGATCGCCCGTGCGACGCGGAGCGCGCGGGCGCCGTTCTCCGTCCAGATCGAGCCCGAGAGCCCGTACGGCGTGTCGTTCGCGATCCGGATCGCGTCAGCCTCGTCCTCGAAGGGGATTACCGCCGCGACGGGGCCAAAGACCTCCTCGCGTGCGACGCGGTCGTCGTTCGTCGCCTCGACGACGGTACACGGGAACCAGAAGCCGGGGCCGTCGGGCGCGTCGCCGCGGATGCGCGCGTCGCCATCGACGAAGGAGGCGACGTTCTCCCGGTGCTCGGCCGAGATGAGCGGGCCC
>JAICNY010000104.1 GCA_025930955.1 Thermoleophilia bacterium
AGGAGGACGCCGCGCGTCACGAGCACCGAGGAGAGCGTCGCGACGGCGAGGACGCCGACGAACCAGACGATCGTCCGCGTCCGGATGCTCGACGGCATCCGCAGGAGCCGCGCACGCGGGCCCGCGACGCGCTCGCGGATCCGCCGGCGCAGCCCGGGCTTGCCGCCGGTGTCGGTCTCGGCCGTGCTCGTCATCGGGTCGATCGTCACCGGAGCGGACGAGCGAATGATGAGAAGAGCATGAGAATCTTCTCATCCTGCCCTCATTCCGGCCTCATCGCACCCGGATACACCTGCGGACGTGGAACCGTCGTACGAGTCCTGGGAGCTGGCCGAGGGCGACGAGATCGTCCCCGGCCGCTACGCCGTCGACCTGCTCGGCGGCGGGCGGCGCTACGAGGCGTACCTCACGTGGGACGACGAGCTGCACGCGCTCGTCGTCGCGAAGCTCCTGCGCCCCGACCTCGTCGAGGACGGCCGCGCGCTCCACGGGCTCGCCCGCGAGGCGGCGGCGCTCGACGCGCTCGCCCACCCCTCGCTCGTGCGCGGCTTCGGCGCGGTGCTCGGCGGCGGGCGGCCGCACGTCCTGCTCGAGTACCTGGACGGGCCGCGGCTCTCCAGGCTCATCCGCCGCTATGGCGTGATCCTCGAGCAGCTCCTGCCGCTCGCGCTCGAGCTGACCTCGGCGCTCCACTACATGGCCGCGCGCGGCTTCGTCCATCTGGACGTCAAGCCGAAGAACGTCGTCATGTCGGCGCCGCCGCGGCTCATCGACCTGAGCGTCGCGCAGCGGATCGAGGACATCGCGACCCTCGACGGGCCGATCGGCACCGACCCGTACATGGCGCCGGAGCAGGCCGATCCGGCGCGGTTCGACGAGCTCGGGCCGCCCGCCGACGTGTGGGGGCTCGGCGTGACGCTCTTCGAGGCGATCACGGGCGAGCTCCCGTTTGAGCGGCCGGGCGACGAGAGCCTGCCGCCCGCAGCGCGCTTCCCCCAGATCTCCGCGGCCCCTGCCTCCCTCCCCCGCGACCTGCCGCCGGCCGTGGCCGAGCTCGTGCTCGCCACCCTCGAGAAGAGCCCGGCGAACCGCCCGGTTGCGGGGGAGGTGGCTGCGGCGCTCGAGCCGCTCGTCGCCGCGCTCCCGGCGCCCCGCCTCGGCCTCTTCCGGCCGGGCGGGAGGACGCGCCAGACGGAGTTCCTGGCCGGATGAGACGACTCTCACCGGGCTCTCACGGGAGTCTCATGGCACGCGGCGACGCTGACCTCGTCAACGGAATCCAGACGCCAAGGAGGTCATGATGGGAATCGGAAAGCTCGCAGTTCTCATGGTCGCCGGCGCATTCGCATTCGGCGGCATCGGCGCGGCCCTCGCCGACTGGGCGAGGTCGGACTCGGCCGAGGCGATCACGCTCGACGACGGTCGCAAGGACGACGCCGGCGTTGAGCTCGCCGCCGAGGACGACGACGACCAGAAGAAGAACAAGAAGAAGGGCGGCAAGGGCGGCGACGGCGACAACACCCGCGGCAACGACGGCACGTCGGGTGGGAACAACGGCGGCGACAACAGCCTCTCGTTCAGCCGCGACGACAACACCCGCTCCCGCGCCGGCGCGAACGTCGCTCCGGCCCCGGCCCCGGTTCAGGCGAGCCCGCCTCCCGCTCCGGCCCCGCAGCCCGCTCCCGCTCCGGCGGACAGCTACTCGCGGGACAACTGGTCGGCGCCCTCGGGCGGCGGCGACACCTAGACGACCGCTACTCGATCCCGACGACGGGGGCCGGCCGCGCGCCGGCCTCCGGCGTTTCGCGGGCCCGTCCGCGGGCGGCGTGGATCTTGAGGCCGATCACGATCCCGGCGATCGTGGCCACGCTCCAGAGCATCCCCTGCCCGAGCTGGGCGGCGACGGGCCCGGGACACGCGGCCGAGATCGCCCAGCCGAGGCCGAAGAGGATGCTCCCGCCGACGTGGCGCTTCTCCGGCCGGAGCGTCTCGGGCGTGATCCGGTCCCGCGTGAGGAGCGCTCGGACGTTCGCGCGGCGCAGGATCTGCACGCCGACGAACGCGGTCGCCATCGCGGCGAAGAAGAACGAGAAGAGGTAGAGGTCCTCGAAGAGAAGCCCGGCCCGGATGACGTCGGGGTCGCTCATCCCCGACCACGCGAGCGTGAAGCCGAAGACGACGCCGACGAGCGCGGCCGCGAGGCGGGTCACAGGGCCGCTCCCCAGATCCATTTCGTCACGAAGGTGGCGGCCACGGCCACGGCCATGAAGGTCATGGTGGCGACGAGAGCCGCGCGCGAGCCGAAGGCGTTCCCCGAGAGCCCGTTCCCGGCCGTGCAGCCCCCGGCCGTCTTCGCGCCGAGGCCGATGCAGATGCCCGCGACGAGGAGCGCGAGCGCGACGACCGGGTCGGAGAACGTCCGCGTGAGCCAGCCGTAGCCGTCCTCGGCGCGCCCGCCCGAAACGAGCGCCCAGAGGAGCGCGCCGCCGACGAGCCCGACGAGGAACGTCCCCTTCCAGCCGAGGCGCAGGCTCCGCTCGGACACGCGGTCGACGACGTCCGAGAACCCGCCGACGACCCCGAGTCTGCCGTTCACGAGCGCGAGCACGGCGACGACGCAGAGGCCGAGCAGGGGCCCGGCGACGAACCACGGGGCCTGGCTCGCGAACGTCTCCCGCACGGCGAGAACGTACCGTGCGGCGCTAGGGTCGCGGCGTGGAATGGGACGAGCACGCGGCGCGCGGGCGGGCGCGCTACCTCGACGGGGAGCGGCGCCTGCCGGACGACGCGGACGCCCGCCAGCGCCAGCTCGTCCGAATGGCGATGGCCGCGGGCGCGGTGGGGCTCGCGCGGCTCATGCAGGGCCGGGGCGACGACGCCCGGGAATGGCTCGTCCGCGCGGCCGAGCGCTACCGCGAGAGCTGGGACGCCGCGCCGCCGGGGAGCTGGGGCCGGCCGATCGGCGCGCTCAAGGCCCGCGTGCTCGCGCGTGATGCGGCGGGGGCGGGCCACGACGCCGTGTGGACGCTCGACGCGGTTCCCGCGGACGAGGCGTCGCCGATCGGCGTCTACGCGGCCGTGCTCGCGCTCCTCGCGCTCGGCCGCGACCGCGAGGCGGCCGAGCGGGCGGAGCGGCTACGCGGGGCGGAGGGGTTTCCCGCCGACGTGGGGGAGGCGCTCCACGCGCTTGGGCGCGGCGACGCGGCGGCGTACGCAGAGGCCGCCACGTCCGTGCTCCGTTCCTTCGAGGAACGGGACGCGTACCTCGAGGACATCCCAGTCGCGGACACCGTGCTCGTGCTGGAGCTCCTCGCGGCCGACCGCGGCGTCGCCGTCGGCCTCCGCTCGCCGCTCCTCCCGCACGACTAGCGACGCGGCACACGGCACACGCTTCGCGAAGTCGAAACGGGAAAGGACGCGATGGTCGCCGCGCCCTCCCCCGTCTCTGCATCGATCTAGGCGCGCCGAACGAACGAGAGGTAGACCGTTCCGATCCCCGACGACGTGCATTCGACGACGTCGAGGCTGCCGACCGTCGACGACGTCTGGCGGATCGCGATCAGCCGTTGCCCGTCCACCTCGGCGAACCCGATCGCGCCGACGACCGTCGCTTCGAAGGGAGCCATTCCGGGACACATGACCGTGAACGCGAGAGCGTTCGGGTTGCGCGTCGGGTCGGCCGAGGCCGTCGGCGCTGCCACGATGGCAGTCACCAGCGCCGCGCCGCACACGAACGCTCGAAGTTTCGATCGTCGCCGCATCGAGATCCTCCTCCTCGTAGCCACAGATACGAAGCAAGAGGATAGGAGCATCCGCGAAGCAGTTCAATCCTGGTGCCGGTTGCAGCCGTCGATCGTTCCGGCTCCTCGTGCGCTAGGCCGTCCGGGCGAGGGAGGAGCGGGCGCCCGCGCGGCCGCGGTCGGTGAGCTCGAGCGCCGCCCCGTCGGAGCGGACGAGCCCACGCCGCTGCGCGCGCTCGACGACCTCGCGTGCGAACGCCGGCTCCCAGCCCAGGTGGGCGTCGAGGTGGTCGATCCGGTTCTCGACGGCCGCCTCCGGGAGGCCCTCGTGGTTCAGAAGGTGGATTGCGAGCATCGTCTGCGGGAACTCCCACCGCTGCCGCGCGCGCCGCCGCGCAGCCGCGACCAGGCCGCGGCCGGGCGCGAAGAGGAACGCGAGGGCGAAGAGCGCGCCCGCCGTCGCCGCCATCGACCCGGCGATCGAGGCGTCGAGCGCGTGGGCGAGCCAGTAGCCGCCGATCGCGCTCGCGACGCCGATCCCGACGCTCGCGCCGAGCAGCACGCCGAGCCGGTCGGTGAGGAGGTACGCGGTCGCGGGCGGCACGATCATGAGCGCGACGACGAGGATCGCCCCGACGGCCGTGAACGCGCCGACCGCGGTGACGGAGACGAGCGTCATGAGCCCGTAGTGGACGAGCCCCGGCGCGAGCCCGAGCGCGAGCGCGAGCGCCGGGTCGAACGTCGTCAGCTTGAGCTCCTTGTAGAAGAGAAGGAGCGCGACGAGGTTCACTGCGAGGATCACGCTCATCACCCAGAGCGCGCGCGGCCCGAGGTCCCAGCCGCCGGCAACCAGGCGGTCGAACGGCGTGAACGCGAGCTCGCCGAGCAGCACCGCGTCCGTGTCGAGATGCACCGAGTCGGTGTACCGGGCGACGAGCACGACGCCGAGCGAGAAGAGCGCGGGGAAGACGAGGCCGATCGCCGCGTCCTCGCGCACGAGGCCCGTCCCGCGGACGAGCTCGACCGCGACGACGGTCAGCAGCCCGACGAGCGCGGCGCCGACGACGAGAAACGGCGAGGTCAGCTCCTGCACGACGAGGAACGCGAGCACGATCCCGAGCAGGATCGAGTGGCCGATCGCGTCAGAGAGGAGCGAGAGCCGTCGCAGGACGAGGAACGCGCCGGGAAGCGCGCACGCCGCCGCCGTCACGGCCGCGATCGCCTGGATCTCGAGCTGGACGCCGGTCACCGCCGCCCTCCGTAGCGTTCCTCCGCCTCCGCGCGCCCGGCGGGCGTGAGGAGCCAGGCGTCGTCCCCGCGCCGCTCCGCCCAGCCGCGGCGCTCGAGCTCGGCGAGCGTCCGTCCCGCTCCGCCGCGGCCCGCGCCCGCCACCTCGAGCACCGCCTCCGAATGCGCGTGGCCGTCGCCGTGGCGGGCATCGAGGTCGAGGAGCGCCTCCAACACCGCCTGCACGCGCAGCCGCGCGCGCGCCCGCCGCGCCCGCACGCGCGCCCAGAGGAGCCCGCGGCGCGGCGCGAGGAAGAGCGAGACGAGCACGAGCACCGTCACGCAGAGGACGATCGTGGGGCCCGCCGGCATCCGTTCGACGCGGCTCGAGATCACCGCGCCCACGACACCCGCGAGCGCGCCGAAGCCGGCCGAGAGCACGACCATCGTGCCGAGCCGGTCGGTCCACTGCCGTGCCGCCGCCGCGGGCGCCACGACCATCGCGCTCATGAGCACCACGCCGACCGTCTGGAGCCCGACGACGATCGCCACGACGAGCAACCCGGTGAGGACGACGTCGAGCGCGCGCATCGGCAGCCCGAGGCTCGCCCCGAAGCCGGGGTCGAACGCGAGCAGCTTGAACTCCTTCCAGAGGAGCGCGAGCGCGACGAGCACCGGCAGCCCGAGCGCCATCATCGTGATCACGTCGCTCCGTAGCAGCCCCGCCGCCTGGCCGAACAGGAAGCGGTCGAGCCCCGCCTGCGTCGCGTCCGGCTGCTTCTGCACGTCCGTCAGGAGGAGCAGGCCGATGCCGAAGAAGACCGAGAGGACGATCCCGAGCGCGGCGTCGTACTTGATCCGCGACATGCGGGCGATCGCCATGACGGCGAGCGTCGCCGCCCAGCCGGCGAAGGCGGCCCCGAGGAGGAGCCCGAGCGGCGCCTTCGTCCCCGTGAGGACGAACGCGAGCACGACGCCCGGGAGCGCCGCGTGCGAGATCGCGTCCCCGAGCAGGCTCTGGCGGCGCAGCACGGCGAAGGCGCCGAGGGCGCCGGCGACGATCCCGAGCGTCCCGGCTCCGAGCGCGACGATCCGCAACGTGTAGTCGCCGAGGAAGTCCATGCGCTTACTGGGCCTCGTCTCGAATTGAAGCCTTGAGCCGCCGGGCCGAGCCGGGCGGGCCGAGCCCGCGTCCTCGGCCTCGGCCGTAGCCTCCGGCTACGAGCGAGACGCTGCGTCCTTCGCTCGAACCGCCCGGCACACCCCGGCGACGAAGCGTCATTCCGAGACGAGGCCTTCCTCCGGCGGTCGGCCGTTCCGGCCGAGGAACCCGAGCGGGGCGCCGTACGCGAGGCGGAGGTTCTCCTCCGTGAACGCGTCGTCGACCGGGCCGCTCGCGATCCGGCGCACGTTCAGGAGCGTGACCCAGTCGAAGTACTCCGGCACGGTCTGGAGGTCGTGGTGGACGGCGACGACGGTCTTCCCCTCGGCGCGCAGCTCCCGCAGGAGCTCGACGACGGCGCGCTCGGTCGTCGCGTCCACGCCCTGGAAGGGCTCGTCCATGAGGTACACGTCCGCGTCCTGCACGAGCGCCCGCGCGAGAAAGACACGCTGCTGCTGGCCGCCGGAGAGCTGGCTGATCTGCCGCCCGGCGAGCTCCTCGAGCCCGACCTTGCGGACCGCCTCGAGGGAGCGCTCGCGCTCGGCCCGGCCGGGGCGGCGGACCCAGCCCAGCGCGCCGTAGCGGCCCATCTGGACGACGTCGAGCACGCTCGTCGGGAAGTCCCAGTCGACCGAGCCGCGCTGCGGGACGTACGCGACGGCGCGGCGCACGTCCGCGTACGGGCGGCCCAGCACGGACACGCGGCCCGCGGCCGGGCGCACGAGGCCGAGGATCGCCTTGACCAGCGTGGTCTTGCCCGCGCCGTTCGGCCCGACGACGCCCATGAGGACGCCGTGCGGCACCTCGAGGTCGACGTCCCAGAGGACGGGGTGGTCGCCGTAGGCGACGGTGAGGTCGGTGACCTCGATCGCGTGCCCGTCGCGCGTGCTCATCCGTTCAGCGCCTCCACGATCGTCTCGACGTTGTGGCGCACCATTCCGGGATACGTGCCCTCCGGCGTGCCGGGGTCGCCCATGGCGTCGGAGAAGAGCTCGCCGCCGATCTCCACGTCGAACCCGCGCGCGCGCACCGCCTCCTGCACGGCGTGGATGGTCTGCTGCGGGACGGACGACTCGACGAAGACCGCCGGGATCTCCTCTTCGGCGATGTACGCGGCGAGGTCGTTCACGTCCGCGGCGCCCGCCTCCGAGACGGTCGAGATGCCCTGGAGCCCGCGCACCTCGAACCCGTACGCCCGCCCGAAGTAGAGGAACGCGTCGTGGGCGGTGATGAGGACGCGCTTCTCCGGCGGGACGGTCTCGGCGAGCGCGCGCACCTCGGCGTGGAGCTCCTCGAGCTCGGCGAGCGCGTCCCCGGCGTTCACGCGGTACGTGGCCGCGTGCGTCGGGTCGAGGTCCGCGAGCGCGTCGCGCACCTGCTCGACCGTGTGCGACCAGAGCTCGACGTCGAACCAGACGTGCGGGTCGTACTGGCCCTGGAACGCCGGCGGGCTGAGAAGCCGCTCGCGCGGCATCGTGTCGGTCACCGCCTGCGTGACGACGTCGCCCTCGATCCGCTCGAGCACGTCGGCGAGCTTCGCCTCGAGGTGGAGGCCGTTGAAGAAGATCGCGTCCGCCTCGGCGAGGGCGAGGACGTCGCGCTCGCTCGCCTTGTAGAGGTGCGGGTCGACCCCCGGGCCCATGAGCTGCTCGACCTCCGCGCGCTCGCCGGCGACACGGCGGACGACGTCCGCGACCATGCCCGTCGTCGCCACGACCTTGACCGTCTCGCGCCCGGAGAGCTCGGCGGGCCCGCTCGTGGCAACGGGGCCGCAGCCGGCCGCGACCGCGGACACGAGAACGATGACGAGGGCGAGAGGTTTAGACATGCCTAAATCGTAGTTTCGGCGCGAGCCGGTCGCAAGCGCTGCGGGCGAAGGCGGTAGAGTCCGCAGCGAATGGGACGGGGCTCTCGACCGATCAAGCGCTGGCGAAACGACCGGCAGCGGAAGAAGAAGGAACGCGACAAGCGGGCCACGCGCCGGCGGCGGTAGATGGGCCGCGTCAGCGCGATCCACTTCTACGTCACCGACCTCGATCGCGCGATCGACTTCTACACGCGCCTGCTCGGATACGGCCCGCAGGCGGCGTACGACGAGGGCGAGAACGCGCACTCGGCGTTCTTCGTCCTCGAGGAGCGCACGTACCTCGTCCTCACGTGGGACCCGGACCGCGGGCGCGAGGTGGGCGGCTCGACGCGGCTCGAGCTCGCGGCCGACGACCTCCAGGGCGAGCTGGCCGGGCTCCAGGCGCGCGGGCTCGAGGGTCGGATCACGCAGACGCGCTTCGGGAACGAGGTGCTCGACGTGGCCGATCCTGACGGGCACCTGATCCGCTTCGGCCCCGCGTGGACGCTCCACGCGATCGAAGGCGCCGTCTAGTTCCCGGGAGGCCGTTCCTCCTCGTCAATCCCCGGTCGGGCGACGGATCGCCGACCGCGGACGAGCTGGTCGCCGAGGCGAACGCGCTCGGGGTCGAGACCGAGCTGCTCGGCGAGGACGCCGACGCGGCGGAGCTCGCGCGGGCCGCGCTCGCGCGCGGCGCGACGGCGCTCGGCGTCGCGGGCGGCGACGGCACGCTTGCGGACGTGGCCCAGGTGGCCGCCGACGAGGACGTGCCCTTCGTCGCCGTGCCCTTCGGGACGCGGAACCACTTCGCCCGCGACGCCGGCTACGACCGCGAGGATCCGCTCGCGGCGCTCCCCGCGTTCACGGTGGGGGTCGAGCGGCGCGTCGACGTCGGCGTCGTCTGCGGCCGGCTGTTTCTGAACAACGTCTCGCTTGGTGTCTACGCGGCGTTCGTCCACGACGAGGCGCAGCGGACGAAGAACCGCGCGCTCGCAGGGCTCCGGATGGTGCCGGCCGTCTTCGGCCGCTCGCGGCGGCCGCTCGACCTCTCGTTCGCGGTCGACGGGCGGCGCGAGCATCACCGCGCGCTCGTCGTGCTCGTGGCGAACAACGACTACGGGTTCCAGACGCTCGCCGACCTCGAGGGCCGCGAGCGGCTCGACGAGGGTCAGCTGCACGCCTACGTGATCGAGGCTGCGAAGCGGCGTACGCTGCTCGCGCTCCTCTGGCGCGTCCTGCGCGGCCGCGTCGAGCGCGCCGCGGGCTGGGTCGAGTACGCGGCCGAGTCGTTCCGGGTCGAGTTCCACCGGCCGCGCCTCCAGGCGGCGATCGACGGGGAGCCGATCGTCCTCGAGCCGCCCTTCGACTTCGAGGTGCGCGCAGGGGCGCTCCGACTGCTCGTTCCACCCAGTTCGAGGGATGGGGAGGCCGCCGCGGACGCCCGACAATGATCGCGGCGTACCAAAGCGGCAACGAAAGGCGGCATCACATGACTGCGGATCTGAAGCGGAAGCTCCGGAACTTCCCCGAGGCCGACCTGCGTCGGCGCATCTCCCTCTCGGGCCGGAACTAACCACCAGGCCTCCGACTCAGGCTTCGACCGGCACGAGCCGGTCACCAGGTCGGACCCCGCGCCGTTCGGACTCCCCGGACGAGAGCTCGAGAACGGCGCGGGCTCCGCGGCAACCGGCCGCGCGCCAGGGCCGGAGATCGGCCGCGATCTTGAGGACGCGTCCCTCCCCGTCGAGGAAGACCGCGTCGATCGGGAAGCGCATGAACCACGTGTGCACCGAGCCGGCCGGCCGGAGCAGCAGCCCCTCGCCGGACGGCAGGTCTTTCCGCCCGAGCAGGCCCTTCATCCGCGTCAGCGGGCCGTCTGCGAGGGTTAGACCCTCGCAGACGACCCGCCCGCGCTCGTCGCGTAGCTGCACGTCCGGCTAGTAGCCGACGTGGATGTGGTCGGCGTGGTTCGCCATCGGGAAGGACGGGCCGCCCATCCCGAGGAGCGAGATCACCTGCTGCGGCCGGAGCTCGGCCGGGAGCAGGAGGATGTTGCGCACCGCGTGCTCCGTGAGCCCGCCCGGCGCCGAGTTGCCGAGGATCGAGCGCCCGTCGAGCGCGGCGATGTCCACGGCGAGCCCGTACGTGTGCGCCGAGACGACGCCCGGGCGCGAGTAGATCCGGTGGCCCGAGGTAAGGCTCGAGACCGTCACCTGGCCGTGCGCCTCGGCGAGGTAGCGGAGGAGCACGACGACCCGGACGTCGGTCTTGCCCGACGCGATGTCGCTCCTGCCGCCCCCGTAGATCGAGATGCGGGCGTCCGCGAGGAGGCGCTTCGCGAGCGAGGCCTTCGCGGCGTCGAGGCCGGTGACGAGGGCGTTCAGCCCGACCGCGCGGTTGTAGCGCGCGAACGCCTGGGCGCGGTCGGCGTAGGCCGTCCGCCCGCGGAGCGCGAGGAACGCCTGCCATTCG
>JAICNY010000149.1 GCA_025930955.1 Thermoleophilia bacterium
ACCGCAGCAACCCGCCGGGGGAGAGCGAGCCGTCGTTCACCGACGTCCGCGCCGATCTCGGCGTCGACCTGGCCGACTCGACCGGCTGGGGCGCCACCTTGGCCGACCTCGACCTCGACACGCGCCTCGACCTGGTGCTCGTGAACGGCGCGATTCCGGTCACCGCCCTCGACGAGGACGCCGAGCCGGTCAGGATCTTCCGGAACCTCGGCGACGGCGGCTTCGAGGAGATCGCGGTTCCCCTGCGCCCGCTCCTCGGGCGCGGGAGCGCGGCCGCGGACTACGACAACGACGGCGACCTCGACATCGCGATCCTCGAGCTCGGCGGTCCGCTCGTCCTCCTCGAGAACCGGGGTGCAGGCGGAAACCGGCTGACCGTGGCGCTCGAGGGCTCGCCGCCCGGGGCGGAGGTGACCGCGGTGCTGCCCGACGGGCGGACGCTCCGCCGGACGCTCCAGGCAGGGTCGAGCTACCTCTCCTCGGAGGATCCGCGACTCAACTTCGGGCTCGGCGCGGCGGAGACCATCCGCGAGCTCGTCGTCCGCCGGCCGGACGGGAGCGAGACTCGGCTCGAGGACGTCGCCGCGAACCGTCTCGTGACGGTGGAGGCGCCGTGAGGCGCGCGACCGCCCTCTTCGCCGCGCTCGCGGCGCTCGCCCTCGCGGCCGGCTGCTCGCTCGGCGGCTCGTCCGAGGAGGCGTACGTCGTCGAGGACTGCACGCGGGCCGACTTCGGCGGCCACTCGGTGGCGCGGATCTGGGACGAGGCGCTCCTCGCCTCGATCCGCCGCGACACGCCGGCCCCGACGGTGCACGCGCGGAACCTCTTCCACGTCTCGGCGGCGATGTGGGACGCCTGGGCCGCGTACGACCCGCGCGCGGCCGGCCTCTTCGTGACCGAGAAGCACGCGGCCGACGACATCCAGGCGGCGCGCGAGGCGGCGTTGAGCTACGCGGCCTACCGCGTGCTCCTCCACCGCTACTCGTACGCCTCCGGGCTCGAGCAGACGTTCGAGCAGCTCGCCGGGACGATGGAGTCGCTCTGCTACCGGCTCGACTACACGGAGACGGAGGGCGACTCGCCGGCCGCGCTCGGGAACCGGATCGCGGCCACCGTGATCGCCCGCGCGGCCGACGACGGCGCGAACGAGGCCCTCCGCTACGCGGCCCCGGGCTACAGGCCCGTGAACCCGCCGCTCGTCGTGGACGAGCCGGGCGCGGCGATGCGCGACCCGAGCCGCTGGCAGCCGCTCGCGCTCGCGAAGATCGTCGCGCAGAACGGGCTGCCGGTCCCGGGCCGCGTGCAGGCGTTCGTCGGCCCCCAGTGGGGCGAGGTCCGAGGCTTCGCGCTCCCGCCCGCCCGGGACGGGATGCCGATCGACCCGGGCCCCGCGCCGAGGCTCGACGACGGGAGGACGTCGGACGAGTTCAAGCGGACGGCGCTCGAGATCGTCCGCTACTCCTCGCAGCTCGACCCGTCCGACGGCGTCCGGATGGAGATCGGCCCCGCCGGCCGCGGCGGGAACGCGCTCGGGACGAACGACGGGGAGGGACACGAGCTCAATCCGGCCACCGGGCGCCCGTACGAGCCGAACGTCGTCGCGCGCGGCGACTTCGCCCGGGCGCTCGCGGAGTACTGGGCCGACGGGCCCGACTCGGAGACCCCGCCCGGCCACTGGAACACGATCGCGAACGAGGTCTCCGACCGGCCCGAGCTCGAGCACCGGATCGGCGGCACGGGGCCCGTCGTCGACCGCCTCGAGTGGGACGTGAAGCTGTACCTCGCCCTGAACGGGGCCGTGCACGACGCCGCCGTCGCCGCCTGGGGCGCGAAGGCGTACTACGACTCGGCGCGTCCGATCTCGATGATTCGCTACCTCGGCTCGAAGGGGCAGTCGAGCGACCCGGACGGCCCGTCGTACCACCCGGACGGGCTTCCGCTCGAGCGGGGGCTCGTCGAGGTCGTGACCCGCGCCTCGAGCCGGTCAGGCGAGCGGCACGCGGCGCTCGCGGGCCACGTCGGCGAGATCGCGATCCGCGCGTGGGCCGGCTTTCCCGACGATCCGGTCGCGGAGGCGAGCGGCGTCCGCTGGATCCGCGCGGTCGAGTGGGTCCCGTACCAGCTCCCGACGTTCGTCACCCCCGCGTTCGCGGGCTACGTCTCCGGCCACTCGACGTTCTCGCGCGCGGCCGCCGAGGTGATGACGGCGTTCACCGGCAGCTCCTACTTCCCGGGCGGCATCCACGAGCTGCCGGTGCCGGCGGGGTGGCTGAAGATCGAGCGGGGGCCGAGCACGGACTTCACGTTCCAGTGGGCGACGTACTTCGACGCCGCCGACGACGCCGGCCGCTCGCGCCTCTACATGGGGATCCACATCTCGCCGGACGACTTCGCGGGCCGCCGGCTCGGCTCGCAGTGCGGCAAGGACGCGTGGGAGCTCGCGCGGCGCTACTACGAGGGGGCGGTGTGACAATCGAGCACAAAGGGAGGGACGCATGAAGACGAGTCTCGGGATCTGGGCCTTCGGGCCGATGGCGACGCGGTTCGTGCCGGGGGGCTACCAGCCGGAGCATGCGGACGAGACGACCGTGGACCGCGTCCGCCGCGCCGTGGACGGCCTCGGCGACCTGATCGACGACTACGAGTTCCACTACCCGCAGGAGCTCTCGGAGGAGAACCTCGACGACGTGCGGGAGGCGCTCGGCGGCCACGGCGTCTACTGCATCGCGACCGGGCTCCACCTCGATCCGCTCTTCGGGCGCGGCGGGCTCACCTCGCCCGACCCGGAGACGCGCGAGGAGGCGCGCCGCCGCACGCGCGCCGCGGCCGACTTCGCCGGCTCGCTCGGCGCGCATTTCATCATCTGGCCGGGGGTCGAGGGCTACAACTACCCGTTCCAGACGCCCTACGGCGAGAGCTGGGCGTGGCTCGTGGACGGCGTCGCGGAGGCGGCCGAGCGCTGCGCGGAGCACGGCGTGAAGCTCTTCCTCGAGCACAAGAACTCCGAGCCCGCGATGAAGATCTTCATGCGGAACATCGGGATGACGCTGCACGTGATCCACAAGCTGCGCGAGCGCGGGATCAGGAACGTCCAGGTGAACATGGACTGGCAGCACCTGATCATGAACGGCGAGAACCTCGCCGAGTACGCGGCCATGCTCGACGCCGAGGGGCTGCTCGGCCACCAGCACGCGAACTCGGGCTGGGGCGTGTTCGACGACGACAACATGGTCGGCGCGACGGCGTTCATGGAGACGCTCGAGCTCGCGCTCGAACTGCGCCGCGCGGGGTACGGCGAGAACGGCGAGCGGCTGGGGTTCGACCTCTACCCGTACACGGAGGATCAAGTCGAGGCGGTGCGGCGGAGCGTTCTCCAGTGGCGGTTCATCGACTCCGTCGCGGCGCGGGTCGACGACGCCGCGCTCCGCGAGGCGCAGTCGCGGAAGGACGCGGTGCGCGCCTACGAGCTCGTCTACGCGGCGCTCGGGGCGGACGCGTGAGGCTCGAGCAGGCGCGTGCGATGGTGGACGCAGTCGTCTCGGCGGCGCCCGGCCCGGTCTCGGTGTTCGTGGCGGACGACCACGGCGAGCTCGTCGCCGCCGCGACGATGGACGGCGCCGCGCCGGACACGCGCCTGAACGCGCAGCGGAAGGCCTACACGGCCGCGCGCAGCGACGTTCCCGTGACGAGCCTGCTCGCCGAGAAGGTGCGCGACGACCCGGCCGAGCTCGCGAGCTTCGATCCCGCGTTCAGCTTCTTCAAGGGCGGCGTCGCCGCGTTCGACGGCGACCGGCGTGTGGGGGCGATCGGGGTCAGCGGCCTGCCCGGCGAGGAGGACGAGCGGCTCGCCCGTGAGGCGATCGGGCGCGCCGGCCTCACGGCGCCGTGACGGCGCTCGTCGGGCTGGACGTCGGCACAACCGGCGTGAAGGCGCTCGCCGTCTCGCCCGAGGGGGACGTGCTCGCGCGCGCGGAGTCCACGTACGGCTTCGAGACGCCGCGCCCCGGCTGGGCCGAGCAGGACCCGGAGTCGTGGTGGCGCGGCACCGAGGAGGCGCTCGCGGCGCTCGGAGTCGGAGGCGTCGCGGGGATCGGGCTCTCGGGCCAGATGCACGGGCTCGTCCTCCTCGACGGCGACGAGCGGGTGCTCCGGCCGGCCATCCTCTGGAACGACCAGCGCACCGCGGCCGAGTGCGAGGAGGTCGAGGATCTGCTCGGAGGCCGCCCGCGGCTCGTCGAGGCGACCGGGAACCGCGCCCTGCCCGGGTTCACCGCGCCGAAGCTCCTCTGGGTGAGGCGGCACGAGCCGGAGACGTACGCGCGGGTCGCGCACGTGCTGCTCCCGAAGGACTACGTGCGGCTGCGGCTGACCGGCGAGCGCGCGATCGACGCGGCGGACGCCTCCGGGACGCTCCTCTTCGACGTCGGCGCGCGGCGCTGGAGCGAGGAGGTGCTCGCGGCGCTCGAGCTTCCGGCGGAGTGGCTTCCGCCCGCGCTCGAGTCGCCGGAGGTCTCGGGCCGCACGGCCGGCGGCGTCCCCGTCGCGGCCGGCGCGGGCGACCAGGCGGCCGGCGCGCTCGGGGTCGGCGTCGACCGGCCGGGACCGCTCTCCGTCGTGCTCGGGACGTCGGGCGTCGTCTTCGCGGCGCTTCCCGGTTATGCGGCCGACCCCGAAGGGCGCGTGCACGTCTTCTGTCACGCGGTGCCCGACGGCTGGCACGCGATGGGCGTCATGCTCTCCGCGGCCGGGTCGCTCCAGTGGCTGCGCGACACGATCGCGCCCGGTGAGCCGTTCGGCGCGCTCGTCGGGGAGGGCGAGCGCTGGGACCCGGGCGCGGAGGGGCTCGTGTTCCTCCCGTATCTCGCCGGCGAGCGGACGCCGCACGTCGACCCGGACGCGCGCGGCGCCTTCGTCGGGCTCTCGCTCCGCCACGACCGGGGCGCGCTCGTCAGGGCCGTGCTCGAGGGCGTCGCGTACGCGCTCCGCGACTCGCTCGAGCTCCTGCGCGAGCTCGGCGTCGAGCCCGCCTCCGCGCGCGTCTCGGGCGGCGGCGCGCGCAGCGACCTCTGGCTCCGGATCGTCGCGTCCGTGCTCGACCTGCCACTCGAGCGGACGGCGGCCGAGGAGGGCGCCGCGTACGGGGCGGCGCTCCTCGGCGGCGTCGCCGCGGGCGTCTTCGCGGACGTCCACGAGGCGGTCGCCGCGACCGTCCGCGTGACCGGGACGGTCGAGCCCGAGCCCGCCTGGCGCGAGACGTACGAGGCCGGGTACGCCCGCTTTCGAGAGCTCTACCCATCCCTACACACCCAGGAGGCCACATGACATCGCTGGAAGGAAAGGTCGCCCTCGTCACGGGCGCGAGCCGCGGGATCGGCTCGGCCGTCGCCCACGCCCTCGCCGCGCAGGGGGCGCGCCTCGGGCTCGCCTCGCGGAGCGGCGACGACCTCGGGATCGACGGCGCCGTCGCGCAGCCTTGCGACGTCCGCAGGCCGGACGAGCTCGAGTCGCTCGCACGGGCCACCGCGGAGAGGCACGGCGGCATCGACGTCCTCGTCGCGAACGCGGGCGTCGGCGCCTACGGGCCGTTCCTCGAGCTCCCGCCCGAGCACCTCGAGGAGATGATCGACGTCAACGTGAAGGGCACGCTGTACGCGGTGCGTGCGACGCTTCCGTACCTGCTCGAGAGCGACGAGGCGGACATCGTCACGCTCGCCTCCGAGGCGGGCCGGCGCGGCCTTCCGCTCGAGGCCGTCTACTGCGCATCGAAGTTCGCGCAGGTCGGGTTCACGCGGGCGCTCGACCACGAGCTGCGCGAGCACGGGATCCGCTGCACGAACGTCTGTCCGGGCGGTGTCGCGACCGACTTCGCGATGGGCCGCGGCCGGACGCCCGACATGCCCGCGCTCAACGGGATGATGACGTCCCAGGACGTGGCCGAGGTCGTCACGTTCGTCCTCACGCGGCCGCGCAGCCACCGGATCCTCGAGACCGCGCTGCGGCCGATGACCGAGGAGTCGTGGGGATGAGCCGCGCCGTCACCTGGGGCTTCCTCTCGACCGCGAACATCAACGACAAGGTCCTCCGGGGCGCGCGCGCGTCGGAGCTCGTCGACGTCGTGGCCGTCGCGAGCCGCGACCGCGCCCGCGCCGAGGCGTACGCGCGCGAGCGCGGGATCGAGCGCGGGTACGGCTCCTACGAGGACCTGCTCGCGGACGCCGATATCGAGGCGATCTACATCTCGCTGCCGAACTCGCTCCACGTCGAATGGTCGATCCGCGCGCTCGAGGCCGGCAAGCACGTCCTCTGCGAGAAGCCGCTCTCGCGCCGGCCGGAGGACGTCGAGCGGGCGTTCGACGCGGTCGACCGCGCGGGGCGGATCCTCATGGAGGCGTTCATGTACCGCCACAACCCGCAGACGCGGCGACTCGTGGAGCTCGTCGAGGGCGGCGCGATCGGGCGCCTGCGGCTCGTGCGTGCGGTGTTCAGCTTCCCCCTGCGCGACTCGCCGAACGTCCGGCTCGATCCCGCGCTCGACGGCGGCGGGCTCATGGACGTGGGCTGCTACTGCGTGAGCGGCGCGCGGCTGCTCGCGGGCGAGCCGGTCGAGGTCTGGGCCGAGCAGGTGCTCGCCTCGACGGGGGTCGACGAGGTGCTCGCAGGCACGATGCGCTTCGCGGGGGACGTCGTCGCGTCGATCGACTGCGGGCTCGCCCTTCCGGTGCGCGACGAGCTCGAGGCGATCGGCGAGGAGGGGTCGCTCTTCCTCGACGACCCCTGGCACTGCCACGTGCCCGTGATCGAGCATCGCACCGCGGACGGCGCCGAGCGGATCGCGCTCGAGCCCGCCGACTCGTACCGGCTCGAGCTCGAGAACATGGGCGACGCGATCCGCGGCGAGGCCGAGCCCCTCCTCGGACGCGAGG
>JAICNY010000185.1 GCA_025930955.1 Thermoleophilia bacterium
CGCCTCGTGCGGGCGACGGCGGAGACACGGATCCGCGTGCGGCTCGCGCTCGACGGCGCGGGGCGGGTGTCGGTCGCGACCGGCGCCGGGCTCTACGACCACCTTCTCGAGCAGCTCGGCTTCCACGGTGGGCTCGACCTGCTCGTCTCGGGCCTCGGGGACGCCGAGACGGGCGACCACCACACCGCGGAGGACACGGCGCTCGCGCTCGGCGCCGCGCTCGACCGGGCGCTCGGCGACCGGCGCGGAATCGCCCGGTACGGGAGCGCGGAGGTCCCGATGGACGACGCCCTCGCCCGCGCGACGGTCGACCTGGGCGGACGGCCGTGGGCGGAGATCCGGCTCGCGACCGAGCCGGGCCTCGCGGCGCACGTCCTCGGCAGCCTCGCGCAGGCGGGCCGGCTCGCGCTCCACGTCGAGGCGACCGGTCACGACCCGCATCACGTCGCGGAGGCGGCGTTCAAGGCGACCGGCCGCGCGCTCCGCGCCGCGTTCGCGCCCGAGGGCGCCGGCGTGCCGTCGACGAAGGGAACGCTGTGACGCGCGTCGCCGTTTGCGACTACCGCGCGGGGAACGTCCGCTCGGTCGCGGTCGCGCTGCTGCGGCTCGGAGCCGACGTCGAGGTCACGCGCTCGCCCGAGGCGGTGGCGCGGGCCGATCTCGCCGTGCTCCCCGGCGTCGGCTCCGCGCGCGCCGCGATGGCCGCGCTCCGCGAGGACGGGCTCGACGAGGCGTTGCGCGCCCGCGTAGCCGACGGCCGTGCGACGCTCGGCATCTGCCTCGGGCTCCAGCTCGCGCTCGAGGAGTCGGAGGAGGACGGCGGCGTCCCGGGCCTCGGCCTCGTGCCGGGCCGTGCGAGGCGCCTGCGCCGCGACCGGGTTCCCCGCCTCGGCTGGGCCCCGGTCGAGCCGCTCGGGGAGGCGTTCTACTTCGCCCACTCCTACGCGGCCGAGACGCCCGCCGCGACCGCCACGTCGGAAGGGATCGTCGCCGAGGTGCGCGTCGGCAGCTTCCTGGGCGTCCAGTTCCATCCGGAGAAGAGCGGTCGCGCGGGCGCTCGCTACCTGGAGCGATGCCTCTCCCCCGCCTGATCCCGTGCCTCGACGTGGCGGGCGGGCGCGTCGTCAAGGGCGTGCGCTTCCAGGGCCTGCGCGACGTCGGCGACCCCGTCGAGCTCGCCGCTGCGTACTCGGACGCGGGCGCGGACGAGCTCGTCTTCCTCGACGTCGAGGCCACCGTCGCGGGCCGGGGCGCGCTCCGCGACCTCGTCGCCCGCGTCGCGGACGCGGTGTCGATCCCGTTCACGGTCGGCGGCGGCGTGCGGAGGGTCGAGGACGGCGCCGCGCTCCTCGAGGCGGGCGCCGACCGCGTGTCCGTCAACTCGGCGGCGCTCGGGCGTCCCTCGCTCGTCGAGGAGCTCGCCGCGCGGCTTGGCTCGCAGGCGGTCGTCGTCGCGGTGGACGCGGCCGGCGGCGAGGTCTTCTCCCGCGCGGGCGGAGAGCCGACCGGCCGGCGCGCCGAGGAGTGGGCGCACGAGGCCGCAGAGCGGGGCGCGGGCGAGATCCTGCTCACGTCGATCGACGCGGACGGGACGCGCGACGGCTACGACCTCCCGCTCACCCGCCGCGTCGCGGACGCCGTCTCGGTGCCCGTGATCGCCTCCGGCGGCGCGGGCGCGCCCGAGCACGTCGCCGAGGCGCTCGAGGTCGCACAGGCGGCGCTCCTCGCGTCCATCCTTCACGAGAACCCCGCGCGGCTCGGTTCGCTGCGCGACGAGCTGCGGGCACGTGGCGTGCCCCTTCGCGATGCCGCCTGACCTGCGCGCTGCGATCGTCCAGGACGCGCAGTCCGGCCGCGTGCTCATGCTCGCCTGGATGGACGACGAGGCGCTGCGCCTGACGCGCGAGACCGGCGAGGCGCATTTCTGGAGCCGCTCCCGGCAGCGGCTCTGGCGAAAGGGCGAGACGTCCGGCAACACGCTCTCGGTCGAGGAGCTGCGCGACGACTGCGACGGCGACGCGCTCCTCCTGCGGGTCCGGCCGAACGGGCCCGCGTGCCACACCGGCTCGGTCTCGTGCTTCGCCCCCTGGCTGTGGCGCCGGGTGGCGGAGCGTGCGGCCGAGCGGCCGGCGGAGTCGTATGTGACGTCCGTGCTCGACGGCGGCGTCGCAGCGGCGGCGCGGAAGGTCGGCGAGGAGGCGGTCGAGACGGTAACCGCGGCGCTCGCCGAGAGCGACGAGCGGCTCGTGGAGGAGGTCGCGGACCTCTGGTTCCACACGTACGTCCTCCTCGCGTCACGGGGGCTCGACCCGGCCTCCGTCGAGGACGAGCTCGCGCGGCGGGCACGGTGACCTGGGAGGGGGAGCTCACGTTCGCCGAGGAGGCCGCGCGGGCCGCGGGCGCGCTCGCGCTCGAGCGCTTCCGCGGGGCGGTCGGCGCGCGGCGCAAGGCGGACGGGACCTGGGTGACGGAGGCGGACGAGGCCGCCGAGCGCTCGCTGCGCGAGGCGATCGCCGCGCGCTTTCCCGGGCACAACGTCCACGGCGAGGAGGAGGGGCTGACGCGCGCGGACGGCGGGCCGGCGGTCGACGGCACGCCGACGTGGATCGTCGACCCGATCGACGGGACGCACAACTACGTGGACGGCGTGCCGGTCTGGGCGACCCTCGTCGCGTTCGTGGTCGACGGCGAGCCGGTCGTCGGCGTCGTCGAGGCGCCCGCGCTCGGGGAGACGTACGCCGCGGCCCGAGGGCTCGGCGCGCGGCTGAACGGCGAGCGCATCGGTGTGCGGCCGGCACCGCCGCTCGAGGACGCGCTCGTCCTCTTCGGCGCGTTCGCGGACTTCCTGCCGGAGCACGAGGAGCTGCTCCTCCGCGTCGTGCGCGGCGCCGGGCGCGACCGGGGCCTCGGCGACTTCTGGGGGCACATGCTCGTCGCCCGCGGCTCCGCGGACGCGATGCTCGACGCGGCGCCGCTCGCGCTCTGGGACGTTGCCGCGCTCCAGCCGATCGTCGCGGAGGCGGGCGCCAAGCTGACGGCGCTCGACGGGTCGCCCTGGCGCGCGCCCGGCCCGGCGCTCTGCGCGGCCGAGCCGCTCCACGCAGAGCTCGCGGCGCTAGCGCGGTAGGTCGACCGCGCCCGGCTCGGCGCGCGCCTGCTCGTAGCCGTGCTCGGCGCCCGGGAGCGCGAACACGCGGGCGAGCTCGGCGAGGAGCTCGCGTGCGGGTGGAAGCTCGGCGGGAGCCTGCGCGGTGCGGGCGACGGCCCGCACGGCTTCCGCGTCGGCGCCCGTGAGCCGGGACATGAGCCTCGGATTGGCGCCGAGCGCGATGACCTCGCCCGGTGGGAGCGGCCCGTAGAACTCCGGCACGGAGAGGTACTCGTCGACGACCCGGCCCCGCTCGAGCGCGACGTAGCGGACGACGTGGCCCTCCTCGGCGCCGATCGCGACGACGAACGCGCCCATCCGGTCGGAGAGCTCGCGGGCGAGGCGGCGGAGCATCTCCGGCTCGCGGTCGGTCAGCTCGTCGTAGACGGAGGTCCAGCCGTCGCGCGGCGGCAGGACGACGCTCCCGCGCGAGCCGCCCGGCAGCCGCGGGACGAACTGGCGCACGGCGCGGACGACCGCGTCAACGTCGTCGGACTGGACGTGGATCGAGCCGAAGCTCGCCTCCCGCTCGCCGCCGACGTGCTGCTCGAGCGCGTCGACGCGGGCCGTGAGGACGCGGGAGAGCTCGCTGAAGCCCGCGCGGATCCACGCTTCGCCGGCCTCGTGGCTCGTCTCGACGACCACCTCGGTCTCGCCCTCGGCGCGGGCGCGCTCGACGACCTCGCGGAGCGCGTCCTCCGTCGGCGGCCCGTCGATGTGGATCCGGAGCGTCATGCGGGGAGCCTACGCAGGGCGGCGAGGAGCGTGTGCGCGGCAACGTTCGCGTGCTCGCCGAGCCGGTCGCCGATCGCACGCGTCTCGGCGATCGTGGGGTAGCGGCCGTCGAGGTAGAACGCGCCGACGGCCTTGCGGAGCGCGAGGTCGCCGGCCGGCCACGCGCTCGGGCGGCCGAGGTGGCGCGCGAGGAACCAGTCGGCCGTCCACTCGCCGAGCCCCGGGAGGGCGGTGAGGGAGGCCTTGACCTCGGGGTCGGGGAGCGCGGCGAGGGCGTCGAGGTCGAGCGGCGCGCGGGCGAGCGCGATCGCGTACTCCGCCTTGCGGGTCGAGAAGCCGAGCGCGCGGAGTCGGTCGGGGGTCTCGCGGGCGACGCGATCGCGCGTCGGGAAGGCCCACGCCCGTTCGTGCCGCCGGCCGAGCGCCTGGACCAACCGCGCCCGGATCGCGGACGCGGCGCGGAGCGAGACCTGCTGCGCGGTGATCGCGGTGACGAGCGCCTCCCACGGATCCGGGACGAGCGACGGCCGCAGGCCGGGGCGCTCCGCAGCAAGGCGTGCGAGCACCGGATCTTCGGCCGCGGCGAAGCGGGTGAACGCCGGGAGGTCGAAGCCGGCGCCGAGGAGCCGGCGGACGGGCGCGACGAGCTCTGCATCAGGCGGAGCGACCTCGGCGCCGCCGGGCGCGGGCGCGATCGTCGTTTCGCGACCGGCGAGGACGCGATGGAGCCGCCCCTCCGTCCAGACGTTCGCCGGATCGTGCCCGAAGAGTGCGAACCGCTCGGTCGTGAGCGCGAAGTCGAACGGCTGCGGCATCTCGACGCGCACG
>JAICNY010000021.1 GCA_025930955.1 Thermoleophilia bacterium
CAGCGTCTGGCCCCAGACGTCGGTGTCGACCCCGCCCAGGTGGTAGTGGGCGCCGGGGCGGACCGGGATCGGGTCGTAGATCGGGTCGACGCCGGCGAACGTCATCGACAGCTCCCGCGTCCCGTGCAGGCGCTCGAGGATCCGCTCGGCGCCGAGGTGGCGCATGTCGAGGAAGATCGAGCCGTTCACGCCGCGCCCCTCGTCGATCTCCGTCTGCTCCGAGCGGGAGACGACGTCGCGCGAGGCGAGCTCCATCGCGTTCGGCGCGTAGCGCTGCATGAAGCGCTCGCCCTCGTTGTTGACGAGGTACGCGCCCTCGCCGCGGCAGCCCTCGGTGATGAGGATCCCGCTCGGGTAGAGCGTCGTCGGGTGGAACTGCATGAACTCCATGTCCTTCAACGGGAGCCCGGCCCTGAGGGCCATCGCCATCCCGTCGCCGGTGCAGGCGTACGCGTTCGTCGTCGCCCGGTAGAGCCGGCCGGCCCCGCCCGTCGCGAGGACGACCGTCTTCCCGGTCAGGAGCTTCAGGCCGCCGTTCAGGATGTCCCAGCAGACGACGCCGACGCAGCGGCCGCCGTCGACGACGAGCCGCCACGCGAAGAACTCCTCGTACACGTGCATCGGCCCGGCGGCGACGCGCTTCGTGAGCTGCTCGTAGAGCACGTGGATCAGCACGTGGCCCGTGATGTCGGCCGCGAAGACCGTGCGCGGCGAGCCGGCCGCGCCGAACGGGCGCTGCGCGAGCCTGCCGTCGTCGTTTCGCGAGAAGACCGCGCCCCAGTGCTCGAGCTGGTAGATGTCGTGCGGCGCCTCGCGCGTGAAGATCTCGATCGCGTCCTGGTCGCCGAGGTAGTCCGAGCCCTTGACGGTGTCGAACGCGTGCGTCTCGGGGCTGTCCTCGCCCGTGTTGCCGAGCGCCGCGTTGATCCCGCCCTCGGCCGCGCCGGAGTGGCTGCGCGTGGGATGGAGCTTCGAGATGACGCCGACGTCCGCGCCCGCGTCGTGCGCTTCGATCGCGGCCCGCATGCCGGCGCAGCCGGCGCCGACGACGAGGACGTCGTGCTGTGCCTCCACGGGTGCGAACGCTATACGACCGGACGCCGCTGGAGCCTCGTATCCGGCGCTACGCGACGCGCGGGCCGGCGGCCGCGACGGCGTCGCCCGCCGCGCCGGCGAACCTGGCGAAGTTCTCCCGGAAGAGCCCGGCCAGCTCGGCCGCCTTGCGGTCGTAGTCTGCGCCGTGGCGCCACGTCCCGCGCGGATCGAGCAGGCGGTCGTCGACGCCGGAGACGGACACGGGCACCTGGAAGCCGAAGACGGGATCCTCGCGGTACTCGGCGTCGTCCAGCTCGCCCGAGAGCGCCGCCGCGAGAAGCGCGCGCGTGGCGGCGATCGGCATCCGCTCGCCCTCGCCGTAGGGCCCGCCCGTCCAGCCGGTGTTCACGAGCCAGACCGTCGAGCCGTGCTCGTCGAGCTTCTCGCCGAGCATCCGCGCGTACACGGCCGGATGCTGCGGCAGGAACGGCGCCCCGAAGCAGGCGGAGAACGTCGGCTGCGGCTCCTTCACGCCGATCTCCGTCCCGGCGAGCTTCGCCGTGAAGCCGGAGAGGAAGTAGAACATCGCCTGCTCGGGCGAGAGCCGCGCGATCGGCGGGAGGATCCCGAACGCGTCCGCGGTCAGGAAGACGACCGTGCGCGGGTGCCCGGCGCGCTTCTCCGGGAGCGCGTTCGCGATCTGCTCGAGCTTGTACGCGCCGCGCGTGTTCTCCGTCTTCGAGTCGTCGTCGAGGTCGAGCCCGCCGCGCTCGTCCATGACGACGTTCTCGAGCACCGTCCCGAACGTGTGGGTCGTGCGGAAGATCTCCGGCTCGGCCTCGGGCGAGAGACGAATCATCTTCGCGTAGCAGCCGCCCTCGAAGTTGAAGACGCCCGCCCCGCCCCACCCGTGCTCGTCGTCACCGATCAGGCGGCGCTCCGGGTCGGCCGAGAGCGTCGTCTTCCCCGTGCCGGACAGGCCGAAGAAGATCGCCACGTCGCCGTCCGCGCCGACGTTCGCCGAGCAGTGCATCGGGAAGACGCCCTCGAGCGGCAGCCGGTCGTTCATGAGCGTGAAGATCGACTTCTTGATCTCGCCCGCGTACTCGGTGCCGCCGATCACGACCTCGAGCCGCGTCGGGTGGAGGCAGACGAACGTCTCCGAGCGCGTCCCGTCCTCCTCCGGGTCGGCTCGCACGTCGGGCGCGTGGAGGACGAGCGCCTGCGGGACGTAGCTCTCGAGCTCCTCGTCCGTCGGCTCGATGAAGAGCGTCTTCGCGAAGAGCGCGTGCCAGGCCGAGTACGTGACGACGCGGACGGCGAGGCGGCGCTCGGGGTCGGCGCCCGCGAACGCGTTCACGACGTAGACGTCGCCTTGCTCGAGCCGCTCGACGACCTTCCCGCGAAGGCCCTCGAACTGCTCCTCCTCGATCGGCTTGTTCACGTCGCCCCACGCGATCCGCTCCTCGGAGCCGGGCTCGCGCACGACGAAGCGGTCGTCCGGCGAGCGGCCGGTGTGCGCGCCCGTGTCGACGACGAGCGGCCCGCCCTCCGCGAGTGTGGCGGTCCCCGCGCGGAGCGAGTGGACGTAGAGCTGCGACGTCGAGGGCTGCCAGACGATCTCGCCCCGCGGGTCGAGCCCGTGGTCGCCGAGGCCTCCCTCTACCGGTGTCGTGATCGCCATGAGTCGGGTGCCCTCTACCCCTGCTTCGGATGGAGGGAACGCCCACAATGGTATGCCGTACCGCAAGGTGGCGCGCCGCTACGCTCGCGCGGAATGGCTCGCGAGCTCACCCTCGAGCGCACGCAGGTCGTCCCGCGGACGGTCGACGAGACGTTCGCGTTCTTCGCCGCGCCCGCGAACCTCGAGGCGCTCACGCCGCCCTGGCTGCGCTTCCGGATCGTCTCCGCGCCCGTGGAGCTCGAGGCCGGCTCGCGCCTCCGCTACCGGCTCCGGCTGTTCGGCGTGCCGATCCGCTGGCTGACGGAGATCACCGCCTGGCACCCGCCGCGCGGGTTCACCGACCTCCAGCTCGCCGGGCCGTACCCGCTCTGGGAGCACTCGCACCGGTTCACGGCGGTCGAGGGCGGGACGGAGGTCTACGACGTCGTCCGCTACCGCGTCCCCGGCGGTCCGCTCGCGCCGCTCGTCGACCGGCTGCTCGTCGCGCGCTGGCTGCGCGACATCTTCGACTACCGCCGCGACCGGCTCACCGAGCGGCTGGGCTAGGAGGGACGTCCGTCTCGAACCACGTCTCGCCCGCGACGGCGATGCGCGGCGGCCCGCTCACGTCGAGGCCGACGGCGAGGAGCCCGTCGGCGCGGGCGTCGCCGACGGGCTCGGCGCTTCGCCATTCGGCCGGGCCGCGCTCGACGCGGAAGCGCCGCAGGCCGGCCGCCTCGTAGAGCCCGACCTCGTGCCGGCCGAGATCTCCCGGGTCGGTCGCGCCGCCCGGGCGGAAGCGCAGGTCGATCCCGGCGCCGGGCGCACGCACGGCGTCCTCGCGCACGCGCACGCGGGCGAGGCGAAACGGCGCCCCGAAGAGGATCCCCGCGAGCCCGCCGGGCGTGACGTACGAGCGGAGGAAGAGCACGGTCGGCACGCCGCCGGCCTCCACGTACGTGCGCAGGTTGAGCTGCGAGAACGGGAGGACGGGCGCGTGCCCCAGCCGCCCGCCGGCGAAGCGGACGGCGACGACCGACGCGAGGTGCTGCCCGTCCACGAGGGCCGGCTCGAGACCGGGAGGCGCGACGCGCCGCACGGCCTCGGCCGGGACGGGCCACGAGGCGACGACGAGCCGGCGGACGGAGAGCCGAAGGCGCACGGACGCGAGTGTCGCACCTCGCGCCCGTGCGTCCGACGGTTCAGGCGTCTACGCCCAGAGGCCGCAGAAGCCCTCGAGCACGTTGCCCTCCGACTGGGCCTCGCGTAGCGGGTGCGGGCCGGCGGAGAACTCGATGTCGCCCGTGAACGGGTTGATCACGACGCGGCCGACGTCCTTGAACGCCTGCCCGAAGATGTTCACCGCCATGCCCGTCGCGACGATCCGCGGGCCCTCGTCGGTGAAGATCGTCGTCTGCATGAACGAGACCGGGCCCTCGCGGAACGTCTCGCCGGTCGTCACGTTCGTGAGCGTGTTGTCCTCGCGGATGTGCACCTGGACGCGGACGAGGCTCCCGTCGTTGTCGAAGAACCGGAACCGCTCGGCCGTCAGGTGGATCTCCCAGACGAGGAAGCCGCAGGACGTCTGGCCCTGCACGACGTTGTTCTGGACGATCGTGTCCCGGACGGGCTCGGCCGCCACGGCGGGGGCCGCGAACGCCGCCGCGAGCACGGCCACGCCCGCCAGCATGATCAGTCGCTTCACCATCTCGTTCCCTCCTAGTGTCGGTCCCGGGACCGCAACGCGGCACCGTAGCGGACGCGCGCGGCAGCTTCAAATGGGCAGGAACGGCCGCGCCGGGGCGGAACGCCCGGACATGGATACGTCGCGTGCGATCGAGCGGTTTCTCGAGAGCCCCGCGCTCTCGGAGTCGACGCGCCGCGCGTACCGGCGCGACCTCCGCGAGTTCGCGGCCTGGCTCGAGGCGAGGCGCCTGCGGCTCGACGCGGTGACCCCGCGGGTCTTCGCCGAGTACGCGTCCGCGCTCGGCGCCGACCGGCCGGGGCGCGACCCGCGCAAGCTCGCCCCGACCACGCTAGCGCGCAAGCTCGCCGCCGTTCGCTCGTTCCTGCGCGCCTCGCTCGGGCCCGCGCGCGTGCCCGACCTCTCGCT
This sequence comes from Thermoleophilia bacterium, assembly GCA_025930955.1. Lineage (GTDB taxonomy): Bacteria > Actinomycetota > Thermoleophilia > Gaiellales > Gaiellaceae > JAICNY01. The sequence continues at coordinate 4,812 of JAICNY010000021.1, forward strand.
CGGCGGGAAGCGGCGGCGGCGCCTCCCCCATGCGCCGCGTCCTGCCGAGACGGACGCGCTCCTCGGCGGGTTCGAGCCCGCGACCCCGCTCGGCCTGCGAAACCGCGCGCTCTTCGAGCTCGTCTACTCCGCCGGCCTGCGCGCCCAGGAGGCGTGCGACCTCGCGCTCGCGGACGTCGACTTCGAGGCCGAGGCCGTCCACGTCCGCGGAAAGGGCGGGAAGGAGCGCGTCGTCCCGCTCGGCGAGGAGGCCGCCTACCGGCTCCGGCTCTACCTCGAGCGCGCCCGCCCGGCGCTCGCGCGCGGCGCCGAGAACGCGCTCTTCCTCTCGACGCGCGGCCGGCCGCTCGAGACCTCGACGCTCCGCCGCCTGCTCCCGAACCCGCACCGGCTGCGCCACGCGTTCGCCACCGATCTCATGGAAGGCGGGGCCGACCTGAGGACGATCCAGGAGCTCATGGGCCACTCCTCCCTCTCCACGACCCAGATCTACAGCCACGTCGACGCGCGCCGGCTGCGGAGGATCTATGACCGAGCGCACCCCCGTGCCTGATCCGGCGCCGGACCCGCAGGTCGAGGGGTTCCTCGCGCTCCTCGCCGCGCGCCGCTCGCCCCGCACCGTCGAGGCGTACCGCCGCGACCTCGCCGACTTCGCCCGGTTCCGGGGCGGCTCGCCCGCGGCGGCGACCGGCGAGGACGTCCAGGACTGGCTCACCGACCTGCGCGCGCGCGGGCTCGCGCCGAGCTCGATCGCCCGCAAGGCGTCGGCGGCTCGGACGTTCTACCGCCATCTCGTCCTGCTCGGCGCGCGCGAGGACAACCCGGCCGCCGAGGTGCCGCTCCCGCGCAAGCGGACGAAGCTGCCGCGCTCGCTCACGCCGGGCGAGGTGGAGCGGCTGATCGAGGCGGCGAACGGCGTCCACCCGCGCAATCTCCGCGACCGCGCGCTCGTCGAGCTGCTCTACGGCGCGGGCCTGCGCGTCAGCGAGGCGGTCGGGCTCGAGCGCGGGAGCGTCGACCTCGAGGAGCGGATCGTCCGCTGCGTCGGGAAGGGCGACAAGGAGCGGCTCGTCCCGCTCGGCCGCGAGGCGGTCGAGGCGGTGCGGCGCTACCTCTCGCGGGGGCGGCCGTATCTCGACCGCCGCCATCGCCCGGAGCTCTTCCTGAACGCGCAGGGCGGCGCGCTCACTCGGGCGGGAGCGTTCTTCGTCCTGCGGCGGGTCGCGCTCAAGGCGGGGCTCGACCCCGGCCGCGTGCACCCGCACCTCCTTCGGCACTCGTTCGCCACGCACCTGCTCGAGGGCGGCGCCAATCTGCGGAGCGTGCAGGAGATGCTCGGCCACGCCGATCTCGGGACGACCGAGATCTACACGCACGTCTCGGAGAAGCGCCGCCGGGACACGTACTTCTCCTCGCACCCGCACGCTCGTCGCAGGTAGAACCTGCGCGTCGTGCCGCTGGACGCCTGGATCACGCTCGCGGTCGTCGTCGTCACCGTCGGCGTGCTCGCGGCCGAGCTCGTGGCGCCGTCGGTCGCGGTCCTCGGCGGCGTCGCGGCGCTCCTCGTCCTCGGCGTGATCGACGTGGAGCAGGGCTTCGCGGGCTTCTCCAACCCGGCGCCGCTCACGGTCGCGGCGCTCTACGTCGTCGCGGCGGCGGTGCGGAAGACGGGCGTCCTCGAGCGGATCGTGGGCGCCGTGCTCTCGAGCGGCGAGCGCGCGGGCGGAGAGCGCAGCGGCCTCGCGCGGATCCTCACGCCGGTCGCCGGATCGTCAGCGTTCCTGAACAACACCCCGATCGTGGCGATGGTGGCGCCGGCCGTCGTCTCCTGGTGTCGGCGGACCGGCCAGTCGCCGTCGCGCTACCTCCTGCCGATCTCGTTCGCGACGATCCTCGGCGGGACGCTCACGCTCGTCGGGACGTCGACGAACCTCGTCGTCTCGGGCCTCCTGCGCGAGGCCGGCGAGGAGCCGCTCGGCCTCTTCGAGATCGGGAAGGTCGGCTTGCCGGTCGCGATCGCGGGGATCGCGCTCCTCGTCGTCGTCACCCCCGTGCTCCTCCCCCGGCGGCGCGCTCCGAGCGAGTCGCTCGACATGGACGCACGCGAGTTCACGGTCGAGATGATCGTCGCGGGCGACGCGCCGCCGGCCGGACAGACCGTCTCGGACGCGGGGCTCCGGAACCTCCAGGGCGTCTACCTCGTCGAGATCGAGCGCGACGGCCACCGGATCGCGCCGGTCGGGCCGGACGAGGAGCTCTCCGCCGGCGACCGGCTCGTCTTCGCGGGGAACGTCGACCGGATCCTCGACCTCCAGTCCCGCCCGGGCCTCGTCTCGGCCGAGGAGCCGCACTTCGCCGTCGTCGGCTCGACGATCCACCGCAGGCTCTTCGAGGCGGTCGTCGCGGGCGCGGGCGCGCTCGACGGCGCGACGCTCAAGGACGTCGGGTTCCGGAGCCGCTTCGGCGCCGCCGTGCTCGCCGTGCACCGGGCCGGCGAGCGGATGCCGGGGAAGCTCGGCGGCGTGCGCCTGCGGGCCGGCGACGTGCTGCTCCTCCTCGCCGACGTCGGGGCGCGGCCGCGGCTCCTCGCCGACCCGAGCTTCCTCACCGTCGCGCCGCTCGCCGCGGAGGCGCCGCCGAGACGGGAAAAGGGCCCGATCGTCGGGATCATCATCGTCGCAATGCTGGCCCTCGCGGGAACGGGGGTTCTCGACATCCTCGTCGCGGCGATGCTCGCGGCCTTCGCGCTCGTCGTGCTGCGGGTCCTCTCGGCGGCGGAGGCGCGGAACGCGATCGACCTGAACATCATCGTCCTCATCGCGGCGAGCTTCGGGCTCGGGAACGCGATCGAGGCGAGCGGGCTCGCGTCGCACGTCGCGGGCCGGGTGGTCGGGCCGCTGGGCAACGCCGGCGACATCGGTCTCCTCGTCGGCGTCCTTCTCGGGACGGTGCTCCTCACCGAGCTGATCACGAACAACGCCGCGGCGGTGCTCATGTTCCCGATCGCGTTCGCGACGGCGACGGAGGCGGGCCTCGACCCGCGCGCGTTCGCGATCGCGATCGCGATCGCGGCCTCGGCGTCGTTCCTCACGCCGATCGGCTATCAGACGAACACGATCGTGTACGGGATGGGCGGCTACCGGTTCGCCGACTTCGCCCGCGTCGGCTTCCCGCTGACGGTGGTCATGCTCGGCCTCGCCGCGATCGTGATCCCAATCTTCTGGCCGCTCTCGTAGCGCGCGCCGAGACCCTAGGGCTGGGTCTCGACCTCCCGGAGCCGGCCGGTCTCGACCTCGTACACCCAGCCGGTCGCCTCGACGTCGGCGAGGAGCGGCAGCGCGCGGATGCGCCGGACACCCTCGCGGACGCTCTCCTCGAGGTCGGCGAACGGCAGGAAGTCCAGCCCGTCCGAGCCGGGCACGCCCGCGCGGAGCTCCTCGTTCGTCCGCCCCTCGAGGCCGCAGTCCGTATGCCCGACGACGAGCGTCTCGCGCATCCCGAGCAGGTGCCGCGAGACGACGAGCGAGCGGAGCACGTCGTCCGTGACGCGCGCCCCGGCGTTCCGCAGGACGTTCGCGTCCCCCGGCGCGAGACCGAGGACGGCGAGCGGGTCGATGCGCCCGTCGATGCACGTCACGACCGCGAGCCCGCGCGCCGGCGGCCGCGCGAGCTCCCCGCCCCCGAACTCGGCCGCGAAGGCCGCGTTCGCGCGCAGCACCTCGTCCCGCAGGGACATCTAGCGGGCGCTCGCCTTCCGCTTGAGCGCCTGGTGCACCGACGCGGCGGCCGCCCGCATCTCCTTCTCCTCCGACACGTCAGCGAGGTGCTCGAGGAAGACGAGCGTGTCGCGCGCCGGCGAGCCGTTCTTCAGGCAGAGCACCGCGAGCCGGCGGACGGCCGCGTTGCCGTCGGCGTTCGCGAGCTTGTGGAGCAGCGCGCGGTTCGCGTTCGCGAGCCCGGGGTGGTCGCGCGAGAGGAGCTCGAGCGAGAGGAGCGCCGATCCGCGGCACGCCGGGCTCTCGTCCTCGAGCCCGCGGCGGAGCAGCTCCGTCTTCGTGGAGAAGCGCAGCGCTCCGATCGCCCGGTAGCCGACCGCGCGCTCGCGGTAGTCCGCCGCGCGCACGGACGCCTCGAGGTCGTCCGCCACCTCGCGACGGAGATCCGCGAGCGCGCGCTCGTCCGCCGCCTCGGCGGCCTGGGCGACCGCCTCGGCGAGCGTCGTCAACCCGCGACCGGCTGGCCGGAACCGACCGCCGAGGCCGGCCGCGCGGCCGGGCCGACGTACGTGGCCGAGGGCCGGAAGAGCCGCCCCGTCCGCTTCTGCTCGAGGATGTGCGCCGACCAGCCGGCCACGCGTGAGCAGGCGAACATCGCTGGCGCGAGCGGGGGCGGGATCTCCGCGAGATCGAGCACGACCGCCGAGTAGTACTCGACGTTCGTCGCGAGCACGCGATCCGGCGAGCGCTCCTGGAGCGCCGCGAGCGCGGCCCGCTCGAGCTCCTCCGCGACCTCGACGTACGGAGATGCGAGCTCCTTCGCGACCGCCTTCAGCACCCGGGAGCGCGGGTCCTCGGCGCGGTAGACGCGGTGCCCGAAGCCCATGATCCGCTTCTTCGCCGCGAGACGCTCGCGCACCCACTTCTCGGCGTCGCCCATTGCGGCGACCTCCTCGATCATCGGCTTCACGTATGCGGGCGCGCCGCCGTGCAGCGGCCCCGAGAGCGCGCCGACGGCCGAGGAGAGCGCGGCCCCGCAGTCCGCCCCGGTGGACGCGACCACGCGCGCCGTGAACGTCGAGGCGTTCAGCCCGTGCTCGGCCGTGCAGATCCAGTAGGTGTCGATCGCCTTGACGTGCCGGGGGTCGGCCTCGCCGCGCCAGCGCAGGAGGAACGTCTCGGCGGCCGTCTTGCCCCCGGCGACGACGTCGTCCGGGACCGGCTCCGTCTTCCCGTCGGCGACGCGCGCCGAGCGGGCGACGATCGACATCATCTGCGCGGAGAGACGCCCGAGATCCTCGCGCGCCTGCTCGTCGGAGATCTCGTTCAGCTTCCCGAGCCTCCACTCCCCGGCGAGACGCGCGGTCTCGGCCTGGAGGTCGGCGGGCGCGTTCCCCGTCAGCCCGACCGGCTCGTACGCCTCGGGGTCGGGCATGACGGAGCCGAGGTCCCCGTCCACGAGCAGGCCCCAGACGTTCTCGTACGGGTAGTGCCCGACGAGCTCCTCGATGTCGACGCCGCGATAGCGGAGCGAGCCGCCCTCACGGTCCGGCTCGGCGATCTCCGTCTCGACGGCGACGACGCCTTCGAGCCCTGGCTTGAAATCGCTCACGGCGCTCAATGTACCCGACTCCGGATTCGTAACCCTGGGGTAGAGTCACGGCCCGTGGCCAGTCACGTCGTGACGCTCATTCCAGGGGACGGCACGGGACCGGAGATCGCCGCGGCGACCCGCCGCGTGATCGACGCGACCGGGGTCGAGATCGACTGGGACGTGCAGGAGGCGGGCGCCGACGTCATGGACCGCTACGGCGGGAACCCGCTCCCCGACCACGTCCTCGAGTCGATCCGGGAGAACGGCACGGCGATCAAGGGGCCGATCACGACCCCGGTCGGCACCGGCTTCCGCTCGGTCAACGTCTCGCTCCGCAAGACGCTCGACCTCTACGGCCAGGTGCGCCCGTGCAAGAGCTACCCGGGCGTCCGCTCGCGGTACGAGGACGTCGACCTCGTGCTCGTCCGCGAGAACACCGAAGACCTCTACGCCGGGATCGAGTTCGAGGAGGGCTCCGGCGAGGCGCGCGAGCTGATCGAGTGGCTCGCCGAGCGCGGGCAGACCGTGCGGCCGGACAGCGGGATCTCGATCAAGCCGCTCTCCGTGACGGGGTCGCGGCGGATCGTCCAGTTCGCCTTCGACTACGCGCGCAAGAACGGCCGGCGCAAGGTCACGGCCGTGCACAAGGCGAACATCATGAAGTTCTCCGACGGCCTTTACCTGCGCGTCGCGCAGCAGGTCGCGGACGAGAACTCGGACATCGAGTTCGACGAGCGGATCGTGGACAACCTCTCGATGCAGCTCGTCCAGCGGCCCGAGGAGTACGACGTCCTCGTCTGCCCGAACCTCTACGGGGACATCGTCTCCGACCTCGCCGCCGGCCTCGTCGGCGGGCTCGGGCTCGCGCCGGGCGGGAACTTCGGCACGCACGCGGCGGTGTTCGAGCCGACGCACGGCTCGGCGCCGAAGTACACGGGCATGAACAAGGTGAACCCGATGGCGATGATGCTGTCGGGCGTCATGATGCTCCGTCACCTCGAGGAGCGCGACGCGGCGCAGCGGCTCGAGGACGCGATCGCCGCCGTGATCGCCGAGGGCCGGAGCGTGACGTACGACATGAAGCCGACCCGCGACGACCCGACCGCCGTCGGGACGAGCGAGGTCGCGGACGCGATCATCAATGAGATGGGAGTCAGGGTTTGAGACGCAAGGTGACGGTCGTCGGGGCGGGAAACGTCGGCGCGACCGCGGCGCAGGAGATCGCGGGCCGCGACTACGCGGAGGTCGTCCTCGTGGACATCAAGGAGGGCCTTCCGCAGGGCAAGGCGCTCGACATCGACCAGGCGGGCCCGGTGCTCGGCTACGAGCCGACGGTGCGCGGCTCGAACGGCTACGAGGAGACCGCCGGCTCGGCCGTCGTCGTCATCACCGCCGGCCTCCCCCGCAAGCCGGGCATGAGCCGCGACGACCTCGTGACGACGAACGAGGAGATCGTCCGCTCGTGCGCGAGCGCGGCGGCGGAGCAGAGCCCGGACGCGGTCCTCGTGATCGTCTCGAACCCGCTCGACGCGATGTGCCACGTGGCGAGGAAGGTCACCGGCTGGCCGCGGGAGCGCGTGGTCGGGATGGCCGGGATCCTCGACACGGCCCGCTTCCGCACGTTCGTCGCCTGGGAGACGGGCTCGTCCGCGAAGGACGTGACCGCGATGGTGCTCGGCGGCCACGGCGACCAGATGGTGCCGGTCGTCTCAGCGACGACCGTCGGCGGGATCCCGCTCACGAAGCTCGTCGCGGCCGACCGGATCGAGCAGATGGTGGAGCGCACGCGCAAGGGCGGCGGCGAGATCGTCGAGCTGCTCGGCACGTCCGCCTGGTACGCCCCCGGCGCGGCCGCCGCCGAGATGGTCGATGCGATCTGCCTCGACCAGAAGCGCATCCTCCCGTGCACCGCGTATCTCGAGGGCGAGTACGGGATCGACGGGCTCTACATGGGCGTCCCCGTGAAGCTCGGCGCGCGCGGCGTGGAGGAGATCGTGGAGCTCGACCTGACCGACGCCGAGCGCGCCGAGCTCGAGGCGTCGTCGGCGGCCGTCCGCGAGGTCGTCGGCGTCCTGCAGCACGGCGGCTGAGGCGCCCGCGACAATGGCGGCGTGAAACGCCTGCTCGCGCTCGCCGCGGTGCTCGCCGTCGTGGCGGGCGTCCTCTACGTTGTCCCCTCCGACCACTACCTCTTCCTGCCCGACCGCGCGCGCCCCGTCGACGCGCTCGTGTCGATCGAGGACGAGGAGCTCGAGGGCGACGACGGCACGACGGACGAGGGCGTCTACATGGTGGACATCCTCGTGCGCCGCGCCTCGCTCCTCGAGCGCCTCATCCCGGAGCTCGCCGACGGCGCGACGCTCGTCCCCGGGCACGCCGTCAACCCGATCGGCGTGAGCGACACCCAGCGGCGCCAGACGAGCCTGAACCAGATGTCCCGCTCGCAGCAGATCGCGGTCGCGGTCGCGCTCGAAGCGCTCGGCTACGTCGTCGACGTCGACGACGAGGGTGCGGAGGTGACGACGGTGCTCCCCGACCGGCCGGCGGACGGGATCCTCCAGGTGGGCGACATCGTGATCGGCGCCGCCGGCACGCCGGTGCGGCGCGCGCGCCAGCTCCAGGCGGCGCTCGCCGACGTCCGGCCGGGCGAGGAGGTCGGGCTCACGATCGTCCGCGACGGCGAGGAGATGAAGGTCACGGTCGGGACGATGCCGTCCGAACAGGACCCGAACCGCGCCGTCATGGGCGTGCTGATCGAGCAGGCGGCCACGTTCGACTTCCCGCTCGAGATCGAGATCGACGCGGGCGACATCGGCGGGCCGTCGGCGGGCCTCGCGTTCGCCCTCGGAATCACGGACGAGCTCGGCGACGAGCTCACGTGCGGCCGCCGAATCACGGTCACGGGCGAGCTCGACCTGGAGGGAAACGTGGGGCCGATCGGCGGCGTGAAGCAGAAGGCGATCGGCGCCGACCAGTCGGGCGCGGACATCTTCGTCGTCCCGGAGGGGAACGCCGCCGAGGCCCGCGAGCACGCGCCGGAGGAGCTCGAGGTGATCCCGGTCTCCACGTACGCCGAGGCGGTCGACGCGCTCGAGTGCTGACACGTTCGCACCGTTGACACTTCGCGGAATTTGCGGGCTTATCGGCTCGGGCGGGGCTGGTAGCGCGGCGGCGCCGGACCTATCATCGCGTCGGTGACCTCCCCCGGCGACTGCGGCGCGGACATGCCCACCTGCGACGACTGCTACTTCCGTCGCGAGCTGCTCTGCGCCCTCGCGGGGAACACGCTCTGCCCGACCTTCCGCGCCGCCGAGCAGCCGCAGACGCTCTACGCCGTCCCTGCCGAGCCAGAGCGCGAGCGCCGGCCGGTCGCCGCGTAGCGCGAACGCCTAGGCCGCGACGCCGGCGGCCTCGCGGACGAGACCCGCGAGCCGCTCGACGCCCACGCCGATCTCCTCCGCCGTGGCGAAGGAGAACGCGAGCCGGGCGGCGTTCGACCCGCCGCCGTCGAGGTAGAAGTCCGAGCCCTTCACGAACGTGACGCCCGCCTCGTTCCCGCGCTCGAGCAACGCGGCCGCGTCGACCCCGTCCGGCAGGTCGAGCCAGAGGAAGTAGCCGCCCTCGGGCCGGTTCCAGGCGGCCCCGTCCGGCGCCTCGGCCTCGAGCGCGGCGAGCATCGCGTCGCGACGGATGCGGAGGCCTTCGCGCGCGCGCTCGAGGTTCGGCTCGAAGTAGCCCTCGTGCACGAACTCGGCGAGCGCGGCCTGGACGAAGATGGACGGCGAGACGTAGTTCTCGAGCACGTGCCGCTCGATCGCGCCGACGAGCTCCTGCGGCAGGACGACGTAGCCGACGCGGATCCCCGGGGACACGGTCTTCGAGAACGAGCTCAGGAAGATCGCGTCCTCGCCTCGGGCGAGCTCGAAGAGCTGCGGAAGCGACTCGCCCTCGAAGCGCAGGAGCCCGTACGGGTCGTCCTCGAGGACGACCGCGCCGGTCGCGCGCGCGGCGTCGAGCAGCCGCTCGCGCCCGGCCCGCCCGAGCGTGTGGCCGCTCGGGTTCTGGAAGGTCGGGATCGTGTAGACGAGCTTCTCGCCCGGCGTTGCCTCGAGCGCGACCGCGAGCCCCTCGACATCGATCCCGTCCTCTCCGACGGGGATCGCAACGGTGCGCGCGCCGAGCGAGCGCAGGATGCCCAGCGAGCGGTCGTAGCAGGGCGCCTCGACGAAGACGGTCGCGTCGCGGCGGACGAACTCCCGGGCGACGAAGTTGAAGCCCTGGAGCGACCCGGTCGTCAGGATCACTCGCTCCGGCGCGACGCCGTGCCGCGCGGCGACCCACTCGCGGAGCGGCGGATAGCCCGACGGCGGCCCGTAGTTGAGCGCGCGGGCCCCGTCCTTCCGCGCCGCGGCGAGCGCGCACCGCCCGAACTCCTCCGAGGGGAGGAGGTCGGGACCGGGGATGCCGCGCGCGAACGAGACGACGTCCATGGCCCCGATACTAGTGACGGGACCCGACTACCCCGCCGGCCCTCCGACCCTGCCGCCGCCATGCCGCCGAATCGGTAGTTCGCCGTAGCCGAATGAGGCGACGCCCGGATGGAGACGCGACTCGCGCACGCGACGATCCGCGCACTGCGGGACGCGGCATCGAAAGGAGCCAGGGTCATGACGGGACTGACGAGAACCGATTTCGTGAAGGCGAGCATCGCGGCGGGCGCGGGGCTCGCGCTTCCCCTCCGAACGGGCGCGCTCGGAGCGGGGACCGCGGCCGCCGCCGTGGGCGCCACGACGCCCGTGACGCTCGGCCTCGAGCCCTTCGCCGACGCGCTGCCCGTGCCGCCGATCTGGTCGGGCGACGAGCTCGCCCTGCGCGGGCTCGAGATGGCCGAGTCGACCCACCGCTTCCACCGCGACCTCGACCCGGTGCCGACGTGGGGGTACGGCGGCGCGTCGTATCTCGGGCCGACGATCCACGCGACGGTCGGCGAGGACGTGCGCTTCCTCGCCCGCAACCGTCTCGGGCCGCATCCGCTCGGCGTCGACACGGAGCTGCACGGGCCCGACATGGCGAACGACGCCGAGGCCCCGCGCGTCTCGCTTCACCTGCACGGCGGCTACACCTGCCCGCATTCCGACGGCTACCCGGAGGACACGTTCACGCCGGGCCAGGACAAGATGTACCACTACTTCAACGCCCAGCAGGCCGGGACGACCTGGTACCACGACCACGCGCTCGGGATCACGCGGCTCAACGTCTACGCGGGTCTCGCGGGCTTCTACCTCATGCGCGACGCGGCCGCCGAGGCCGGCCTCCCGGGCGGCGCGTTCGAGATCCCGATCGCGATCCAGGACAAGACGTTCGGGCTCGCCGGCGACGGGTCGCTCGCGCTCCACTACCCGAACCCGTGGGAGCCCGAGTTCTTCGGCGACACCGCGGTCGTGAACGGGAAGGCGTGGCCGTACCTCGAGGTCGCGCGCGGCCTCTACCGCTTCCGCCTCCTGAACGGCTCGAGCTCGCGGATCTACAACCTGTTCCTCGAGCCCGGCATCCCGTGGTTCCTGATCGGCACGGACACCGGCTTCGTCGAGCGGCCGGTGCCGCTCAGGAACGTCGTGCTCGCGCCCGGCGAGCGCGCGGACGTCGTCGTCGACTTCCGGTCACGACGCGCGGGCGACCGCGTGCGGCTCCTCAATAAGCCGCTTCCGCCACACGTCGTCAGCCCGGAGGAGGTCGCGATCCCCGAGCTCGTCGAGTTCCGCGTCACGGGGGCGACAGGCTTCCGGCGCGGGCTGCCGGGGCGGCTGGCCGCGCCGGTGAAGCTCCCCGACCGCGGCGTCCCGGAGCGGACGGTGCTCCTCGTCGAGATCATGGACCCGGAGACCGACGAGCCGGTCATGGCCCTGCTCAACAACCGGCCGTGGGAGACCGACGAGATCGAGCGCCCGGTCGTGGACACGGCCGAGAAATGGAACATCGTCAATCTCACGGCCGACACGCACCCGATCCACCTCCACCTCGTGCAGTTCCGTGCCCTCTGGCGGCGCGGCTTCGACGCGGAGCGCTACCTCACCGACGTCTTCGGAACGGACATGCTCACGCCCGCCGACGTCGGCACGGGAACGCGGCCGTTCGCGGATCCGGCGCCCTACTTCGCGGGCCCGGCCCGCAAGCCGGAGCGCTGGGAGGACGGCTGGAAGGACACGATCCAGGCGCATCCGGGCACCGTGACGCAGATCCTCGTCCCGTTCGGCCCAGGCGCCTTCCCCGGCGTCCCCTTCGGCTTCGAGGGCCGCGTGACGCCGATGCCGGGCCACGACTGCGACCACCGGATCCCGTTCACCGGCGAGTACGTCTGGCACTGCCACATCCTCGACCACGAGGACAACGAGATGATGCTCCCCTACGAGGTGGTGCGCTGAAGAGGGTCTAGGCAACAGGCAACGGCTGTGCGAACCTTGTGCCGATGCGCATGAGGGGTGCGGCTCTGGCGGCAATCGCGGCGGCGGCGGCACTGGCACCTGTCGCCGCCGCGGCGCCGGCGCAGCCCGAGCAGCGAGGCCGCGAGGTGACGGCGCTCTCGCGGAACCTCTACGTCGGCTTCGACGTCACGACTGTGCTCGGGGCGACGACGCCGGCCGAGTTCGTCGCGCGTGCGACGCAGGGCTGGCTCAGCATCGTCGCCTCCGACCCGGAGAGCCGCGCCGAGGCGTGGGCGGACGAGATCTCCGCGACGCGTCCCGACGTGGTCGGGCTGCAGGAGGCGGCGCTCTTCCGGATCGACGCGCCCGCGGACGGCCCCGTGACGCCGGCAGAGGAAGTGCGCTTCGACTACGTCGCGCTGCTCCTCGACGCGCTCGACCGGCGCGGGCTCTCGTACGACGTGGCGACCTCGCTCGAGGGCTCGGACATCGAGGTGCCGACCGCGCTCGGGTTCGACGTCCGCCTGACCGACCGGGTCGTCCTGCTCGTTCGCGCCGACGCGCACGGCGGGAAGCTGCGCGTCCTGCGCTCGGAGGCGCAGCCGTTCGCCACGAACCTCTCGGTCCCGACGATGTTCGGGCAGATCGAGATCACGCGCGGCTGGGTCTCTGCGGACGTGCGGCTGCGAGGGCGGACGTTCCGCGTCGTGAACACGCACCTCGAGCCGTTCTCGACGCCGGTCCAGGTCGCGCAGGCGCAGGAGCTCCTCACGGGGCCGCTCGCGCCCGGGCGCCCGGCCCTCGCGCTCGGCGACTTCAACTCGGGGCCGGGACGCCCGACGCCGGTCTATGGGATGCTCCTGGGCGCCGGTTTCGCCGATGCGGCGGCGAACGCCGGCCTCACCTGCTGTCACGCGGACGACCTGCGCAACCCGACGCCCGCGTTCACGCAGCGCATCGACCTCGTCCTCGCGCGCGGCGGCTTCACGCCGCTGCGCGCGGAGGTCGTCGGGGACGAGCAGGCCGTCCGCGACGCGCTCGGCCTGTGGCCGTCCGACCACGGCGGCCCGGTCGCCACGCTGCGCCTCCCCCACCCGCGGCGCTAGCGGCACACCTTTCTCACATCGTGTTGCATCACCCGCGCGCTTTCGCGCGGCACGCTCGCACCGTGCCCCGCTGGCCGCCGCTCCACCCGGAGGTCGCCGCCGCCCTCGAGGCGCTCGACGCGATCGGGATGCCGTACGCCGAGCTCTGGCGGCTCCTCCACCCGGTGGCACAGCGGGCCGGCTGCCGTCCGCCGAGCTACTGGCTCGTGCGGCGCCGGGCGATCGAGCTCCGTCGCCGCAAGCTCGAGCGGGCGCGAATCGCGGCCGAGCTCTACGGCGACATGGTCACCGGCCGGCTGCCGTACCGGTTCCGGTGATGCAACACAAGGCTCGGGGCTACGCGCGCGCCCCGACCGCGTCGGCGACGAGCTGGGCGACCTCGGTCGGGTTCGTGCCGACGCGGACGCCGCGGGCCTCGAGCGCTTCCTTCTTCGCCTGCGCCGTACCCGCGGAGCCGGAGATGATCGCCCCGGCGTGGCCCATGGTCTTCCCGGGCGGCGCGGTGAAGCCGGCGATGTACGCGACGACCGGCTTCGACATCCGCTCGGCGATGAACACGGCCGCCTTCTCCTCCTCGTCGCCGCCGATCTCCCCGACCATCACGACGAGCTCCGTCTCGGGATCGGCCTCGAACTTCTCCAGGATGTCGATGAACGACGAGCCGACGACCGGGTCGCCGCCGATCCCGACGATCGTCGACTGGCCGATCCCGAGCCGCGTCAGCTCGTGGCCGATCTGGTACGTGAGCGTGCCGGACCGCGAGACGAGCCCGACGCGGCCCTCGGCGAAGATCTCGGCCGGGATGATCCCGACGTTCGCCTTCCCCGGCGAGAGCGCGCCCGGGCAGTTGGGCCCGACGAGCGTGATCCCGCGCGGGCGCACGTAGTTGTAGACGCGCAGCATGTCGTGGGCCGGGATGCCCTCCGTGATCGTGATCACCGTCCGGATCCCGGCGTCGACCGCCTCGTAGATCGCGTCCGCGGCGAAGCGCGCCGGGACGAAGACCATCGCGGTGTTCGCGTCCGTCTCCGCGACCGCGCCCGTGACCGTGTCGAAGACGGGGATGCCCTCGACGTCCAGGCCGCCCTTCCCCGGCGTCACGCCGGCGACGACCTGCGTGCCGTACGCCTTGTTCCGCGTCGCGTGGAAGGAGCCCTCGCGCCCGGTGATCCCCTGGACGACGAGCCGCGTGTCCCTGTCGACGACGATCGCCATCAGTGCCCCGCGAGCTCGACGGCGCGGCGCGCCGCGGAGAGCATCGTCTCCTCCACGTGGAGGTTCGGCGGCGAGGCGTCGGCGAGGATCTGTCGGCCCTCGTCCGCGTTCGTCCCGTCGAGGCGGACGACGATCGGCTGGGCGATCTCCATCCGGCCGAGCGCATCGAGGATTCCCTGCGCCACCTCGTCGCAGCGCGTGATCCCGCCGAAGACGTTGAAGAGGATCGAGCGCACCTGCGGGTCGGGCGTGATCACCTCGAGCGCGTCCACGACGCCCTGCGCGTCGCCGCCCCCGCCGAGGTCGCAGAAGTTCGCCGGCCGGCCGCCCGCCTGGGCGATCACGTCGAGCGTGGACATGACGAGCCCGGCCCCGTTCCCGAGGATCCCGACCTCGCCGTCGAGCTTCACGTAGGTCACGCCCTTCTCCCGCGCGGCCCGCTCCTCGGCGGGGTACGCGTCGAGGTCGCGCATCTCCGCCACGTCGGGATGGCGGTAGAGCGCGTTGTCGTCCACCGTGAACTTGGAGTCGAGCGCCTTCACGCGGCCGTGCGGCTCGACGATCAGAGGGTTGATCTCGCAGAGCATCGCGTCCTCGGCGACGAACGCTGCGTAGAGCTTCTCGACGATCGCGGCGATCTGCTTCTGCTCGCCCGGCTCCTCGATCCCCGCGGCGAAGAGCAGGCGACGCGCGTGGTAGGGCTGGAGCCCGGCGAGCGGGTCGACGTGAAGCTTCGCGAGGGCCTCCGGCGTCTTGTCGGCGACCTCCTCGATGTCGACGCCGCCCTGCGTCGTGAACATGAAGAGCGGCTTCTTCGCGCCCCGGTCGAACGTGAGCGAGAGGTAGTACTCCTTCGCGATCTCCGAGGCCTCCTCGATCCAGACCTTCTTCACGACGTGGCCGCGGATGTCCATGCCGAGGATCTCGCGCGCGTGGTGCTCGGCCTCCTGGGGCGAGTCCGCAAGCTTGATCCCGCCGGCCTTGCCGCGCCCGCCCGTGAGGACCTGAGCCTTCACGACGACCTCCGAGCCGAGCGAGTCCGCGGCCGAGCGGGCCTCCTCCGGCGTCGTCGCGAGCCGCCCGGCGGAGACCGGGATGCCGTGGCGCCTGAAGAGCTCCTTGCCCTGGTACTCGTAGAGGTCCACGGCGGGCGAGTCTACGGGATGCGGGTTCCGCGGGCCGGTGTTCCGGGCAGGAACGAGGCGTTGTAGGCTCGCGCAGGCGAGTCCCCAACCCCGTCAGAGGAGGAAGGAATGTCCACGCTGCGAGACGACGAGATCACCGGCGGCACCGAGGAAATCCTCGACCCGACCGCCCAGTCGGACGTCGACGCCGACGACGCGGACGACGCGGACTCGAGCGACGCCGGCGACCAGGGCGACGCGACCGACGACAGCGATGCCGCAGATCCGGACGTCGGCCCCGCGGACTCCACGAGCTAGCTCGACCGGCGCGCTCGCGCGCTGTGTCGAGCCCATCCCGGCCGAGGAGTTCCTCGCCGAGTACTGGGAGGAGCGCCCGCTCGTCCGGCTCCGCGACGGCGACGTCTCGTTCGACGACCTCCTCTCGGAGGCGGACGTCGAGCGGCTCGTCACTTCCGGGGAGCTCCGCCACCCCGCCTTCCGGGTCGTGAAGGCGGGCGAGAAGCTGCGGCTCGGCGACTACTCGACGGACATCCCCTGGCGCCCGAGCGCCTTCCGCGGCGTCGCGGACGCCGAGCGCGTGGCGGCCGCGTTCGCGGACGGCGCGACGATCGTCGTCCAGGGGCTCCACCACTGGTGGCGGCCGCTCTCGGTCTTCTGCCGGGCGCTCGAGGCCGACCTCGGCGAGCCGGCGCAGGCCAACGCGTACTACACGCCCCGCGGCTCGCAGGGACTGCCGGTGCACCACGACACGCACGACGTCTTCGTCCTCCAGGTCGCCGGCGAGAAGCGCTGGCTCGTGTACGAGCCGGCCTGGGAGCTCCCGCTCAAGGACCAGCGCTACTCGGAGGCCGAGCACGGCTCGGCGGGAGAGGTCGTGAAGGACGTGACGCTCCGGGCGGGCGACACGCTCTACCTCCCGCGAGGCTGGCTCCACGAGGCGGTCACTTCGGAGAGCGACTCGCTCCACCTGACGATCGGCGTGAACGTCTACACGTGGTCGGACGCGCTGCGCGGGGCGCTCCGCGAGCTGGCGTCCGAGGTGGACGTACGCCGCTCGGTACCCGCCGACGGCAGCGGCGGCCGCGAGCTTCTCGACCTGCTCGCCGAGCGGCTCGAGCCCGACGAGGTCGTACGGCGGAAGGCGCGCAGGCTCGTGCACGGGCGGCGGCCGATCCTCGACGGCCAGCTCCGCCAGCTCCGCGCGCTCGAGCGCCTGACGCTCGACAGCGAGGTCGTGCGCCGCCCCGAGGTCCTCTACTTCCTCGAGGACGGCGTGGACGGCGGCCGCGTGCGGCTCTCGTTCGCCGGCAGGTCACTCACCTTCCCCTCGCGTGCGCGCGACGAGGTGGAGGCGCTCGCGGAGGCGGACGAGCCGGTGGCGCCGCGCGACCTCCCCGGCTCGCTCGACGAGGCGGGAAGGATCGTGCTCGTCCGCCGGCTCGTGCGCGAGGGCTACCTCCGCCTCGTCGACGTCGAATAGCCCGCCGGGCTAGGCCGGCGCGCGGGAGGCGCCGGCGACGAAGCGCCGCGCGTGGGCGGGCGCCGCGGCGTCACAGGTGAGGAACGCGGGCGCGGCGTCGCGCTCGCAGGCGACCTCGACCGCGTGCGTCTCGCCCGTCGCGCGCTCGCGGAAGCGCACCTTCCAGGCGTCCTCGCCGCGCGGCTCGAGCCCGGCGAGCGCGAGGTCGTCGAGGCCGCGCAGCCCGGTCTCCTCGCGGATCCGGATCTCGGCCGCCTGAGCCGCGAACCCGTACGCGGCGCGGCCCCGGTAGTGCTCGAGCTCGATCCGCCCGGCCCGGTACTCGTCCACGACCGCGCCCGCGCCGGCCGGCGTCACACGGCCGAAGTAGACGCCCTCGGGCAGGCATACGAGGTTGCCGGCGAAGCGGTCGCCGCCGACGTGCGTCGACTGCCAGACGCATTCGCGAACCTCCTCGCGCGCGCGGAGCGCGTCGTAGAGCGGCCGGCCGTAGCGGGCGCAGCAGCGGTCGCGCTTCCCGTGCGTGCACACCACGAGGAGCGGGCGCTCGAGCGGCGGCGGCGCGGGCGCCGAGCCGGCCAGGACGCCGGCCATGTCGATCCCGCGGAGCTCCTCGTAGTCGCCGACGTCGAGCGCGTGGAAGCGTCCGGCGCGCTCGCCCGAGCGGCCGAAGAAGACGGCGATCCGGTCGTGCTCCCGCCGGTCCGGCCGCCGGATGAAGAGGAGGCGCGGCCGGGAGAGCGCGGCGAGCTGCTCGCGCAGGTGGCTCTTCACCTCGTCTGAGAGGCCGCTTCCCGCGAGAAGATCGCGGCTCCAGAGCCTGCGGTACTCGACGAGCACCCAGTGGTCGATCCGGCTGGCCGTTCCGCCGATCGGCTCGTGGCGGGCGGCCGAGGCCTCGGCGCAGAACGGCCGGCTCCGAGCGTCGGGGTCCTCGTCGCGCGCCACGGAGTCACGGTAGCCGAGCCCAATACTGGACAGTTATTTGACAATCACTCTACGAATCTTCTACAGTGCCTTCCTCACCGACCGAAGGAGGGATCCAATGCTTCGCAAGCTCGTCGTGCTCACCATCGCCGTCGTCGCGGTCCTCGCGATCGTCTCGCCCGCGTCGGCCGCCCGCCCGGCGACCGCGCCGGACGTCAAGTGCCTGCAGACCGGCCTCGGCGTCCTCCAGGCGAACGGCGGCGTCGCCTACTTCGCGAAGAACGGCGTGCCGCTCTCGCTGATCGGCGGCGAGGGAACCGCCCCGCTCTCGACCGTGCTCAAGCTCCACCTGTTCCAGCCGTCGCTCTTCCCCTGGTGTGCACGGTAGGACCTTCCGTGTCCGCGGCCCGGGCGTGCGCTCGGGCCGCGGCGCGCCCTACTCCGGGCCGGGCGCCGTGCCGTCCGAGGTGACGACGCAGAGGACCTGGCCCGTCGAGACCGCGTCACCGGGGCCGACGCTCAGGTTCGTGACGATCCCGTCGCGGTGCGCGCGGATCTCGTTCTCCATCTTCATCGCCTCGACGACACAGACGACGCGGCCGGCCTCGACCTCGTCCCCCTCGGCCACCTCGACGGCCAGGACGGTGCCCTGCATCGGGCTGACCACGGCCTCCTTCGCCGCCGCGTGGGCGCCGCCGTGGCTCGGCGAGCGCTCGCGCCTGCGCCGGGCGAGGTCGACGTGGGGCGGCTCAGGCTCGAGCACCGTCACGTCATAGCGGCGCCCGTCGAGCTCGACCGCGACAGGGCGCCCGCGGAGCGCACCGTCCGGGGCTCTCGCTATGGTCGTTGCCGTATGAGACAACTCCTGCGAGCGCTGCGCGAGCTTGTCCGACTCCACGATGCCGTGGCACGTCGACCCCGCGACGAAGCACGGATGCTCGAGGAGGGCCCGATGGAAGCCGAGGAGCGTCGTCACCCCCTCGACGACGTACTCCTCGAGCGCGCGGAGCATCCGCCGCCGCGCGCGCTCGCGGTCGAGGTCCCAGACGCACAGCTTCGCGACCATCGGGTCGTACGTCGCGGAGATCTCCGAGCCGGCCTCGACCCCGGAGTCGACGCGGATCCCCGGCCCGGCCGGCTCGCGGTAGGCGGTGATCGTGCCCGGCGTCGGGAGGAACCCGTTCGCGGCGTCCTCGGCGTTGATCCGGCACTCGATCGCGTGGCCGCGGAACGTGATGTCGTCCTGGCCGTACGCGAGCGGCTCGCCGGCCGCGACGAGGATCTGCTCGCGCACGAGGTCGATCCCGGTCACGAGCTCGGTCACCGTGTGCTCGACCTGGATCCGCGTATTCATCTCGAGGAAGTAGTAGGCACCGTTGGGATCGAGCAGCCCCTCGATCGTGCCCGCGCCGCGATACCCGACCGCGCGCGCCGCGTCGAGCGCAATCGCGCCGATGCGCGCGCGGAGCTCGGGCGAGACGGCGGGCGACGGCGTCTCCTCGACGAGCTTCTGGTGCCGGCGCTGGATCGTGCAGTCGCGCTCGCCGAGGTGAACGGCGTTCCCGTGCG
>JAICNY010000159.1 GCA_025930955.1 Thermoleophilia bacterium
ACGCCGACCGCGACGCTCATGCGGCCTCCGCGGGCGCCGGCGACGCGAGCTCCTGCCGGAGCCGGACGAAGAGCGCCTCGAGCGCGAGCCCCGTCGAGACCTGGAACTCGAACGAGCGCCACGTCGCGCGGACGGCCTCGGCGGCGCGGGCGGCACGGACGGCGACATCCGGCTGCGCGTCCTCGGCGAGCTCGGCGAGGAGATCGGAGTTGAGCGCGGCGCGGTCGGCGCCGGAGCCGACCACCACGAGGTCGCGGTACCAGCTCGCGAGCGTGTCGAGCGCGTTCAAGACCTCGTCGCGCTCGGCGCCCCGCTCGGCGCGGCGGAGCCGCTGGTCGAGCTCGCGCTTCGGCTCCTCGATCCCGGCGTCGGCCGCGGCGGCCGCCTCGCCCTCGGCCTTCGCGCGCGCCTCCTCCGCGCGCGCCGCCGCGAGCTTCCCGACCGCCGCCGCCGCGGCGCCCGGCTCGAACGCCGGGTCGCGGTAGACGGCGCGCGCGAGTTCGAGCACGGTGCGCCGCCGCTCGCCGGCTGCGGCGTCGAGCAGCCGCTCCGCCCGGTCGAGCCGCCCGGCGGCGACGCGCGCGGCGATCTCGAGCGTCTCGCCCTCGAGCCCCCGCGCGGCGAGCCACGACTTCACCGCACCGCGCGAGAGCCGGCGGAACGGGACGAACTGGCAGCGCGAGCGGATCGTGTCCGGCAGCGGCCCGAGCTCGTCCGCGACGAGCACGATCACCGCGTACGGCGGCGGCTCCTCGAGGTCCTTGAGGAGCGCGTCGGCCGCGTCCTCGTTCATGAGGTGCGCTCCGTGGACGAGGTAGACGCGGCGCTCGGCCTCGAACGGGCGCATGTGGAGGTCGCGCCGCATGTCCCGCACCGGGTCGATCCGGATCTGGTCGCCGAGCGGCTCGAGGACGTAGAGATCAGGGTGCGAGCGCCGCGCGACGCGCGCCGGGTCGCCGATCAGCTCGCCCGCGAACGCGAGCGCCGCGCGCCGCTTCCCCACGCCGGGCGGCCCGTGGAAGAGGTACGCGTGCGCCGGCCCCTCCGCGAGCGCGGCGGCGAGGAGGCGCTTCGCCTCGTCCTGCTCAGGAACCGTCTCGAAGCTCTGCACGAACGATCTCCGCCTGCTCCTCGGGTGGCCGGGTCGCGTCCACGCGGACGATCCGCCGCGGGAACGCCGCTGCGAGCTCACGGTAAGCGATTCCGACCCGCTCCGCGAACTCCCTGCCCTCGGCCTCGAGCCGGTCCGAGTCGCCGCCGCGCCGGCGCGCCGCCTCGTCCACGGGCAGGTCGAGCAGGAACGTCCTGTCCGGAAGCAGCCCGCCGGTCGCGACGAGGTTCAGCTCGAGCACGCGATCGACGCCGAGCTCGCGGCCGATCCCCTGGTACGCGAGCGAGGAGTCGAGGTAGCGGTCGCAGACCACGTCCGCCCCGCGGGCGAGCGCCGGGCGAATCACCTCCTCGACGAGCTGGGCGCGCGCTGCGGCGAAGAGCGTCGCCTCGGCCCACGGCGAGAGGCCGTTCCCGTGCAGCAGGAGGTCACGCACCCGCTCGCCGAGCTCGGTGCCGCCCGGCTCGCGGGTCGCGACGACGTCGCGGCCCTCCGCGCGCAGCGCCTCGACGAGGAGTCGCGCCTGGGTCGACTTCCCGGAGCCGTCGACGCCTTCGAAGGTCACGAACATCGGGATTCGTAGGATACGGCCGGTGCGGGCGGTGGTCACAGGCGGCGCGGGCTTCATCGGCTCGCACTTGGTCGACGCGCTGCTCGCGCGCGGGGACGAGGTCTGGGTGCTCGACAACCTCTCCACCGGCCGGCGCGAGCGGGTCGCCGACGGGGCCCGGCTCGTCGAGCGCGACATCCGCGACGCCGAGGCCGTCGGCGCCGCGTTCGCGGAGGCCGAGCCCGACGCCTGCTTCCACCTCGCGGCGCAGGCGGACGTCAGGCGCTCGGTCGAAGACCCGGCGTACGACGCGGACGTGAACGTCCTCGGGACGATCCGCATCCTCGAAGCGGCGCGACGGCACGCCTCGCAGGTCGTCTTCTCATCGACGGGCGGGGCGATCTACGGCGAGTGCGACGCGCCCGCGCCGGAGGCTGCCGCTCGGCGGCCGATCTCTCCGTACGGGACGTCGAAGCTCGCGGGCGAGGAGTACCTCGCGATGGAGCGCCGGCTCTACGGCGCCTCGCACGTCGCGCTCCGCTACGGCAACGTCTACGGGCCCCGGCAGGACCCGCACGGGGAGGCGGGCGTCGTGGCGATCTTTCTCGGGCGCCTCGCCGCCGGCGAGGGGTTCACGATCTTCGGCGACGGGACGCAGACGCGCGACTACGTCTACGTCGGCGACGTCGTGCGCGCGACGCTCGCAGCGGTCGGGAACCCGGGCGGCGTGTTCAACGTCGGTACGGGAGGCGAGACGTCCGTGCTCGAGCTGGCGGACGCCTGCCGGACGGCGAGCGGCGTCGATCGCGAGCCGGGCTTCGCCGACGCGCGCCTCGGCGAGCTGCAGCGGAGCGTCCTCTCGACGGCGCTCGCGGAGCGGGAGCTCGGCTTTCGCTCGGAGGTCGAGCTCGCGGACGGGATCGCCCGCACGTGGGATTCGATCCGGGGAGAAGGAACGCCGTAGACCGGGTCGAAATCAAGCGACCCGATGGATCATCCTCATCTCAACGTCCAGGATCCGTGGCGCGCGACTGCGCTCGTCGCCTCCGGGATCGCGGCGCTCGAGCTGCTCCTCATCCTCGTCCTCGCGGCGGTGCTCTTCATCGGCCTCTCCGACGACAAGGAGGCGCCGGCGGCGGCCGCGCAGAAGGCCGCCCCTGCGGCGGCCGCGGAGACGCCCGCGAAGAAGGCCGAGGCGACGAAGGCGCAGCCGGCCGCGAAGCCCGCGAAGGCCGAGCCGGCCCTCGAGCGCGGCGAGACCTCGGTCATCGTCCTGAACGGGAACGGCACGACCGGCCTCGCCGGCGAGAAGGCCGACCTCGTACGGACGAAGGGCTACCTCATCGCCGGCACCGCAAACGCGCCGCGCACCGACTTCGCGCGCTCGGTCGTCATGTTCCGGCCGGGGTACGAGGCCGAGGCCCGCCGGCTCGCGGCGGACTTCCGCGTGCCGCGCGTCGCTCCGCTCGACGGCATCACGAATCGCGACCTCCAGGGCGCGCACGTGGCGCTCGTCGTCGGCGACGACGCCTAGCCCGCAGCGGTCCCGAGACGCCCGGATAGCCTTGGCGGCGTGACCGCGCCGCTCCTCGTCCGCGCCGCCCGCCGCGAGCCCGTGGAGCGCACGCCCGTCTGGTTCATGCGCCAGGCGGGCCGGTCGCTGCCGGAGTACCGGGAGATCCGCAAGGGGCTCACGCTCTTCGAGATCTGCGCGCGGCCGGACGTCTGCGCGGACGTGACGCTCCAGCCGGTGCGCCGCCACCGGGTGGACGCCGCGGTGATGTTCGCCGACATCATGCTCCCGCCGATCGGGATGGGGATCGAGGTCGAGCTCGTCGAGGGCGTCGGGCCGGTGGTCGATCGGCCCGTCGAGAGCGCGGACGACGTCGAGGCGCTGCGCGTGCCCGAGCCGGAGGAGGCGTTCGCGCCTCTCCTCGAGGCCGTGCGGATCGTGCGCGGCGAGCTCCCGCCGGACCGGGCGGTGATCGGGTTCTGCGGCGGCCCGTTCACCGTCGCCGGCTACCTCGTGGAGGGCCGCCCGTCGCGAGACTTCGTCAAGACGAAGCGGTGCATGTACGGCGCGCCCGAGGTCTGGCACGGCCTGATGGACAAGCTCGCCGATACGTTCGCCGCGTACGTGCGCGCGAAGGTCGTGGCCGGGGCGGACGCGATCCAGCTCTTCGACTCGTGGGTCGGCGCGCTCTCGGCGGAGGACTACGCGGAGTTCGTCGCGCCCTACTCGGCGCGCGTCCTGGCGGCGGTCGCGGAGACCGGGGTGCCCTCGATCCACTTCGGCACCGGGGCGACGCACCTGCTCGGCGAGTTGGCGGCGACGGGCGGCGACGTGATCGGGCTCGACTGGCGCGTGCGGATCGACCGCGGCTGGGAGGCGGTCGGTGCCGACCGCGGCGTCCAGGGGAACCTCGACCCCGTGCTCCTGCTCGGCCCGTGGGAGCGCGCGGCCGCGGGCGCGGAGCGCATCATCGAGCTCATCGGCGGGCGGCCGGGGCACATCTTCAACCTCGGGCACGGCGTGCTGCCCGCAACGGATCCGGACGTGCTCGGCCGGCTCGTCGACCTCGTCCACGAGCGGTCGGCCTCGGAAGTCGCCGCGTGACGCCCACGGCGGTCGTCGCGATGGCCTACGGGTCGCCGGACCGGCCCGAGGACGTCCCGGCCTACTTCGCGGACGTCCGCGGCGGGCGGCCGGTATCGCAGGAGCGGATCGACGAGCTCGTCGAGCGCTACCGACGGATCGGCTTCTCGCCGCTCAACGAGGTGACGGAGCGACAGCGGGCGGCGCTCGAGCGGGAGCTCGGGATGCCGGTCTACGTCGGGATGAAGCACTGGACCCCGTGGATCGCGGACGCGGTCGAGCAGGCGCTCGACGGTGGTGCGGAGAAGCTCGTCGGGCTCGTGCTCGCGCCGCACTACTCGCGCATCTCGGTCGGCGGCTACCGCGACCGGCTCGAGCGCGCGCTCGCCGGGCGTGCGGCGCTTCGATTCATCGAGTCGTGGCACGCCCACGAGCGGTTCGTCGAGGTGATCGCGGGCCGGGTGCGCGGGACGGACGCCCACGTCGTCTTCAGCGCTCACAGCCTGCCGGAGCGGATCATCGCGGAGGGCGACCCGTACCGCGACGAGCTCCTGACGACCGCGCGGCTCGCGGCCGAGCGGGCCGGCATCGCGGACGAGCGCTGGTCGTTCGCCTTCCAGAGCGAGAGCCCGACGGGCGAGCCGTGGCTCGGACCGGACATCCTCGACCACCTCGACGCGCTCGCCGCCGCAGGGGTCGGGAAGGTGCTCGTCGCCCCGATCGGCTTCGTCGCCGACCACCTCGAGATCCTCTGGGACATCGACGTCGAGGCGCGCGAAAGGGCCGCCGCGCTCGGCATCGAACTCGACCGGATCGAGTCCATGAACGACGACCCCGCTTTCATCTCCGCCCTCGCGGACATCGTCAGGAAGGAGCTCACCGCGTGAGCACCCGCAGCTGCCCGGACTGGCCCGACCTCGTCGAGCTCGCGCCCGACCTCCATTTCAAGCACTACACCATCGGAGAGGCCCAGGTGCCCGCCGAGGTGCTCACGCAGGTGCCCGACCTCTCGCTCGACACGGTGGCGATCTGCGCCGACCTCGAGCACCACGTCTTCAACCCGGCCCACACGGACGAGCGGCTCGCCGCCGCGCTCAAGGAGACGTACTGGTACGACGTCCACGAGTGGGCGAAGCGAACGCCGGGCGGCTAGTCAGCACGCGTGAAGTCCGCCGCGGGCGCCCGCGCGCCCGCGCCATGACGACTTCCGCGTGAGAACTCCAACGTCTCCGGGCGGCGCCGGGCGGAGCCCGGCCCGCGACGCTTCCGTTGCGGGGTCTGACCCCGTAACGGCGGGCGCGTCACGGTTCCGTGATGGTTTCCGCGTCTCGAGAAGCCCGCTCCGAGCAGGGACGTTACGAAGTCGGCACGGATTCGTAGGCGAAATAGTGCGGGGTCTGACCCCCTGACGGCAGCCGACCCGCTACGTGCGCGCGAGTAACCTTGGGCGGCACCCGAGGAAGGGAGTGACGATGCCGCCGGCGGGCTCTCGGTCTGATCCGTTCACAGCGTTCAACTTCGTCGTCGAGCTCGACGGGATCTCCCTCGCAGCGTTCGGCGAGGTGAGCGGGCTCGGCTCCGAGACGGAGGTGATCGAGTACCGCACCGGCGACTCGAAGGTCGGCTCGACCCTCAAGCTGCCGGGGCTCACGAAGTACCCGAACATCGTGCTGAAGCGCGGCCTCACGCGCGACCTCTCGCTCTGGCAGTGGCGGAAGACTGTCGTCGACGGCGCGACCGAGCGGCGCAACGGGACGATCGTCCTGCTCGCCGAGGACCGGACGCCCGTGCTCCGCTGGCGGTTCCGCAACGGCTGGCCGTGCAAGTGGGAGGGCCCGTCGCTGAATGCGACGTCGAGCGAGATCGCGATCGAGACGCTCGAGATCGCCCACGAGGGCCTGGAGCTAGAGGGTGTCCGCT
>JAICNY010000059.1 GCA_025930955.1 Thermoleophilia bacterium
AGGCACCGCACCGCACTGGTGCCGTAGAACCATCAGCCAGCGTCCACACCAACCCCGGCACAGGACAGCCGGAGCGATACGTCTGGAGACCTTTCCCTATGAAGGACAAGGAGCGATCCCCCTCCCGAGTCCGCGAGCGTTTACCTCCGTCCGCGAGCCGCGCCGCGCCTGTTCCGGGCAAGCCGGAAGCAGGCGCGGCGACGGAGCCACGGCACGAAGCCGTCCCGAGCGCGAAAGCCAGTTAGGCGAGTGACCGTCTTTCCCCCGGATCAGATCAACGCCCACGACGCCCCGCCCGGGTCTCGCGAGTGATCCGCTCCACGACGCGCTGAAGCTCTAGGGGTAGTTCGGGAGCCGCTATGCCAGTCGGTTCTGAGCCTTCCCCGTCGTCGCCCGCCTTGTCAGGCAACACCGGTTCAAATCCGGTCCGCGCCTCTAACCCGCATCATTCCGCGCCGTGCAGTGGGCTGCGGCAGCCACGATCTGCCGGCACCAGGAACGCCACCGGCGCGCGCACAACGTCGAGGCTAGGCGCTTTTCTTGTCCAGGAGTTGCAGGAGCTCGTGCGCCGCGATTTCGATCTGCTTGTGTCTCCACTCGGCCGCGCGGTAGACGCATGCGATCAGCCCGGTTCGGTGCAACCGCCGGAAGTCCCCGTAGACGAACGCGTAGCGCGCCTTCGTCTCTTCGGAGGGACCTTCGGTGAGGCCGAGATGCCACTCACCGTATTCATCCCACGAGTGCGACTTGAGGTATGTGTTCTCACGATCGGCGTTCGGTTGCGCCTCGCCCCAGTCGCTGTCCAGGACGTACTGGCGGCTCTCGATCAACCGGTGAGCCTTCGCGACTGCTCGTTCGTTGACCGAATAGGAGGGCATCGGCGCATTGTGACGGAGACCGAACCGCCCTCGGCAGCCGGGGCCGTCGCGATCCGTGGCGCCCCCCGATGTCCTCCCGGGCACGACCTCCGAGGACGAGGAGGGAAGGAGGTGTGACTATGACGACCGTTTCGCACGAGCCGCCGCGGGCCGCGAGGTATGTCGGGAGGCGCTACGAGTACAAGGTTCTCGACACCGGCTCCCGGATCGAGGACGAGCAACGCGCCGGGCGCGGAGGGCTGGCGCGTGGTCGGCGTGACGACGAAGAAGCAGCTGTTCATCGCGCCGCCTCAGGCGATCATCCTCATGCGTGAGCTCGAGCCGACCGGCTGACGGACGACGCGACTACCAGACGAAGGCAGGCTCGCGGGCTTGAGCCTGGAGCTCGACGGAGGCCGACGCGCGGAGGTCGGTCTCGCCGTGCCAGCGTGCCACCGTCGTCGTCCACACGGCGTCCGCGTGGTACTCGCAGAGCGGGTAGACATCTCCCTCGGCGGCCTTCATCTCGTGATCGCCCTCGTTCGGGCAGCGGCTGGTCTCGAGGGTGTAGTGCCCCTCACATCGGGGCATGGCCTCAGCGTGGCTCGTTCGAGGGACGCTGTCGATCATCCCAGCAGGGGAGGGGCGTTTCTGTAGATTCCCCGGCCGTGGCTGCCACGCTCATGGACGGGAAGGGCCTCGCCGAGCGCGTCCGCGCCGAGGTGAAGGAGGAGGTCGCCGCCCTCGGGCGGCCGGTCGGGCTCGCGACGGTGCTCGTCGGCGACGACCAGGCCTCCGCGATCTACGTGCGCCGCAAGCGCGAGGCGTGCGCCGAGGTAGGCATCGAGAGCTTCCACCACGAGCTCGGCGCCGGCACGAGCGAGGAGGAGCTCCTCGGCCTCGTCGCCGACCTGAACGCGGACGAGCGCGTGACCGGGATCCTCGTCCAGCTCCCGCTGCCCGGCCAGATCGACGAGGACCGCGTGATCCAGGCGATCGACCCGGTGAAGGACGTGGACGGGTTCCACCCGTCGAACGCGGGCCTGCTCTTCCAGGGCCAGCCGACGCTCGTCGCGGCCACGCCCTCGGGGATCATGGCGATCCTCGCCGCGTACGACGTGCCGCTCCAGGGCGCCCGGGCGCTCGTGATCGGGCGCTCGAACATCGTCGGGAAGCCGATTGCGCTGCTCCTCCTCGCCGAGCACGCGACCGTGACGATCGCGCACAGCCGCACGCGCGGCCTCGACGCGCTCGCGCGCGAGGCCGACGTGCTCGTCGCCGCGGTCGGCCGCGCGGACACGGTCACGAAGGACATGGTCAAGCCGGGCGCGACCGTGATCGACGTCGGGATCAACCGCGTGGACGGCAAGCTCGCGGGCGACGTGAGCCCCGCCGTCGAGGAGGTCGCGGGCCTCATGACGCCGGTCCCGGGCGGGGTCGGCCCGATGACGATCGCGTCGCTCCTGCGCAACACCGTCAAGGCCGCGCGGTACCAGTCCGGGGCTCTTGCCTTTCCCGGCGCCTGAGCGCTACAGTCCGACCAGTTGCAACATGGCGGCGGCCCTGATCGGGCCGTCGTTCGCGTAGAAGGAGGAACGTTGGCTGAGGGCACCGTCAAGTGGTTCTCGAACGAGAAGGGCTACGGCTTCATCTCGCGGGACGGAGGCGACGACGTCTTCGTCCACCACTCGAAGATCGAGATGGACGGCTACCGCTCCCTCGTGGAGGGGCAGCGTGTCCAGTTCGAGGTCGAGGAGGGGCCGAAGGGCCTCCAGGCGGCGAGCGTCCAGCTCCTGCAGGAGTAGCCCGGCGTCTCGTGACCGACTTGGCGGGCCCCGGACGACGGGGCCCGTCCTTTTTCACCGGCGGGCGACCCCGTCCGCGTCCCTAGACTGGAAGGCCGATGGCGATCACCCGTGAAGACGTGCTGCACGTCGCGCGCCTCGCGCGGCTCGAGATCCCCGAGGAGGAGATCGGGCGCGTGCAGGAGCAGCTCTCGGCGATCCTCGAGGCGGTCGGCAAGGTGTCCGAGCTCGACCTCTCGGACGTGGAGCCGACCTCGCACCCGCTCGACGTCGTGAACGCCTGGGCCGAGGACGAGCCGCGCCCGTCGCTCCCGCAGGACGAGGCGCTCGCGAACGCCCCGGATCCCGAGGACGGCCACTTCCGCGTGCCCGCGGTCGGGTGAGGATCGTGACGGCTTCGCCACGCTCTCGACACAACGCCTCCACCATGCGCGGACCTGCGCGGGTTACGGTGTCGACGGGGGAGACGCTAATCGGGGGGCCCCCGGGGGAGGGCGTACCGGCGTGAGCGCAGACACGGCCGGAATCGACACGCTGCGCCTCACGGCGGAGGAGGCGGCCGGGCTGCTCGAGCGCGGCGAGGTGTCGAGCGCGGAGCTCGTCGCCGCCTACCGCGCCGCGATCGAGGCGCGCGATCCGGAGCTCCACGCGTACCTCCACGTGACCGACGACGAGCACGCGGGCGACGGCGGCGGCGTGCCGATCGCGCTCAAGGACGTGATCACGACGAAGGGCGTCCCGACGACGGCCGGCTCGCGGATCCTCGAGGGCTACGTCCCCGTCTTCGACTCGACCGTCGCCGCGCGCTGCAAGGAGGCGGGCCTGCCGCTCCTCGGCAAGACGAACCTCGACGAGTTCGCGATGGGCTCCTCGACGGAGAACTCGGGCTTCGGCCCGACGCGCAACCCGTGGGACACGACCCGCGTCCCGGGCGGCTCCTCGGGCGGCAGCGCGGCCGTCGTCGCGGCCGGGCTCGCGCCCTGGTCGCTCGGCACCGACACCGGCGGCTCGGTGAAGCAGCCGGCGTCGCTCTGCGGGGTCGTCGGCCTGCGCCCGACGTGGGGCACCGTCTCGCGCTACGGGATCGTCGCCTTCGCGTCGAGCCTCGACCAGGTCGGGCCGCTCGCGAAGACCGTCCGCGACTGCGCGCGGCTCTACGGGATCACCGCCGGGCGCGACGCGTGCGACTCGACGACCGTCGAGCTGCCGGCGCCCGTCGAGCTGCCCGAGCGCGAGGACCTCCGCGGCCTCCGCGTCGGCGTCCCCCGTGAGCTGAACGAGGTCGACGGGATCGAGCCCGGCGTGCGCGAGAGGGTCCAAGAGGCGATCCGGCTCGCGGAGGAGCTCGGCGCCGAGGTCGGCGAGACGACGCTTCCGCGCTCCGTCGAGTACGGGCTCGCCTGCTACTACCTCGTCGCCCCCGCCGAGGCGAGCGCGAACCTCGCGCGCTACGACGGCGTCCGCTACGGGCACCGCGCGGACCTGAACGGGGACGGCGACCTGACCGCCCTCTACGAGCGCACCCGCTGGGAGGGCTTCGGCGCCGAGCCGAAGCGTCGCATCATGCTCGGCACGTACGCGCTCTCGGCCGGCTACTACGACGCGTACTACGGCCAGGCGCAGAAGGTGCGCACGGTGATCAAGCAGGAGTTCGCCGCCGCCTTCGAGGACTTCGACGTCCTGCTCAGCCCGACCTCGCCGACCGTCGCGTTCCCGCTCGGGGACAAGGTGGAGAACCCGCTCGCCATGTATCTGACCGACGTCCTGACGATCCCGCCGAACATGGCCGGGCTGCCGGGCCTCTCGATTCCGTGCGGGCTCTCCGAGGGCCTGCCGGTCGGGCTGCAGATCCTCGGGCCGCAGTTCTCCGAGAACACGCTGTTCGCCGTCGGCCACGCGCTCGAGCGCGCCCTCGGCTTCGACTTCGTCCCGCCGAGGCTCGCGGCATGAGGGACCTGCTCGACCGCCTGCGCGAGCGTGCCCGCGCGCCGAAGGCCGACCACCCGGCCGGCGTCGAGGCCGTGCTCCGCGAGACGTTCCGCTTCCTCGAGGAGCACCAGGGCTACGAGCTCGCGCAGGCGAAGACGCTGCCGGACGGCGCGGTCGCCGCGTACGAGAACCGGGCCGCGCACCGGGCGATCGCCGTCTTCGCGCGGCGCGACCGCGGCGCCTGGGCCGGGATCACGCGGATCGACGAGGGTGGGCCGCTCCCGCCCGTGAACCGCGACACCGTGAAGCGCGGCGTCTGGCGCGAGCTCCGCCGTGTGGACGTGGACGGGGAGCGCGACCTCGCGGCCGCCCTCGCCGATCTCGCATCCGCCCTGGGAGGCCGCCGTGCCGCTTGACCCCACCCGCTGGGAGCCGGTCATCGGCCTCGAGATCCACGTCCAGCTCAAGACGAAGACGAAGATGTTCTGCCGCTGCGAGAACGTCTGGGGCGAGGCGCCGAACACTCGCACGTGCCCGGTCTGCCTCGCGCACCCGGGGACGCTCCCCGTGCCGAACCGCCAGGCGATCGAGTGGGCGATCCGGCTCGGCCTCGCGCTCGACTGCGAGATCGCGCCGCGCTCGCTCTTCCACCGGAAGAACTACTTC
The DNA here is from genome assembly GCA_025930955.1 of Thermoleophilia bacterium. GTDB lineage: Bacteria > Actinomycetota > Thermoleophilia > Gaiellales > Gaiellaceae > JAICNY01. Next base: position 5,258 of record JAICNY010000059.1, read on the forward strand.
TATCCCGACCTCCCGAAGGGCTACCAGATCTCCCAGTACGACTCACCCATCGCAACGCGCGGGCGCTTCAGCGTGCCCGGGCCGGACGGCGACCGCGAGATGGGGATCGTCCGCGCGCACCTCGAGGAGGACGCCGCGAAGACGATCCACGTCGGCGGCGAGGGCGGGCGCATCCACGGCGCCGGCGCCTCGCTCGTCGACTTCAACCGGGGCGGGACGCCGCTCGTCGAGATCGTCACCGAGCCGGACGTGCGCTCCGCCGAGGAGGCGCGCCGCTTCCTCGGGCTCCTGCGCCAGACCGTCGTCGAGCTCGGGATCTCGGACGCCGAGATGGAGAAGGGGTCGCTCCGCTGCGACGCGAACGTCTCGGTGCGCGAGACCGGTGAGACCGGCTACCGGACGAAGACCGAGCTCAAGAACATGAACTCGTTCAAGTTCGTCGCCGACGGGATCGACGCCGAGCTCGCGCGCCAGGTCGAGCTGTACGAGGACGGGGGAGAGGTCGTCCAGGAGACGCTCCACTTCGACCCGCGCTCCGGGCGGATCTCGCCGCTTCGCTCGAAGGAGCAGGCGCACGACTACCGCTACTTCCCCGAGCCGGACCTCGTGCCGGTCGAGCCGTCGCCCGAGCTCGTCGGGCGGCTGCGGGACGAGCTGCCCGAGCTCCCGGCCGCACGGATCCGGCGGCTCGAGGAGGAGATCGGGTTCGACCTCGCGCTCGGCCTCGTGACGAGCGGGCGCGACGAGCTCTTCGCGCGCGTCCCCGGCGACGACCGGCGCGCGACCGCGAACGTGCTCATGAATCAGCTCGCGGGCGCGGGCGTCGATCCCGCGCGCGTGAACGCGGACGAGCTCGCGAAGCTGATCGCCGCGCGCGACGCGATCCCGCGCGCCGCGTTCGACGAGGCGCTCGCCGCGAGCGGCGACGAGGGCTTCACGGCCGAGCGCTACCTCGCCGAGGCGGCGATCACCGACGAGGGGGAGATCGACGCGGTGATCGACCGGATCCTCGCCGCGAACGAGGGCCAGGTCCAGGCGTACCGCTCGGGGAAGGAAGGGCTGCTCGGGTTCTTCGTCGGCCAGGTGATGCGCGAGACGCAGGGCAAGGCGAACCCGAAGGTCGTAAACGAGCGCCTGCGCGAGCGGCTGCGCGCCTGAGCCGGGCTATCCGCCGAGCCTAGCCCGGAGCTCCTCCATGCCGGTGGCGTCCTCGGGCACGTCGAGGCGCGCGAGGATCCGGCGAGCCGCGGCGATATCGAGATCACCGTAGTAATCGAAGGCGCTGCGAACCAGGCCGACGAAGATGGCCTGATGCCACCGCTTGTTCGAGAGAAGCCGGTCATAGAAAGGTTCTTTCAGGCCGAACGGCACCGGGCCTGAGATGTCGAGGAGCCGCTCAAGGCCCTCCTCGCTGAGCTCGTCCGGCAGTGCCAGCTCGGTCCAGGCTTCGTCGACCGTGTCGGGATCCTCGAAGTAGTCGCACCAGAGCGAATACGCAACCGGGTCTGCGAGCCGCGCGTCCTGCTCACCGAGCAGACGTCCGTATTCGGTCCAGAACGCCCTCCGCTGCTCGCGATCCATCGCTGCGACATCGTGCTGGACGTACATCAGGTTCGCGTAGCACGGCATGGCCGCGTAGAGCTCGAGCGCAAGCTCCACGCGCTCAGCCGGTGAGCCGTCCGCGGTCGCGATCGCGTCGGCCAGGTCGTGTGGAACCTCGTCGAGGCCGTCCGGCCAGGATCGGCCGCCGCCGGTCCCTGTGCCGGCCGCGGTGTTCCATGCCCACCTACACGCGTCCTGGAATCGCTCCTGCCCGACGTGGGCAACCAGGTCGCGGAGCGTCGCCATCGATCACACCATAGGGCGCCTAAGGGTTACGGCGGCTTCGCCGACTAGCATCCGATGCGTGCTGCCGGAGCCGCACACGCTCGCCGTCTTCGCGCTCGCCGCGGTTGCGCTCGCTGCCGTGCCGGGCCCGGCGGTGCTCTACATCGTCGCGCAGTCGGTCGGCGGCGGGCGGACGGCCGGCCTCTTCTCCGCGCTCGGCGTGGCGACCGGCGGTGCCGTGCACGTCGCGGCCGCGGCGATCGGGCTCTCGTCGCTCCTCGTCTCCTCCGCGCTCGCGTTCGAGGTCGTGAAGTACGCGGGCGCGGCCTACCTCGTGTTCCTCGGGCTCCGGCGGCTGCTCGCGCGGGACGAGCCGGAGGCGGTCGAGGGCGCCGTGTCGCGCGCCGCGCGCTCGCCCTGGAGCCTCTACCGGCAGGGCGTCGTCGTGAACGTGCTGAACCCGAAGACGGCCATCTTCTTCCTCGCGTTCATCCCGCAGTTCGTCGACCCGCGCGGCGGGGCCGTGCCGGGCCAGATCGCCGTCCTCGGGCTCGTGTTCGTCGCCGTCGCGCTCGCGAGCGACTCGGCGTACGCGCTCGCCGCGGGGACGGCGGGCGCGCTCCTGCGCGGAAGCCGCGGCTACCTGCGGGCCGAGCGCTGGATCTCGGGCAGCGTCTTCGTCGGCCTCGGCCTCGCGACGGCGTTCTCGGGGGCCCGGCGAGCCCCGAGCTAGTAACACTGTGTTACTAGCTAGCCCACCCGGCGGGCGCCGACGTACGCCGTGCCCCAGTAGCTCCCGCTGATCGGCTGGACGCGCACGCCGCCGCTCGACGTCGCGGAGATGAACGACGCGTTCGAGATCGCGATGCCTACGTGCGAGGCGCCGGGCCCGTTCGTCGCGAAGAAGACGAGGTCGCCGGCGCGCACGGAGCTTCGCCCGACGGCGCGCCCGGAGCCGAACTGCGCCTGGCTCGTCCGCGGCAGCGAGATCCCGGCGGCGCGGAACGCCCACACCGTGAGCCCGCTGCAGTCGAACGAGCCGGGGCCGTTGCCGCCCCAGGCGTACGGCTTCCCCATCTGCGCCCGCGCGGCCTGCACGACCTTCGCCGCGACCGAGGAGGGCTGGGAGGGCGTCGCCTTCGGCGGCGGAGGCGGCGTCACGCGCACGGTCTTCGCGAGCCCGAGCGCCGCGAGCGTCTGCGGCCCGACGATCCCGTCCACGACGAGGCCCTTGCGCTTCTGGAACGCGATCACGGCCGCGCGCGTCTGCGGGCCGAAGACCCCGTCCGCCGGGATCCCGAGCGCCCGCTGCACCGGCGCGACCCACGGCGCGCGGAACGTCTTCACCGGCGTGCCGCCGCGCCGGCCGTCCTTCGCCGACGTCCCAGCGAGCGCGGCGCGCGTCTTCGGCCCGACGATCCCGTCCGGCACTAGGCCGTGCCGCTTCTGGAACGCGATCACCGCGGCGCGGGTCTTCGGCCCGAAGATCCCGTCGGCCGCGACGCCGAGCTGGCGCTGGACGCCGGCCACCCACGGCGCGCGGAACGTCGTCCCCGCCGTCGCCGTCCCCCCGCCGCCGGCGAGCGCGGCGCGCGTCTTCGGCCCGACGATCCCGTCGGCGACGAGCCCGTGCCGCTTCTGGAACGCCTTCACGGCCGCCCGGGTCTTCGGCCCGAAGATCCCGTCCGCGGTGATCCCGAGCGCGCGCTGGACCGAGGCGACCGCCGAGCCGCGCGAGCCGAGCTTCAGGAGCTTCACGTCGACCTGGGAGGCTGCCGCGCGCCGGTTCTTCGACTGGGCGCCGCCGGTCGCCGGCACCGTCGCCGCGACGGCGGCGACGAGGAGCGACGCGCTTGCGGCCCGCGTCTGGGCGAGCACCGGCTTGCGCACCGCCTTCCGCTTCGCGCGCGCGACGCGCGCGGAGAGGTCCCAGACGTTCTCCTCCGTCAGGTCGCGCTCCCACGGCGCCGCGGCGGGCGCCGGGCCGTCGAGGTCGAGGAGCGCCTCCGAGACGAGGCTGCGGCGGCGCCGGCCGCCGGCGGCGAGCAGCGCGCGGCGGGCCTCCGAGCGGGCGCGCGAGCGCTCCCAGAGCTCGGGCGCGCCGAGGTCGCGGCTGGGGTGGACGAAGAGGCTCTCGACCTCCGAGCGGTCGAGGACGGCGGCGGATCCGGCGTCGGGTCGGCTCACGGAAAACTCCTCCCTCTCGCGAAGCGGAGGACCGTACGAGCCTTCGGGAAGCAGGTCAAGCGAGAGCCGTCAGGCGCGCCGCGAGCTCGGCGGCCTCCGCGCCGTCCACCGACGCGCCCGGCTCGCCGCGCCGCACCGCGAGCGCATCGCGGACGACGCCGAGCCCCGGCTCGCGCTCGAGCGCCCACGCGGCGGCCTCGTCCTTCGAGGCCCACTGCCCGTCCACGAGGAAGACCCAGGCGCGGCACGCGTTCAGGACGGTGTTCTCCGGCTCGGCCTCGTCCGGGTTCGCCGCGTGCCAGGCGAGCGACGCGTGCAGTGCCTCGCGGAGCCACGGCCGCGGGAGCGGCGCGAAGAGCGTGAGCGCCGGCGGGCCGACGAGCGCGATCCCGCGCTCCCGCGCGATCGCCCGGTCGAGGACGAACCAGTGCGCCGGCTCCGCCGCCGGGTCGGTCACCGCGTGGTCCTCGACGCCCTCCCCCGTGTTGAGGTTGAGCTCGAACGCCGCCCCCGGCGTCGGCCGCTCGAGCGCCTCGCGCGCGTAGACGACGAGCTCGAGCTTCCGAGCGGGGACGGGGAGGGACTCGTGACGCAGCGCGGCGACGAGCCCGTCCGCCTTCCCGTCGGCGAGCGGCGCGTCGGAGACGACGAGCCGATCGAGGTCGCTCGCCCCCTGCACGTAGTCGCCGAGCGCCCACGACCCGGTCGCGTACACGGCGACGAGCGCGTCCCCGAGCACGCGCTCGACGCGCGCGACGAGCTCGCGGTCGTAGGCTTCCACCATGGGCGGCATCCTGCCGACACGATGAAGCACGCGACCGACTACCTGACGTTCGAGACGCCGAACCGGCGCGACTACCTGAACATCACGCCGCAGGTGGAGGAGTTCGTGCGCCGCTCCGGGATCGAGCACGGGCTCTGCCTCGTCAACCCGATGCACATCACGGCCGCGGTCTACGTGAACGACGACGAGCAGGGCCTGATCGCCGACTTCGACGAGTGGCTCGAGCGCCTCGCCCCGCACGAGCCCGTCGAGCACTACCGCCACAACCGGGCCGAGGACAACGCGGACGCCCACCTGAAGCGCCAGCTCATGGGCCACCAGGTCGTCCTCCCGATCACGGACGGGCGCCTCGACCTCGGCCCCTGGGAGCAGGTCTTCTACGCCGAGTTCGACGGCCGCCGGCCGAAGCGTGTTGTCATGAAGGCGATCGGCGAGTAGTAAGGGGAGCGTCAGGAAGCCGCAGGCAGGGCCTCCCAGGGGAGTAAGATCCGGGCACCGGATGCGGGACGTGCTCGCCCATGACTCCCGCCGGGTTCGGCTCCTCGCCCTGCTCGGCATCGTCGCCGCCTTCGTGCTCGCGCGCGCCGAGACGTCGCAGGCGTTCTCGATCTCCGCGAACGCGGTTGCGTCCCAGGCGCTCGCCGAGAAGCGCGGCCAGGTGCTCTGCCGCGGCGGGGCGAGCGACGTCGGGCCCTGCTTCTTCATCGCGGTCACCGTGATCGGCGGCGGCCGCGTCCAGTCGACCGCCGACCCGGCCGGGACCCAGGTGCGCTGCCCGCCCTCGCTCGGGCACGACTGCACCGTGCCCGAGTGGTTCATCTGGGCGCTCGACGTTCCGGACCCGTTCATCGACTTCACCGCGGTCGCGACGACGGGCCAGTTCCAGAACTGGACGTCGCCGACGCCGCCCGCGTGCCACACGGCAAAGGCGGGCGATCCGCCCGTCCCGGCGAACAGCTGCCGGATCTACGCGAACAACCTCGACACGCAGAACTACGAGCACTGCATCACCGCGAACTTCACCGGTACGGGCCAACACGGCGAGTGCGTCGAGGCGACGCCGGCGCCGGTCGGCGATCCCATCCTCGTCGTAAAGCAGGGGTCGGGCGCAGGCACGGTCACGAGCTCGCCGTCCGGGATCAACTGCGGGTCGACGTGCTCGGCCGTGTTCCCGCTCGACCCGGCCAACCCGGTGATCCTCTTCGCCAACCCTGCGCCCGGGTCCACATTCCAGGGATGGAGTGGTCAGGGCCATTCTTGCACCACCGGGGCGTGCAACGTCACCGTCCAGGGCCAGACGATCCGGGTCGTCGCGACGTTCTCCGGAACGCCGCCGCCCCCGCCGCCGCCCGCGATCCTGAACGCCGTCCTCCTCCAGAAGCCCGCGAAGACGACGCGGAAGCGGACCGCACGATTCGTTTGGGCCGCGAAGCGCGGCACGACCTTCGTGAATCCGTTCAAGTCGCAGTGCAGGCTGAACAAGCAGGTCTGGAAGGCGTGTTCGCCGCCGAAGACCTACCGCAACCTGCGCGCCGGCCGCTCGCACACGTTCCGCGTCCGCGTCAAGGACGCGAGGCGGAATGTGTGGGATCCGACGCCGGCCGTGTGGACCTGGCGGATCCGCCGCTAGCGGGCCGGCGCAACGGGAGCCCCGAGAGGCCGAGGAACCCCGCGTAGAGCAGGACGACGGCGAGGGCGACGAACGCCGCCGTCGGCGCCGCCCCGAGCCCCGCGACCGCCGTGCCCCCGGCCGCGACGGCCGTCCCCGCGACGACGAGCGCGTTCCCGAGCGGGCGCGCGCGGAGCGTCAGGAGCGCGACCGCGACGACCGCGATCGTTCCGAGGCTGTTCCCGAGAATCGCGACGATCCGGACGGGAAAGACGTCGAGATGCGCCTGCGCCTCGGGGATCGTCGTCCCGGCGACCGGCGCGGTGAGCGGCTCCGCGAGCACGAGCCCGACCGCGAGCCCCGTGTACGCGAGCACGAGCGGCCCGGCCCAGCGGCGCCCGGCGAAGAGGAGCGACCCGGCGCCGAGGAGCGCGGCGGTGAGGAGGCCGCCGAAGAGGTAGTAGAGCCGGAACGACGCCTCGTTCCAGCCGGCCGCGGCGCCCCAGGCGAGCGCGCCCGAGGCGAGGGCGTACGCGAGGAGCGAGCCCGACCAGGCGAGAAGCTCCGGCCGGCGGCGTTCGCGCCAGCGCGCGGCGAGCTCTCCCGCGAAGCGGAAGGCGAGGAGCGCGGCGGCGAACGCGAGCAGAGCCTCCACGGGTCAATCGTACGGCGGCCGGTAACCTCAGTCCTGCCGATGCCGGTGAAGCGCCTGCTGATGACGCCCGGGCCGACCCCTGTCCCGCCGGAGGTCTTCGCCGCGATGTCGCAGCCGATCGTCCACCACCGGACGAAGGACTTCCGGCTCCTGCTCGACCGGCTGCTCGACCGGCTCCGGGCGGTGCACCGGACGGAGAACGACCTGCTGCTCTTCGCCGCCTCCGGGACGGGCGGGATGGACGGCGCCGTCGCGAACCTCTGCTCGCCCGACGACCGCGTCCTCTGCGTCTCGGCGGGGAACTTCGGCGAGCGCTGGGTGCAGCTCGCAGAGGCGTACGGCTGCGACGTCGTGCCCGTGCGCTACGAGTGGGGCGAGACCCCGCAGCCGGACGACGTCGCGGCCGCGCTCGAGGAAGCGGGCGGCGCGCGCGCCGTCTTCCTCACCCACTCGGAGACCTCGACGGGCGTCGTCGCCGACGTGGACGCGATCGCGCGCCGGCTCGCCGGCTCCGGCGCGCTGACCGTCGTGGACGCGATCTCGAGCCTCGGCGCGGTGCCGCTCTCGGTGGACGAGTCCGGGATCGACGTCGTCGTCTCCGGCTCGCAGAAGGCGCTCATGACGCCGCCGGGGCTCGCGACGACCTCCGTGTCGGCCGCCGCGCTCGCCGCCGCGCGCGAGAGCCGCTCGCCGCGCTTCTACTTCGACTGGGCCCGGAACCTGAAGGCGCTCCAGGGCGACCCGCCCGCGACCGTCTTCACCTCCGCCGTCTCGCTCGTCTACGGCCTCGACGCGGCCCTCGGGCTCATCCTCGAGGAGGGCCTCGACGCCGTCTTCGAGCGCCACGTCCGCCTCGGCCGCGCCTGCCGGGCGGGGGTGAAGGCGATGGGGCTCGAGCTCTTCTCCCCCGACGAGGACCGCTCGGCCGTCGTGACCGCGATCCGCGCGCCGGGCGGCGTGGACGGCGCCGAGGTGATCCGGCTCGTGCGCGAGCGGCACGGGATGACGATCGAGGGCGGCCGCGGGCCGCTCGTCGGGAAGATCGTCCGGATCGGCCACATCGGCTACGTCGACGTGTTCGACGTGATCGCCGCGCTCGCCGCGGTCGAGCAGGCGTTCGAGGAGCTCGGCGCGGACGTCGAGCGGGGTGTCGCAGCCGCGGCCGCGCTCGAGGCGTACGGCGGCGAGGTCGTGCCCGCGTGAGCGAGAGCGCGGCGACGCTCGACCGCCCGGCCGGCACGCCCGGCCCCGCACGCATCCTCGTCCGCGAGAAGATCGCGCCCGCCGGGATCGACCTCCTGCGCGGGCGCTTCGACGTCGACGTGGACTTCGACGGCAACCTCCACGAGCAGATCGCCGCCTACGATGCGCTGATCGTCCGCAGCGCGACGAAGGTGACGCGCGACCTGATCGAGCGCGCCGACCGGCTCAAGGTGATCGGCCGCGCCGGCGTGGGGGTGGACAACGTCGACCTCGAGGCGGCGACCGAGCGCGGGATCGTCGTCGCGAACGCGCCGCAGTCGACCGTCATCTCGGCCGCCGAGCACGCGATCGCGCTCCTCCTCTGCCTGTCCCGGAACATCCCGCAGGCGCACGCGGCGCTCCGCGACGGCCGCTGGGAGCGGTCGCGCTTCGCCGGCAGCGAGCTCGCCGGGAAGACGCTCGGGCTCGCGGGCTTCGGGCGGATCGGCCAGCAGGTCGCGCGCCGCGCGGCCGGGCTCGAGATGCGCGTCGTCGCCTACGACCCGTACGTCCCGCCGGAGCCGTTCCGCGCGATCGGCGTCGAGCGCGTCGAGACGCTCGGCTGGCTCCTCGCCGAGTCGGACTACGTCTCGCTCCACGCGACGCTCACCGAGGAGAGCCGCGGGATGATCGGCGCCGAGGAGCTCACGAAGGCGAGGGAGGGGCTCCGGCTCGTGAACGTCGCCCGCGGCGAGCTCGTCGTCGAGGACGCGCTCGTCGAGGCGCTTCGCGAAGGCCGGGTCGCCGGCGCGGCGCTCGACGTCTTCGCAGCCGAGCCGTACACGGGGCCGCTCGCCGAGTTCGAGAACGTGATCCTGACGCCGCACCTCGGCGCCTCGACCGCCGAGGCGCAGGACCGCGCGGGTGTGATCGTCGCCGAGCAGGTCGCGGCCGCGCTCGAGGGGAGCGTCGTGACGAACGCGGTGAACATGCCCGCCGTCGGGGCGGAGGACTTCGCCGTGCTCGGCCCGTTCCTCCCGCTCGTCGCCGACCTCGCCGCGCTCGCGGTCGCGCTCGCGGGGGGCAGCCCGAACCGGCTCGAGCTCGTCTACCTCGGGCGCCTCGCGGAGCGCGACACGCGGCTGCTCACCGCGGCGGCGCTGAACGGCGTCTTCCAGGGGCGCGTCGAGCAGGCGGTGAACTTCGTGAACGCGCCGCTCATCGCGCGCAGCCGCGGGCTCGAGGTGGTCGAGTCGTCGAGCGGGTCCTCGCCCGACTTCACGAGCCTCGTGACCGTGACCGCCTACGACGCAGACGGCCGTGCGTACGCCGTCCACGGGACGACGATCGGGCAGGAGAACCGGCGCCAGCTCACCCGCGTCCTCGACTACGAGATCGACGTCGAGCTCGACAAGCAGATGCTCTTCGCCGAGAACGACGACACGCCGGGGATGATCGGCCGGATCGGAACGATCCTCGGCGAGAGCGGTATCAACATCGCGAACATGGCCGTCTCTCGGAAC
>JAICNY010000140.1 GCA_025930955.1 Thermoleophilia bacterium
CCCGAAGGACGCCGCCGAGCGGGCGTCCCAGGCGCGCTCCTAGCAGCAGGCGCCGCCGCAGTCACACTCCGAGACCGGGGTCATTCCGCCACCTCCTCTCGCGTTTACGCGTCAGCAACAGCCCGCCGCCGACCGCTCGGCCGGGGCCGGGGCCGGCGCGTGGGCCGGCTTGCGCGCGCGGACGATCGCGCCGTGCAGGCCGTCGGCGACCTCGTGCGTGAAGTCGACGGAGACGTCTTCCAGCCCTGCCGCCTCGAGTCCCGCGGTGTACTCGCCGACGGAGAGCGCGCCCGCGATGCAGCCGACGAACGAGCCGCGCTCCGCACGCTCCTCGGGGGAGAGGCGGTCCTCGGCGACGACGTCGGAGATCCCGACGCGCCCGCCCGGCCGGAGCACGCGGGCGATCTCCGCGAGCACGGCCGCCTTGTCCGTCGAGAGGTTCACGACGCAGTTCGAGATGACGACGTCCACGGACGCGGCGGGCAGCGGCACGCTCTCGATCGCGCCACGCAGGAAGACCGCGTTCCCGATGCCCGCCTCGGCCGCGTTCCGCTGCGCGAGGGCGAGCATCTCGTCCGTCATGTCGAGCCCGTAGGCGCGGCCGGTCGGGCCGACCCGGCGCGCGGAGAGGATCACGTCGATCCCGCCGCCGGAGCCGAGGTCGAGGACGGTCTCGCCCTCGCGGAGCTCGGCGACCGCGGTCGGGTTCCCGCAGCCGAGGCTCGCAAGCGCTGCGGCCTCAGGCAGCTCGCGCACGTCCTCGCCGCCGTAGAGCGCCGCGCCGAAGCGGGCGTCCTCGGCGGGCTCGCCGCAGCAGCTCCCGCTGCCGCAGCCCGAGGCCGTCGCGGTCGCCGCCTCCGCGTAGCGCTTGCGAACCTGTTCCCGCAGTGCGTCCGTCACGCCGGTACCTCCGTGAAGTCGAGAAGGGCGGCGAGCCGCTCGCGCGCCTCGCCGGAGAGGGAGTAGTAGGCCCAGCGGCCGCGCTGCTCGCGCTCGAGCAGACCGGCCTCCGTGAGCTTCTTCAGGTGGTGGCTCACGGTGGGCTGGGAGAGCGAGAGCGGCTGGACGAGCTCGCAGACGCAGACGGCCGCCTCCGACGTGGCGAGCATGTTCACGATGCGCACGCGGGCCGGGTCGCCGAGCGCCGCGAAGACGGCCGCGCTCGCGGCGGCCTCCGCGTTGGAGAGGACGGGCGCCTCGAGCGGCGCGCAACACGCGATGGGAAGCGTTTCTCGCATCGACGGTCGTCAATATATCGAAGGACGTCGATCTGTCAAGCGAGCGAGCCGGCGGCGACCCGGGCGAGCTCGCGGTCGCGTTCGTACGTGAGGCGCGCGGCCGCCTCCGCGAGCGGAACCCAGCGCGCCTCGTCGGCCTCGGTCGCGGCCGCGAGCGAGCCGCCTACGGGCTCCATCGCCCACCAGCGGACGCGCTTCGGCCGCCCGCGCCCGTCCGCGTACGAGGTGGAGGGCAGCTCCGAGCCGAGCCGGCAGACGAGGCCGGTCTCCTCCTCGACCTCGCGGAGCGCGCAGTCCTCGTCGCGCTCGTCTCCCTCGGCCTTGCCCTTCGGGAACGTCCAGTCGTCGTAGCGCGGCCGGTGCACGAGGACGACCTCGACGGCGCCGTCGCGCCGCCGCCAGACGACGCCGCCGGCCGCGCGGACCGCGTCAGTCGGCCTGCGGGACGTCGTCCGCGTCCCCCTGCTCTTCCTCGGGGTCCGGGACCGGCGTCCCCTCCTCGGTCGGCTCGGGGTCTTGGCCCGAGGGGGCCTGAGTATTCTCTTCGTCCATGCGGGTCATCCTTCCAGACGAGACGGTTCTCGAGCTGCCGGACGGCGCGTCCGGGCTCGACGCGGCGCGCGAGATCGGGCCGAAGCTCGCCGAGCAGGCCGTGCTCGTGCGCGTGAACGGGGAGGTGCGCGACGTGCGCCTGCCGCTGCGCGACGGCGAGCGGATCCGCTTCCTGACGACGCGCGACCGGCAGGACCCGGACGCCCTCTACGTCCTGCGTCACTCGACCGCGCACCTGCTCGCGGAGGCGGCGCGGCGGCTCTACCCAGGGACGAAGGTCGCGATCGGCCCGCCGATCGAGAACGGCTTCTACTACGACTTCGAGTTCCCGGAGCCGGTCAGCGAGGACGCGCTCGAGAAGCTCGAGGCGGAGATCCGCCGCCTGATCGCCGAGGGGCGCGAGTGGGAGCGCACGGAGATCGGGCGCGCCGAGGCGCGCGAGCTCTTCGAGCAGGAGAACGAGCCGTACAAGGTCGAGCTCGTGGACACGGCCGAAGGCGACATCTCGCTCTACCGCCAGGGCGACTTCCTCGACCTCTGCCGCGGCCCCCACCTCCAGAACGCGGAGCCGATCAAGGCGGTGAAGCTCACCTCGCTCGCGGGCGCCTACTGGCGCGGCGACGAGACGAGGCCCCAGCTCACGCGCGTGTACGGCACCGCGTTCTTCGACCCGGCCGACCTCGAGGCCTACCTCGAGCGCGTCGAGCAGGCGAAGGCGCGCGACCACCGGCGGCTCGGAAAGGACCTCGGGCTCTTCGACTTCTCGCCGCTCGCGCCCGGGATGCCGTTCTGGCACCCGCGCGGGATGGTCGTCTGGAACGTCCTCGAGGACCTGCGCCGCCGCGAGAACCGCAAGCGCGGCTACGAGGAGGTGCGCACGCCGCAGCTCTACGACTCCGACCTCTGGCGGACGAGCGGCCACTGGGAGAAGTACGCCGAGCACATGTTCCGGCTCGAGATCGAGGAGCGCGACTTCGGCCTGAAGCCGATGAACTGCCCCGGCCACTGCCTCCTCTACTCGCTCGCGCCCCACAGCTACCGCGAGCTGCCGCTCAGGATCGCCGAGGCCGGGAACCTCCATCGCAATGAGCTTTCGGGCGTGCTCCACGGGCTGCTCCGTGTCCAGCACTTCGTGCAGGACGACGCGCACATCTACTGCACGACCGAGCAGATCCAGGACGAGCTCGCTGCCTGCCTCGACTTCGCGTACTACCTCTACGACCTCTTCGAGCTCGACATCCGCGTCGAGCTGTCGCTCCGCCCGGAGAACAAGCTCGGCACGGACGAGGAGTGGGACTTCGCGGAGGCGGAGCTCCGCGAGGCGCTCGAACGGCGCGGGCTCGAGTACACGCCGAGCGAGGGGGAGGGCTCGTTCTACGGGCCGAAGATCGACCTGCACATGCAGGACTCGCTCGGCCGAAGCTGGCAGCTCGGCACCGTGCAGCTCGACCTGCAGATGCCGAAGCGGTTCGGCCTCACGTACCAGGGCGCGGACAACCAGCTCCACACGCCGGCGATGATCCACCGCGCGCTCCTCGGCTCGTTCGAGCGCTTCCTCGGCGTCTACCTCGAGCACACGGGCGGCGAGCTGCCGCTCTTCCTCGCGCCCGAGCAGGTTCGCGTGCTTCCGGTGAAGGACGACCTCACGGGCGACGCGGGCGCGGTCGCCGACGAGCTGCGGGCGCGCGGAGTCCGCGTCGGGGTCGACGACCGGCCCGAGACGCTCGGCAAGCGGATCCGCGACGCGGAGCTCGAGAAGGTCCCGTACGTCGTCGTGTGGGGCAACCGGGAGTCGCGCGACGCGATGGCGGTGCGCCGCCGGCGCGGCGGGCAGTCGACCGAGAGCCTGGACGCCCTCGCGGGGGAGATCCGCGACGCTGCTAGTATCTGACCTCTGCAAGCAGGAGCCTTCGCTTCTCACCTCCCGAGCCCCGGGCTCCCGGAGGTTCAACCGAATTCCGAGGTTGATGCGAAGCTGCTGCGTGCAGCTTTCGTCGTTTGAAGAGGAGGACACGCACAGCTTGGTGACACGTCAGTGAGGCCTCGCCGCATCGTCCGGCCGGAACGCCCGGCCGAGCCGCAGACCCGCATCAACGAGGCGATCCGCGCGCCGCGCCTTCGCGTCGTGGACGAGAAGGGGGAGCAGCTCGGGATCAAGACGCGGGACGAGGCTCTCTCGCTCGCGGCCGATCGCGATCTCGACCTCGTCGAGGTCGCCGCGAACGCCGATCCGCCCGTGACGCGGATCATGGACTACGGCAAGTACCGGTACGAGCAGGAGCAGAAGGCCAAGCTCGCCCGGAAGCACCAGACGCAGATCAACGTCAAGGAGATCAAGTTCCGCCCGAAGATCGGCAACCACGACTACGAGACGAAGAAGGGGCACGTGATCCGGTTCCTGAAGGACCGCGCGAAGGTGAAGGTGACGATCATGTTCCGGGGCCGCGAGGCCACGCATCCGGAGCGCGGCCGCGACCTGCTCATGCGCCTCGCGGACGACGTCCAGGATCTCGGCGTGATCGAGTCGCAGCCGATCCTCGACGGCCGGAACATGGTCATGGTCCTCGGCCCGCACCGCAACGTGGCCCAGCAGACGGAGGCGAGCGATGCCTAAGCAAAAGACGAACAAGGCCGCGAAGAAGCGGTTCAAGGTGACGGGCGCCGGCAAGCTCCTGCGCCGTCACGCCATGAAGAGCCACAACCTCGAGCACAAGTCGGCCAAGCGCAAGCGGTCGTTCGCCCGCGACCACGAGGTCGCCGAGGCGGACGCGCCCGAGGTGCGCAAGCTGCTCGGCCGCTAGCCCGCGCGGAAGGAGAGACGAAGATGGCACGCGTCAAGCGATCGGTGCACGCCCGCAAGAAGCGCCGGAAGGTGCTCGAGCAGGCGAAGGGCTACTTCGGCCAGGGGCACGTGTCCTACCGCAAGGCGAAGGAGCAGATCCTCAAGGCGGACACGTACGCGTACCGCGACCGCAAGACGCGCAAGCGGGTGTTCCGGCGCCTCTGGATCACGCGGATCAACGCGGCCGCGCGGCGCGAGGGGCTCTCCTACAACCAGTTCGTCGCCGGCCTGAAGAAGGCGGAGATCGAGCTCGACCGGAAGATCCTCGCCGACCTGGCGGTGAACGATCCCGCCGCGTTCTCGGCGGTCGCCGCGCGGGCCAAGGCCGCGCTCGAGGCCTGACGGCCGGGACGCGGGACGACGCGCCGGTCGCGGCGCAGTTTCGCCGCCGCGCGGACGACTTCGAGCGCGGCGGGTCGCCGCTCTACGCCCGGCTCGCGCGGGAGCTCGCCGACGACCCGGTCGTGGAGGAGATCTGCGGGGCGCGCGGCTCGTCGTGGGACGCGCCGCTCGCGCTCTTCGGCGGCGTCCACCTGCTCGCGCTCGGCGGGGAGGAGCCAGATCCGTGGTCGCGGCTCCCGCAGGTGTTGCGGGAACACCGCGCGAGGCTCGCGCGCTTCGTCGCGGAGGAGCCGGTCCAGACGAACGAAGTGCAGCGGGCGTGGGGGCTGCTCCCGGGGTTCCTCTCGGCCGGCGCGCCCGTCCTCGATCTCGTGGAGCTCGGGCCGAGCGCGGGGCTCAACCTGCTCTGGGACCGGTGGGCCTATCGGTACCCGGCCGGGTCGTGGGGCTCGGACGACGCGCCGCTCGCGCTGCACGGTGAGGCCGAAGGCGGGCCGCCCGCGGAGCTGCTCGAGCGGCGCCCGCTCGTCCGGGGGCGGCTCGGAATCGACCGCGCCCCCGTCGACGTGCGCGACGACGCGGCGGCGCTGCGCCTGCAGGCGTTCGTGTGGGCCGACCAGGAGGAGCGGCTCGCCAGGCTGCGGGCGGCGCTCGAGGTCGCGCGGCACGAGCCGCCGGAGCTCGTCGCCGGCGACTACCTCGAGGAGCTTCCGCGCCTTCTCGCGGCACGGGCGCCGGACGCGCTCACGGTCGTCTTCCACTCGGCGTCGACGGCGTACCTCTCGGCCGAGGACCGCGCTCGGCTCGGGGGGATCGTCGAGAAGGCCGGGGAGGAGGCACCGCTCGCATGGCTCTCGTACGAGCACGCGGGGGACGACATCCAGGGGGAGATCGGGTTCGAGACGTTCGCGCTCGACCTGCGCGTCTGGCCGGGCGGCGAGCGGCGGCGCCTCGCGCGGCTCGACGGGCATGGGAACCGGCTCCGCTGGCTCGGCCCGTGATCACGTCGGCGTCGAACCCGCGGCTCAAGCTCGTGCGCCGGCTCGAGTCACGCTCGCAGCGGGAGCGCCTCGGGCTGCTCGTCGCGGAGGGCGAGGACCTGGTCGCGGCGGCGCTCGACGCGGGGCTCGAACCGGTCGAGGCGCTCGTGGACGCGGAGCGGCCCGCGCTCGTCGAGCGGCTGACGGGCGCGGAGCTCGTGTCGCCGGCGCTCCTCGCTGAGCTCGCGTCGCTGCCTCACCCGCCGCGCGTGCTCGGGATCTTCCGGCGGGCCGACCTGCCGCGCGGGACGGACGCGCCGGTCGGGCTTGCGCTCTGGCGCGTGCACGACCCCGGGAACGTCGGGACGCTCGTGCGGGCGGCCGACGCGCTCGGGCCCGCATTCGTCGCGCTCTCGTCCGGATCGGCCGACCCGGCCGGGCCGAAGGCGCTCCGCGCTGCGGTGGGCGCGACGTTCCGCGTGCCGCTCGCCTCCTTCGAGGACGCGCCAGGGCCGCGGATCGCGCTCGTCCCGGGCGCGCCCGAGCCGCTCTGGGCCGCCGACCTCCCCGAGCGGGTGACGTTCGTCCTCGGCGCGGAGCGCGATGGGCTGCCTGCGGGCGTCGTCGCGGCGTGCGACGCGCAGGTCGCGATCCCGGTCGGCTCCGCCTCCGATTCCCTAAACGTCGCCGTGACCGGCGCGATCGCGCTCTACGAGCACCGGCGGAGGCGTTCGGCGTGACGTTCCGCGAGTGGCTCGAGGCGTACCGCCGCGCCTGGGAGGGCGCGGACGTCGAGGCGGCGGTCCCGCTCTTCACCGAGGACGCCGTCTACCGCTCACATCCCTTCCGGGAGCCGCACGTCGGGCACGAGGGGATCCGGAGGTACTGGGCGGGCGCGACGTCCGGCCAGGCGAACGTGTCGGTCGCCTTCGGCGAGCCGGTCGCCGCCGGGCGGCACGCCGCGGTCGAGTGGTGGACGCGGATGCGCCAGCAGGGCGAGGACGTGACCCTGCCCGGCTGCCTCGTCCTCCGCTTCGCGGCGGACGGCCGCTGCAAGGAGCTCCGCGAGTACTGGCACATCGAGCCCGGCCTGCACGACCCCCCGCCGGGCTGGGGCGCCTGAGACGACCAGGAAGGATGGCGTCGCCGCGGCGGGCTGCGCCCGGCGCGGCCCGAAACGTTCGAGTGGTCGCCACGCCGTTCGGAATCGTCATGGCCTCGCGCAGCGCGAGGCCGGATTCCGAACGGGCTTACCAGGCTCCGCCGCCGCCCCCTCCGCCGCCGCCTCCGCCACCGCCGGAGAAGCCGCCACCGCCGCCGCCCGAGCCGCTCCCGGGCGGGGCGAGCGCCGTGCCGAAGCCGGCCGAGAGGTCGCCGATCCCGAGCGCCGACGGGCCCGAGCCGAGGTCGCCGTTCGGGCTGATCCAGTAGATCGAGCTCGCCCGCGCGAGCTCCTCCGGCATGCGGAGCTGCGCGCCCTGGAGGACGCGCTCGGCGATCCCGAAGGC
>JAICNY010000227.1 GCA_025930955.1 Thermoleophilia bacterium
CGAGCTCGAGGAAGAGCGGCAGCACGTCGGTCGCCCAGGTTCTCGTCACCCGCCGATCCTACCCCCGCGCCGCTGCGACACTTTGCCCCATGGACCGGGACGCCTACGCGCTCGAGTTCGAGGACGCCTTCGACGGGCCGAGCCTCGACGAGCGCCGCTGGCTTCCGTACTACCTGCCGCAGTGGAGCTCCCGCGAGCGCGCCGCGGCGCGCTACGAGATCGGCGGCGGCCTCCTCCGGCTCCGCATCGACGCCGACCAGGAGCCGTGGGCGCCCGAGCTCGACGGCGAAACACGCGTCTCGTCGCTCCAGACCGGTCTCTTCGCGGGCGCCGTCGGGAGCGCTGTCGGACAGCACCGCTTCAGCCCGGACGCGGTCGTCCGCGAGGCACAGCGCAACGTCAGGCTCTACACGCCGCGATACGGCCTCTTCGAGATCCGCCTGCGCGCGATCGACGATCCGCTCAGCATGGTCGCCCTCTGGATGATCGGCTACGAGGACGAGCCGGAGCGCTCCGCCGAGATCTGCGTCTGCGAGATCTTCGGACGCGACGTGAAGCGGGATTCCGCCGCGGTCGGGATGGGGGTGCACCCGTTCGGCGACCCCGCGATCGTCGACGACTTCTCACGCGAGACGGTGGCCATCGACGCACGCGAGCCCCACGACTACGCGGCCGAGTGGACGCCCGAGCGCGTCTCGTTCCTCGTCGACGGCGCGCTCGTCAAAGCGGTGGAGCAGTCGCCTTCGTACCCAATGCAGCTCATGCTCGGGATCTACGAGTTCCGCGAGGCAGGCGCGCCGCGGGGCGCCTACCCGAAGGAGCTCGTGGTCGACTGGGTGCGCGGCTACCGGCTGCCCGAGCGCTACGAGGGTGTGCCGAGCCCCACTCGAGCATGAGGTGCGAGGAGCCACGCGCGGACTCGTCGACCCCGCGCTCCTCGGCGCCCGGACGGCGGATCTCGGCGTCCACGGCGCGCTAGCGGCGCGCTTCGCGGGCCTGCGCCGCAGCGTCCTCGCTCAGCTCGCGGAGGATTCGGATGCCGAGCCCGGTCACCGAGCGGAAGCGGCTCGCGAGGACGACGACGCCCGCGCCGGTGGCCGGGACGAAGCCGGCAAAGCTCCCAAAGCCCAGCGTCAGACCGTTGTGCCAGACCATCGCCGGGCTGTTCCGTCGGGGGGAGCCTGCCCCGGGAAGCGGCGTGCGGTGCAGGGGCGTGATGTGCCAGCCGAGGCCGACCTGGAGATCTCCGCCGGTGTCGAAACGGGGGCTCCGCGCGAGGGTCAGCGCGCGCTCCAACGTCCCCGGCGGATCGTCGAGGTTGGCGCGTAGAAAGCTCAGCATGTCGCGCGCAGTAGAGCGAAGCACCCCGGCCGGTGCAAGCGCCGGGAAGTCCCACGGCGGCACTCGACGTCCGACCCAGGAACGTCCGCCGAGACCTGGGTCGCCCTCGGGCGGAATCACGGCACTCGTGGCGGCGAGCCCGAGCGGCTCGCAGGCGACCGTGCGCACGAGCTCCTCCCAGGTCGTCTCCGCCCGCCGGGCGATCGCGTGGCCGAGGAGCGCGGCGCCGAGGTTGGAGTAGTGGTACCGCCTCCCCGGCGGATGCCTGATTCTCGTGGCCGGGAGCGTGGCGAAGAGGTCGTCGGGCGTGGAGCTCCTCAGCCGCTCCTGGTGCCGCCGACCGAGCGCGATCGGTGGCACGCCGGGCGGCATCCGCGGCAGCCCGGAGGAGTGCGAGGCGGGCTGGGCGAGCGTGATCTCGCGACCCTCGGGCGGCATACGAGTCGTCGAGGGCAGCAACGCCCGCAACGGCTCGTCGAGCTCGACGAGGCCGCGGCCGGCGCAGGCGGCGAGCAGGATCCCGTTGAAGACCTTCGTGATCGAGCCGATCTCGAACACGGTCTCGTCGTCGACCGGGTCGTCCGGTGCGGTGGAGACACCGCGAACCAGCTCCGACCCGCCCAGGAGCGCGGCGGCGACCAGGGCATGCCGCCGCCGCGGCGGTCGCACCCGGCGGCCGAGGACGGTCGCGAGCCGTTCGTGGGCGGAGGTCCCCGCCAACCGCGCGGGGTCTAGGGCGCGGCGGCCGCGGCGACCCGGCCGCGCTCGCGCGCGCGCTCCCGGGCGGCGCCGACGAAGTCCCTGAAGAGCGGCGCCGGGCGCGTGGGCCGCGACTTGAACTCGGGATGGAACTGGCTCGCGACGAACCACGGATGGTCGAGCAGCTCGATCACCTCGACGAGGCGGCCGGACTGGAACGTCCCCGAGACGACGAGGCCCGCGTCGACGAGGGCCTGCCGGTAGTGGTTGTTGACCTCGTAGCGGTGGCGGTGGCGCTCGTGGACGACGGTCTCGCCGTACGCCGCGTGCGCCCGCGTGCCCACGACGAGCTCGACCGCGTCCGCGCCGAGACGCATCGTCCCGCCCAGGTCTTCGATCTCCTTCTGCTCGGGCAGGAGGTCGATCACCGGGAAGGGCGTCTCGGGGTCCATCTCCGTCGAGTTGGCGCCCTCGAGGCCGACGACGTGCCGGGCGTACTCCGAGACGGCCACCTGCATCCCCAGGCAGATGCCGAGGTACGGGACGTCCCGCTCGCGGGCGACGCGACAGGCGGTGATCTTGCCCTCCCAGCCGCGCGAGCCGAAGCCGCCCGGGACGAGCACGCCGTCGACGCCCTCCAGCTCGGCGGCCGCCTCCTCGAGGCTCATCCCCTCGGCGTCGAACCAGCGCACGCTCACGTCGACCCCGTGGTGGATGCCCGCGTGCTTGAGCGCCTCGTGGACTGAGAGGTACGCGTCCTGGAGCTTGACGTACTTCCCGACGAGGGCGATCACGACCTGCCCG